>PMPH01000145.1 GCA_003161045.1 Acidobacteriaceae bacterium
GGGAAAGCGGTAGACGCCGCAACTGATGGCTGGGAAGGCCAGCGTCCGCAGGCCGTGGCTGCGCGCGAGCGCAAAACAGGAACGATAGCAACTGGCAAGCAGCTCCGGTTCTCCGTGTTCTCCGCCATGCCACACCGGGCCAACGGTATGAATGATAAATCTGGCGGGCAGGCGATACCCCCTGGTCAGTTTCGCCTGGCCGGTCTGGCAGCCGTGGAGCAGGCGGCACTCGCTGAGAAGTTCCGGGCCGGCAGCGCGATGGATGGCCCCATCGACCCCTCCGCCACCAAGCAGTGAGCAGTTCGCGGCGTTGACGATGGCGTCAATGGCCAGGGTTGTGATGTCCGTCTTGAGAATTGCGATTCGAGAGGCCGCTTCGCTCATTGGAAGGTACTCCTATCAAGGCAACGCAGAATTAGGCCCCGAGGTGAACAGGCACAACTGCCAGCGTGCTGGTACTCAGCAATTGGCCACGGTACGGACAGTGCGGGGATTGCAACAAGGCTCTGGTGGACCTCGCAGAGAACCTCGGGAAGCTTCGGCATTGTTTGTGCAGGCGCCGGCAGGGCCAAGCCCTCTTTGGCGTGAAGACGGCCGCACAATTTACGTAACCAGCCCTGTCCGTGATCCAAGTACTATCTCCTGCGGGAAGGTCTGAATCTCCAACTCGACGCTGACGATCTCCGTGCCGCAATGCTGTCGATTGTCGCGAGTGCACTGGCAAAGTTCGGTAAACCAGAGGTGGCCGCTCTGGCTCAGTTCCACCCCGGTGGCGGCTAACACGGTGTAAATCTCCACACAGGCTTGCCGTTCGAACTCAAACAAGATGTTCACTGTGCCGGCATCGTTGGCGCCGCGGCTTAGCACCCAGCCACCACAGCCAAGAATTGCGCCCACGAGGGTCGGCACCAGCCGCGCCGGCTTTTCGATGGAGGTGGCCTTCATCCCTGTTGCCCAAGGGGTGCTCATATTTTGTCCCTTGTCGTGGTTAAGCGCCGATAGCCTCCGCACCATCTTATCGGAACCGGGCAGTCCAGCATCAAGATTGTGCTGGATATAAACGGCTCTTGGCCGGCGTTGCAGCATTTTAGCGCATTTTTCACTTCACATGTTGACTCTACTACTGCATTGAAGGTGGCTTTTACTTCCACCCCACGGACGAAGACCTGTCCGCGGGGGCCCCGTTGAGGAAAAATCCACTTGAGTGTGAGGTTTCTGTAAAGAGCAGAAGTGAAAATGCTGTAGCCCGCCAGGAGACCGGGCCGACCTCGCGCTGGTAACCTGCTCGGACCTTTGATGGGAGACCGCAAGAAAGAGATAGCATTGGCGCGAAATCGCCTTACCATTCAGCGAGGAATCGGTTTGAAAGTTGGGGGCGAGGTCCGTATCTTTCAGTTCCGAGCGGATCGTCGGCAACCGCACCTTATTCTCCCGATCCAGAGGCCAGGCATCGTCTTGGCCAAACCACGATCAGGCACGCACGCTTCGCCAATTCGTGTATCGGCAAATCCTGCGCAATCTTCCCGATCAAGATCGAGTCCTTCTCCCGCAGCTGTATGGAAAGCCTGTTTGCAGCAACAATCCCTCCATTTCCGCCATGCCCTTGATGCAGGCTTTATGAATACAATGAGCGCAAGGCGGCGAACCATTTTCCCGCTCGCGAGCACCAATATGTCTCGCATACCGCCAGACAAACCGGTTCCTTTCGGCAATAGAAATGCCGTTGCCTCTGGGCGCAGGAGGCGCGATCGCCTTGAGCTTTCCGTTGCCTATGGCCTCATTCTGCTGGCGATCTGGACGCCTCCGCCTGAGCAAGAACTTCTCTCCCTGGCCGCACTGGCATGGGTATTGCTGGCTACCCGGCTCTCTTTCGACGGGTGGAGCACGCTGGGCATGAGCAGCACGGGTTTTCTCCGTTCGCTCTGGGTGGTCGGCGCAGCGTTTCTGCTGGCATTTTCCGCTGGCCTCCTCGCTAGCCGGCTGCAAACCCTGCACACGCCGGCTTATGCCGCCCTGTTCGTCAAGCGCTGCTGTGGTTATGCCATCTGGGCGTTTCTGCAAGAGTTTCTGCTGCTGGGTTTCTTCCTTCTGCGCTTGTTGCGGCTGCTCCCCGACAGGAAGACTGCGATGATGGCGGCAGCGTGTATGTTTGCGGTTGTGCACTTACCGAACCCCATTCTGACGGTCTTGACGCTGCTCTGGGGATGGGTATCCTGTCAGCTCTTTCTTCGCTATCGCAACCTCTACACGCTGGCCATGGCGCACGCCATCCTGGGAACCTGCCTTGCCATCACCATTCCCGGCCCTGTCGTTCATCACATGCGGGTCGGGCTCGGCTATCTCACCTATCCTCCCCCTCCTCAGCGCAGCCAGAAAGACCAGATCGTGTCTACACCGGCATGGGTAAGCGCAGAGGCTCCCACGCGTCGCTCCTGGCGCCAGGCCCGGCCATAGAAGATGCCCGCCAAGGCCGCCAGCAGCACGTAGCGCCAATTGAACGCGACAGCCCGCTTATTGAAATGCGCCAGGCCAAAGAGGATCGAGGTGAAAAGCAGCGCCGCGGAACGTCCCATGCGCCGTTCCAGCAGGTTCTGCAGCCATCCGCGAAAGAAGAGCTCTTCCGGAACGGCAATGAAGAAGAAAGTGAGGAGGAATGTGCCGGTAAACTGGGGCAGTCTCGGCCAGGAGGCGTGCAGATGGAGAAAGCCAATGCTCAGGCCGAGGACCGTCGCGATGGGTACATAGAGAATCAACTCGCGCAGGCCGATGCCGGCATCGCGCAGACGCAGGCGCAGGTCGAATCCGGTTCCACGGAGTTGGCGAATCATCTGCAAACCATAGATTCCCGCATCCAGCAGCAGTATCTTGTTGAAGACCGTCAGGTGCCGTGGCCAGGCAGGTTCAAACCAGCGAAGATCCACGGCCAAGCCCAAAACAGCAAGAACCAGAAAGTCGCGCAAGTTGCCGTGTTGTCCGGGATCGATGCGCCGGGCCTGATCCATCAACACCGCGACCGCAATCGGAAGCAGCGCGTACATTACGAACCATCCCCAGCGAAAGATTCCGGAGGAGCACGCAACCAGCAGATAGGGCACACACAGAATAGCTGGGGCCAGCAGCCGCACACACACCGGCAGCGCGTCCGTCACCCCAGCCAGCCGATACGTCCAAAAGGCCGCCGCCAGAAATGGCGCCAGCGTGAGGAGTGCCGCGATCACAATTGCAGGGTTAACCATTCAGACCATCCATTCCAACACCCCGGTCAATCAGTGAAGAAGCCTGGCAGTGAAGAAGTCTGGCGATCGCTTCGAGTTGGGGACGTTGACAGGAATTTGCGGCATGAATCGGCAAGTCTGGAGCCTGTCGCTTCAAGGTCGCGGAGATTCAGAAGTCCTTTACCGCGGCCTCTGCGCGGCCACTGCGCGAGGTGCGCGCCTCCTCCTCGCAATCTCCTGCCAGGAGATTTTCAAGCCCAACTGAACCCGCTTCGCGCCAGCGGCAGGGCGCGAACTCTCTTGCCCATGGCGGAAAAGATGGCGTTGCCCACCGCCGGCAAAATTGGCGGCAGCATAGGCTCGCCCAGCCCGGTCGGCGAGTAGGGCGTCGTCCGCCAGTACACCTCGATGGCCGGCGTCTGCCGCATCTGCAGCAGTGGGTACTGGTGATAGTTGGTCTGTTGCACGCGCCCATCGGCCAGCGTGATCTCCTGCGCCATCTGGCTCAGGCCGTCCAGAATGCCGCCGTAAACCAGGCTTTCGGCTGCCTGCGGATTGATGATCTGGCTGCCTATGTCCCCGGCCACCCACACCCGGTTCACCGTCACCCGGTTTTTGCTGTCCACGCTCACCTCCGCCACTTCGGCGAAATAGCCCTGGTGGCTGAACCAGCCAGCGATGCCCATCCCCCTGCCCGCCGCGCGCTTGCGGCTGGCCCAGCCGGATTTCTCCGCCACCAGTTCCAGCACTCCCTTCAGCCGGCCGGCATTGAGGGTGAAATCGAACGGTCTGCCCCTCGGACGGCCCTCGCCGGCGGGCATCGGCACCGGCGTGGCGCTCAGCAGTTCCAGCTGGAACTCGAGCGGGTCGCGCCCGGCAGCCACGGCTACCTCGTCCAGAAAGGACTGTCCGACAAACGCAAGGGCGTTGTCGCCCGGCGCACGCAGCGGGCCAGTACGCAGCCACAGCGGCATTGTCGAGGTATGCGGCGCATAGTTTGGCACGCGGCCGGCAGGGAACTCGGCGGCGCTGATGCCCGCGCTGGGCGCATAGTGTTTCCCCTCGCCGAAGGTAATCAGGTGCTGCCGCCAGGCCACCAGCTTACCCTGCGCATCCAGCCCGGCTTTGAGCCCATGAGTTCCGGCTGGCCGGTACGGGTCGTGGGCAATGTCGTCCTCGCGCGCCCACAGCAGCTTCACCGGTCCGCCAACCTGCTTGGCCAGCCACGCCGCTTCCACCATGTAGTCGTTCATCAGCCGCCGCCCGAAGCCGCCGCCTGTCCGGCACATATGAACCGTAATTGCGCTCTCCGGAATGCCCAGTTCGCGCGCCACCAGGCTGCGGCCTCCGCCGGGCGCTTGGCTGGTGCCCCAGATCTCCAGCTTGCCGTCTTTGTACACCGCTGTGGAGCCCTGCGGCTCCGGCGTCCCATGTGCCAGGAACGGGTAGGAGTAGACGGCCTCTACCACCTTGGCGGCAGACTTGAACGCGCCCTCCACGTCGCCATGGCTGCGCACGGTGTTAGCCGGCGGAGCCTTCAAAAGCTCCTCGGCGCGCCGCGCAATTTTCTCGCTGCTCTGGGTGATGCCGGGGCCAATGTCCCAATCCACCTTCAGGCTCTTGCGGGCCTGCTGCGCCTGCCACCAGGTATCGGCCACAATCGCCACGCCCGGCTCCATCCCCGGATCGGAGCTCACCACCGGCTCGGCCGCGAGGCTGCCTTCGATCACCAGAACCTGACGTACGCCGGGCAGCTTCCTTACCTGCTCGAGGTTCGCGCTCTTCACCTTGCCGCCAAAGACCGGGCACTTCTCGATTGCTGCATGAACCATGCCGGGCAGGGTGACATCAATGCCGAACAGCGGCTTGCCGGCAACGACCGCGTGGGTGTCAACGCCGGCCTGAGACTTACCGATGATGCGATAGTCCCCGGGGTTCTTCAGCTTGACCGCGTCGAGCGCCGGCGGAGTCAGCGTGGCCGCCTTGGCAGCCAGTTCGCCATACCCGGCCGACCGGCCTGAAGCCGCGTGCAGCACCCGCCCTGCCTGCGTTGTGCACTCCGCCGCGGGCACGCCCCAGTTTCCCGCCGCCGCGGCCACCAGCATCTGCCGGCCCGCCGCGCCCACCTGCCGCATCGGCTCCCAGCCCGTCGGCGTGGCCATGCTGCCGCCGGCAAACTGCGGACCGTAAATGGCCTCGTTCAGATCTGCCTGCTCCACGCGCACATCTTTCCAGTCGGTGTCCAGTTCCTCGGCAATCAGCATGGGCAGCATGGTCTTCACGCCCTGCCCGATCTCCGGATTTCTGGCCATGATGGTTACCGCGCCATCAGGCGCAATGTGGATGAACGCGCGCGGCGTCAGATCCGGGGGGCTTCCCGACCCCTGTGCAACGGCCCATGGCCTGTCGTAGAGGTCAAGCGCAAAGCCTCCGCCCGCCAGGGCAATCATCTGCAAAAATGATCGGCGGTTGAGTTGCATGGACGCCCCCTTACTTCTCGCTGGCTCGCGCGCCCGCTTCAGTTGCCTGCCCCGCGTTTGCCGCTTGATGGATTGCTTGACGAATTCGGGGATACGTTCCGCAGCGGCACAGGTTGCCGCTCATGGCGGCATCGATCTCCGCATCCGTAGGATGAGGTGTGCGCGCCAGCAGCGCGGTGGCAGACAGAATCTGGCCGGCCTGGCAGTAACCGCATTGCGGCACGTCCAGCGCCTCCCAGGCCGCCTGAACCGGATGCAGGCCATCCGGCGAAAGCCCTTCGATGGTGGTGACTGTCTCACTCCCCACGGCCCCCACGGGCGTCATGCAGGAGCGCACCGCGCGGCCGCCCACCAGCACCGTGCATGCGCCGCAAACCCCGATCCCGCAGCTGTACTTGGTGCCGGTGAGGTTCAGCACCTCGCGCAGCACCCAAAGCAGCGGCGTATCCGGCGGCACATCCACCGTCGCGACCACGTTGTTGACTGTCAATTTGATCGGCATTTGTTCACCCCACAATCCGTATGCGGAAAACGCGCGAGCACGAACACGAGACTGGGACTGGAGTTTATCGCATTTCTGCCTCGGTTTTCCATCGGAATCGCTGCTGCCAAACGGCCATTTCGCCGGGAAAAGGTCGTAACCCTCACTTTGCAATGCGGATGGAATGCCGGCCAGGGCCTCTGGAAAAACGCCACGGGAATACGGGGGAACCCGCCCGATCCAGTGTAATGCCGCTTCAGGCGGATGCGACTACCGGCTGTCGCTCACCTGCCGGCTTCCGGCATAGAGCTGGAAGCCGCCGGACAGGCGCTCCATTGTCCAATATCATTGCCGATCGCACACCCGCAAACGGGAAAGAAAATCCCTCCCTTTTTACACAATACTGCGGCCAGCGGTTGTACCGCAGACCTGGCTGTCCGTTGTCAACAAATCGCCAAGGCACTCATTGAGGGCCCGCAGCCACTGACGATTGAAATCTCCACTTTTCCGAGTTCTGGGTGGATGCCGGGCAACTTGGACCGTACCCGGTGCTCGGTCCCCCCGGAATTGCCGGTTGGGAGCGGGGAGCCCCCAGAGGCGCCCAAAGTTGTGGATTGCTGACAATCCGCCCACAACCAGGTCAGGCACTTCCTGCAAGCCTCTTTCTCGCTTGTTCCCAAAAATTCGATACTGCTGTTCATCACACATAATGGTATGATGAAGAGCATAGACTGGTTATTTTCGTCGCCGGCCAGGGTGCAGATGCGCGCGTCGGCAAAAGATTTGTCATAGTTGCGAGATGCTCTCCGAAGCCACGGTACTTTAACCTAGAAAGGTCGGGACCTCTATGAGGGTGCATCTCGTAAATCCAAGTAACAATTCTTTTGGTACAGCTGTCATTACGCCACGATGGCTGTTTGTTCTTGCTGCTGCGACACCCCGAGCGGCGGGAGATCCCATTCTTGTCGATGAGTCGCTGGAACAGATTGTTCCGGAGAGCATCCTGCCGGGAGATATTGTCGGCATCAGCGTTCATACGGGCAATGCCCTGCGCGGATATCAGGTCGGGCAAATGGCACGTAGGCGGGGCGCGTGGGTAATCTATGGCGGAATTCACGCTACGCTGTATCCGGAAGAGGTACTGGAACTCGGAGCGGCTCACGCCGTGGTGAAGGGGGATGGCGATATAGCGTGGGGCAAGGCCGTGATGGATTGCATCGCGGGTAAGCTGGACTCGATCTATGAGGGCGGACGAATTGAAGGCAGCCAGTTTCTGGCGGCGCGATGGGATCTGATGCCAGCCAATAAGTATATGTGGGCCTCGGTGCAGACCATTCGCGGATGCCCGAAGCGTTGCTCCTTTTGTAGCGTTTGGCGGACCGATGGGCAGCAGCCACGGCAACGGCAGTATCAGAGGGTGATTGATGAAATCGCGACTCTGCGGCGGATGGGTTTCCGATTCATAGCTCTCGCCGACGATAACTTCTATCCGGTGACGTTGACCGATCTTCGGCTGGCCCGGGAGCAAAACAATATTGCCAAGCTTGAAGAGTTGACGTCCATCCGCACAGAGCGTTTCCAGCTGATGGAAGAGATGGCAAAGCTTCCGAAAGACATGGTGTTCTTCACCCAGATGACGATGGAGGCGGCGGAGGACGGCGAATTTCTGGACGCGATGCGTAAAGCCAATATCAAGGGGGCTCTGGTGGGGATCGAGGCGGTAACGCCGGAGGGGCTCAAAGCTGTCTTCAAGGACTGGAACTGCTCTGGCGACGCGCTGGTGAAGCAGTTGAAGACGTTTAAACAGCATGGCGTCCACGTGCTTGGCTCCTTCATCTTTGGGCTGCCGACGGACACCCCGTCAACGTTCGATGCGACAGCGGAGATGGCGCTGAAGGCGGAAATAACCTTTGCCCAGTTCGTAACGATGACGCCGTTTCCGGGCACGGTTGATTTTGCGCGCTGGGAAAAGGAGCAAGCCAAGAATCCCACGCTGGTGGGCGGTGTGCCGATCACCCGGTACTGGATGATTCCATCCGATATTCGTCCCAAGATGTTTACGCCACACCCTTCGATGAGCTCGGATGAGATTCGGGAACGCACTCAGAAGGCTTGGGACAGGTTTTATAGTTGGCACCCTACCTGGCAGCGGTCGGCCTGTACGCCAAATCTGCGGGCCAGGATCGCTTTTATCCTCCTTTCGAAGCTCTACCGGCAGATGTATGCGGGCACTGGAATCTCGACGGATAGCGTCCGCAGGAAGAAGTCCAAGCGATGGGCTCGGTGGACGGCCAGGCAGTGCATGAAGCTGTTTCATGCAACCCCGATGCCGGAACTCAAATCGCCAGTGTGGGATATCGAATTCCAGCCAGGCATGGGGCAGGCTGCGTGTGATGGCAACGGTGGAGCAGACATGCCTGAGCCCTGTGCCGTTCACACAGAGAATTGAATCCTGTTTTTGATGCACAAGTTTCAGATGCGTAGTCGGAACGGCGCCCGCTGCGACTACGCGCATCTGCAATGTCCGGGGGATGGTTTGCAGGAGTTGGAGTTCCGCAAGAGTGCGTTGCCGATTCTGCCTGAATCACGGGCAAACCGGAGATTGCGGGATTGGTGTCCCAACTTCCTGTTTGCTGACCGCACGGAACCCGGAAGAAACGGCGGAACGGCTCGCTGAGCGCATGGGCCTGTTTACGTCAACTGAGGCTCAACATTCCGGGTTGCCACACGCTTTCCCCAGTCTCAAGAGCGAGACCTGGGTTACCCTGATTTCAGATGTGGCCTATCCGCCGTCCGAAAGCTACGCCTCAAGCTTTTTGCAGCCGTGGATCTAACTCTCCAAATTCCTGATGTACAGCCACAACCCAACCAGCATGATCGCGATGGAGATGAGACATATGCCGAGCCCGATGCGGCGATGGTTGCGCTCAACCATCGCATTCTTCCCAGCTTTCAGGTTTGCGGCGGCAATTTTCATGCCGGCTTGAATGTCCTGATCGACAAGAGCGATCTGGAAGCTGTGGATGGTGACGCGGGCCTTGGTGAGGGCGTCGCGGGCCTGATCCTGGCTGAGGCGCGCCTCGCTGACTTCCATGCCGGCGGACTCGGCGAGACGGAGGGACTGGTCGGCGCTGTCGATGGACTGGTTGAGTTCGGTGAGATTGCCCAGAATGGCGACCCTGGCGCGATCACAATGGTCGCCGGGGGCGTGACACCTCATGCAGACGCCGGCGGGGCCGGTGCCCAGCATTGCATCCGAAGGATGGTGGATGCCGTGATTGCTGTGGCAGACGACGCAGCCGGGAAGACCCTTATCCTGAAAGGCCTTGAAATGGGAACTCTTATCGTACATCTGGGCCTGGAAGACGTGGCAGTTGGCGCAGACGTTCTGAACCTTGTCGACGCCGGGGGGGACGGCGCCGTGGTTTCCATGACAGGTGGTGCAGGTGGGCGCACTGAGGTCGCCGCGGACGGCGAGGGCGTCGTGGTGAACGCTGGTCGAGTATTTGGCGAATTGATCGGTGGGGATGCCGTAGGACTTCATGTAAGCGGCGTCGGAGTGGCAGCGGGAGCAGGTCTTGGCCACGTTGACGGGGTTGACGGTGGAACGGGGATCGCTGGGCGGGCGGATGTCGTGGACGCTGTGGCAGTCGATGCAGACGGCGACCTTGGTGTCACCGGCGGCGAGGCGCTTGCCGTGGATGCTGGTGTGGTACTGGTCGAGCTGATCGGTGCGGAGGCTGGGATCGTACGTGCGCATGAGGGCTGGGTTGGAGTGGCAAAAGCCGCACAACTGCGGAATCTGCTTGCGATCGACCTTGCCCTTCCAGCCGGCCTTGCGGCTCATGGCCTGATCAGGATCGTAGCTGGAGGAGTCGCCGCCGTGGCAACTGGTGCAGGCGAGGCCTTTTTGCGCGTGAATGTCCTGACTGAACTTTTCCGGGGTAACTTGCAGGCGGCCGTCCTGGGCGGAATGACAATCGAGGCAGGAGTTCACGGCTTGCCCGTAACCGAGGCAGGCCGCGAGCGCGAGGAACCCGGCCAGCCAGGCAAAGCGGGCAGCGACGGACCGACGGAGCTTATTTCGCAATATAGCCATAGACACTCATACCGATCATGTAAACAAGAGCAAAGATGGAAATGCCGGTGATCCACGCCCTGGTGCGCCCGGCTTTGTCACTCTCAAAGAAGGGCAGCAGGAGCCAGAACAGGCCGGCCAGACCGCAACCGAGTATGCCCAAAACCTCGCCGTCGACGATCCACACTTTGGAGGGAATGAGCTTGAGCGTCTGGTACATGAAGAGGAAGTACCACTCGGGCTTGATTCCCGCCGGGGCAGACGCAAAAGGATCTGCCTTGACAGCGAGGTTCCACGGGAAGAGGGCAGCGAGCGCGCCAAGCGCGCCGATGGCGACGTACCAGGCCATCAATTCGCGCAACAGGAAGTTGGGAAAGAATTTCATCTCCCGGCGCAAAGCGGGATTCGCGGTCCACGCGGCTTCGGTCTTGGGGGGGACGCTCATGCCTTGGCGCTGGACCAGAAACAGGTGGATGGCAATGAGGACGACGGCGATGAGGGGCAAAACGGCGACATGGAATCCGAAGAAGCGGGTCAGCGTGGCGCCGGTAACCTGTGGACCGCCGCGGAGAAAGATCATCAAGGGCTGGCCGATGAACGGAACCTGCCCGGCCATTTGGGTACCGACCGTGGTGGCGAAGAAGGCCAGCTTGTTCCAGGGCAGCAGGTAGCCGCTGAAGCCGAATCCCATGACCAGCAAGAGCAGGATCATGCCGGTGACCCAGGTCAGCTCCCTGGGCTTGCGATAGGCCTTGAGAAACAGCACGCTGAACATGTGGACGAAGGCGGTGAAGATCATGAGGTTGGCCGACCAGGAGTGGATGGAACGAATCAGCCAGCCGAACTGGACCCGGGTCATGATGTACTGCACGCTTTCGAAGGCTTCGTTGGCGCCGGGGCGGTAATAGAGGAGCAGCAGGATGCCGGTGAGCACCTGAATAATGAAGAGGAAAAGGGTGATGCCGCCGAAGAAGTACCAGTAGGAGAGACGATGGGTAGGGACGGTCTTGTGGCGGAACGGGGCAATGAGGCCGTCCAGATCAAGCCGTTCATCAAGCCAGCGAATAAGGGCAGCGAACACGGCTACGCCTCCCGTTTCCGGCTGACGACAATCTCGTCGCCGCGCAGGTGGACATCGAAGACATCGAGCGGTCTTGGCGGAGGACCGGAGACGTTGCCGCCATTGAGGTTGTAGATTCCGTTGTGGCAGGGACACCAGATCTCGCGCAGATCGGGGCGATACTGCACCGTGCAGCCAAGGTGGGTACAGGTGGCGGAGAGGGCGCGATAGGCGCCGTCGCTTTGGAGGATCAACAGGCCGGGACGGCTGCCGAAACGGAAAATCTCCCCGGAATTCGGCTTCAGATCCCCGATCTTGGCGGCGATCACCTCGTCGCCGCCAAGATCGACCACCGGCGGGGGGACAAGGAATCGCAGCACGGGATAGAGAAAAGACGCCAAAGAGGCAAGCAGGCCGCCGCCGAGGAAGATTCCAATGGCGCGGCGGCGCGTGGTCTGTGGCTGGGGAATCTGGTCAGCGCACATTTACCGCACCCCCTGCCGCAGCAGCCAGTCCGAAGACTCTGAACANNGGAGAACCGCTCTCACGTACAAGCCCTTTAAGAGCGTTTCATAGCCGAAACACTCCATCTGGCTATCGTGGGAGAACCGTAGAGATTTGTTGGGATTCGAGTCTGTGACATAAATCACAAATCTAAAGATAAAAATATCGAGGAGGCTGTTTCCTGTGGGGAGAACAGTTCCAGATCAATCAAAATCCGGAAGACGACCGCACGAAATGGAGACGAACGCGCCACGCGGCACTTCCGCCGAGGAGACTGGGAGGTATCTTTTTCTCAGAAACAGCAAGGCTGCAGAGCATTCTTCCTGAGCCTGTCCGATACGCTCACAAGGCGCTTCGTTTATTCCTTGCTTCCGGTTGATTTCTATTTCTGCAAGGTACGTACATAGGCCACAACGGCTTTGATCCACGGCTTCAGTGAGTGCCTTGGCGATAGAGCGTCAATCCAAGATCTGTGTGCAGTCTGTTCCCCGATCTTCTACCACATAGGTATATTGGGTGGCACAGCCTATTGACCCGCATTTCCATTTTGAGTCGTAAT
>PMPH01000091.1 GCA_003161045.1 Acidobacteriaceae bacterium
TCCTTTCTGGCCGGATCAATAATCCTGAGCGCCCCTCTCTGGCTGGCTGCGGCGATAGCGATCCGCTGTTCTCTGGGATCTCCAGTGCTCTTTCGCCAGATGCGCCCCGGCCTGGGCGGCCGTCCGTTCACGCTCTTCAAGTTCCGCACCATGCGTGACACGCGGGGCCCAAACGGGGAGCTGCTCGATGACCGTCAGCGGCTTACGCCGCTGGGCAGGCTGCTGCGCGCGCTGAGTATCGATGAGCTGCCGCAACTGTGGAACGTGTTGCGCGGCGAGATGAGCCTGGTGGGACCGCGCCCGCTCCTCATGGAATATCTCGACCGCTATACGCCCGAACAGGCGCGGCGGCACGAGGTGCGGCCCGGCATCACGGGATGGGCGCAGGTGAATGGCCGTAATGCGCTGAGTTGGGAGGAGAAGTTTTCTCTGGATGTATGGTATGTGGAGAACTGGGGCTTGATGTTGGATCTCAGAATACTGGCGCGGACGCTTTGGCACGTGCTCAAGCGTGATCGCATCTCAAGCCCAGGCCACGCAACGATGCCGGAGTTTTTCCCTATCAAGGAATATGCTTATGCAAAAGAACTTGGCGATGCATATGATCTAACCATGGCGGGACACAAAAATGATTGAGAAGTCACGGTCAGAAACGGTCACGGTGTTACTGTCCTCGGTTGGGCGCCGGTCACAGTTGATTGAAATCTTTCGACAGGCTCTGAGTGAGTTAGGGGTACGAGGACGGGTCTTGGGCGTCGATGCAGCGCCGGAAACGGCGCCGGCAGCCTATCTGGTAGATAAGTGCTTTGCCGCAGGGCGTTGCTGTGATCCTGGATTTATCGATGAGGTGCTGAGGATCGCGATTGAAGATGGTGTCCACCTGATTGTACCGACGATCGACACTGAACTATCAGTGTATGCGGCTAATCGGCAACGGTTCCTAGAGCATGGCATCACGGTTGCGGTTTCTGACCCGGGAACCATCAGAATTGCATGCGACAAAATTGAGACACACCGATGGCTGGTAAAAAACGGTTTTCCAACGCCGCCTCAAGGCACCATCGATGAGGTGCTCCGGGGCTCGGAACGGTGGAACTTTCCACTTATTCTGAAGCCTAGGTTTGGTAGTGCATCAGCTGGCGTGTTCATCGCCAACTCCCTTGTTGCCCTCAGGGAGTATGCCGAGAGTAAGCAGGATTTAATCGTGCAGGAGATGGCCCTCGGCGCTGAATACACCATTAACGTATTCGTTCAAGATGGGCGATGTGTCTGCGCCGTTCCGCACAGGCGGCTTGAGACGCGTGGAGGTGAGGTCAGCAAAGGGATCACAGTCAGAGAAGAAAGGCTGATGCAACTGGCAGCCACGATTACGGAGAGACTTCCCGGAGCACGTGGCGCGCTCAACGTCCAATGCTTTGTTGATGCGGATGGCACTATCTCCATCATTGAAATCAACGCGAGGTTTGGTGGTGGCTTTCCGCTTGCCAATCGCGCCGGGGCAAAGTTTCCGTTGTGGCTTCTTGAACCGTTGCTAAAAAGGCCCAGTACAGCGACCGCTGAATGGCAAGATGGGCTTCTGATGCTTCGTTACGATGACGCTGTTTTCATTTCAGGAGCGCATCCTTCGCATGAATAAGCAGAACGTATGCGTCGTATTTGATCTGGACGACACTCTCTACTTGGAACGCGATTATGTTCGCAGCGGGTTTAGAGCAGTTGGAATATGGTGCGCCGAACGGCTGGGTTTGGAAGGAGTTCAGGAGCAGGCTCAAGCACTGTTCGACCAAGGCAGACGCGGGGACATCTTTGACGCAGCACTTGACCGGCTGGGCGTTGGGCGCGATGCGAAAACGGTTTCCACGATGGTGCAGATCTACCGTCATCATGCGCCGCATATCAACCTGTTGCCTGACGTAGTTAAATGCTTGGCGAGACTGCAAGACCGGGCTTATCTAGGACTGCTAACCGATGGTAACGCGGTATCGCAGTGGGCGAAGATTGACGCTTTAGGGTTGCGAGGCCGCTTTGACACAACGGTTATTACCGGAGAATGGGGGATTGAATTCTTCAGGCCACACGTCAGAGGGTATCGGTACTTGGAGTCCCAATTAGGGATGTGCCGCGGTAGATTTGTCTACGTGGCCGACAATCCCATAAAAGACTTTTCAGCGCCCTATACACTTGGCTGGAATGCAATCCGAGTGCGCCGTCCGGCAAGCCTGCATGAACACCTGAAATGCTCATCTGGACTGGCGTGCTCCGAGGTGTCAGATCTGGAGTCGGTTCCCGATTTAGTATTTGAAATGTACAAGACACAATTCTAAGAGTTAGGAAGTGTGATGGAGTCGAAAGCCACTGAAACATCGTCGGGTGCACCGTGGCCCTGTTTTGCAGACGATGAAATCGAAGCAGCCGTAAGAGTCTTGCGTTCCGGCAAGGTCAATTACTGGACTGGCGACGAAGGTCGGCAGTTCGAGACGGAGTTTGCCGAGTTTGCCGGGTGCAAGCATGCAGTTGCATTAGCGAACGGCAGCGTAGCCTTGGAGTGCGCCTTGAAGGCATTGGGCATCGGCCCAGGCGACGAGGTCGTTACTACCAGCCGGACGTTTATTGCCTCAGCGAGTTGCGCTGTTGCGGTTGGCGCGCGCCCAGTGTTTGCGGATGTGGATAGAGTGAGTCAGAACATTACCGCAGAGTCGATTCGCAGGGTATTGACGCCGCGTACCAAGGCGATCGTTGCGGTGCACCTGGCCGGATGGCCATGCGAAATGGACGACATCCTTGCACTGGCGCGCGAGCGCGGCATTTGGGTAGTGGAAGATTGCGCCCAGGCGCACGGCGCTACCTACCACGGCCGGCCTGTCGGCTCGCTCGGCGATGTGGCCGCGTTCTCCTTCTGCCAGGACAAGATCATGACGACCGCCGGTGAGGGGGGCATGATCACGCTGGATTCCGACGAGATGTATGAAGCGGCCTGGGCGTACAAGGACCACGGCAAAAGTTACGACGCGGTGTATCGCCGCACACATGGGCCGGGATTTCGCTGGTTGCACGAATCGTTCGGAACCAATTGGAGAATGACAGAGATTCAATCGGCCATTGGGCGGTTGCAATTGCGTAAGCTGTCTCGCTGGGTGGAAATGCGCCGGGAAAACGCTGCCATGCTTGCTAAGTGCTTTTCTAAACTGCCTGGATTGCGTGTGACGCCCCCGCCCGAACATATTGGTCACGCCTACTACAAGTACTATGTATTCGTGCGGCCTGAAGCACTTCGTGCGGGCTGGAGCCGTGATCGAATCCTCGCAGAAATCACAGCGCGAGGGGTTCCGTGCTTTTCCGGCAGTTGTAGCGAAATCTATTTGGAAAAGGCATTTCCGCCGGAGTGGCGTCCTCGAGAGCGACTTGCCGTTGCGCGTGAGCTGGGAGAGACGAGCCTTATGTTTCTTGTGCACCCGACTTTGACCGAAGAGCACATTCGCGCTACCTGTGCGGCCGTGGAAAAGGTCATGTCCACTGCGCAGAACTGATCGAATACGGCGAAATCACCGTTGGAGAAATGAATCCAGTCGGCTACGTCGCCGTGGCCAACACCGAAGACGGCTGCCAGGCCATGATTCGCCGCTACCAAGGCGAATGCCAAAGCGGCTCTCGACGGCGGCGGTAGAGTTGATTCCGGAACGGCTGCTCTAAAACGGCATGCCGCGGAAGAGGTAGACCAGCTCGATCACCAGGATGATGACCACTGTGACCTCCAGGAAGAACGCGCGGCTCTGGTTGAACTGGTCCACCATGAAGCGATAGAGTTCCTCGGCAGTGCGGACTTTGCGGGTGACCAGCTCCTTGTAGTCGGGCACGCCCACTTTCAAGGCCGCCAGTTTGTAAAGGCGGGCGGAAAACATATCGCTGAGGAATTTGATGGCGTTATCGGCGTGCTCGGTCAGCTCGGCCACATCGAGCAGCACGGTGTGCAGCCGGGTAGCCGTGCGCGCCAGTCGCCAGCGCGCAAACAGGCCCGTTCCCTCATCCAGCAGCGTGTAGACGCGTTCCAGCTCCGCGGTCAGCAGTTCGTCATAGTGGCGGAAGGTGAGCAACTGCGAGTTGGCGTACTCCAGCAACTGGATGGCGGTCTCGGCGCCCGAGGTGCTGTCATAGAGGAAAGCCGCGTTCCACCCGATGACGGACAGATCGTTCGCGTAGTAGGAGATGCGCGATTGCAGCACCTCATTGCACTCGCTCTCGGCCAGTTGACCCTGATCTCCGCGGACGACCTGGGCGATGTGCGCGCCATGCTGCTGAATCAGCTCGGCGACCGAGGGCGCGCCGGTAATCTCGCGGACGTGAAAGATCAGGTAGTCTTCGCTGAGCCAGTCCTTGTAAGGCTTGACCAGCGCGGGGGCGGCGCGCTCCAGATTGGCGCGGAGAATGGCCGTGGCCTGCGTCGCGAAGTCCACCTCCCAGACCCAGCGGCTGGCCAACTGAATCAGCTTGCTCCAGCCGTCGGCAAAGGCGAGCTCGAAGACGACGCTGACCACGCCGTAATCGTAGTACTTCATCTCGCCCTGGAGCCGCTCGCCGCTTTCCAGCACCAGCGGCTCCAGGGGCACGACGACCGGCGGACTCTGGAAGCGAATGTTTTCAGGGGCTGGATGGCGCGGCCGGGAGTGCTCAACGGCGCGGGCGCGGATCAGCTCGCGGAGCTGGTCCAGGCGAATGGCCTCGCAGATGTCGAACTGCAACAGCACCAGCACCGAACCGCGCAGGAGACTTTCAGCGGATTGAAGCTCGGGCTCCGGCATGATGGGATGATCTTACCTCGCCGGTGTGAATCCAACAAGACAGGAACGAAGGGTGAAGACTGGCAGAATGCGCGCTCTTCCGCGAGTTTGCCGGTTGCAGTTGAAGAAAAGGCCGGGGCGCACGGTTCTCGAAACTCTACGTTATAGATCCGGCCCCACTGGCATGCGACACCGGTTCCCACCCTAGCCGCAACAACAAAGACGCGGCGAGGATGGGGCACCCAGACCTTACACCATCAGTGAAAATGCTCTAAAAGCCCACCATCACCGGCTCCATTTCCAGGTGAAGGCCAAAGCGGGCCTCGACGGCGGCGATAATTTTGCCGGCGAGGGCGAGGATCTCGGCCGCGCTAGCTCCACGGCGCTCATCATGGCCGCCTGACCCGCCACAATCGCCAAGATTGACCAGCGCCAGCGTGTGGCGCGAGGAGACGGCGGCCGCGCCCAGCCGGTAGCCTTTCGTGAAGCCGGCCTTCTCGATCAGCCAGGCGGCGGGAATCTTGACCCGGTCGAGATTCTCCGGCTGCGGCCCGGCGGGAAAGCGCGGCGGGGCCTTTTGGCTGACGGCGGCGATCCGCTGGAGCTGCTCCTCGCCGACCACGGGGTTCTTGAAGAAGCTGCCCGCGCTGCGGCAGTCGGGGTCGCCCTCGACCAGCAGCATTCCCTTGGATTGGCGGAGGCCGCGCACAACCTCGGCGACCTCAGCCAGGCTCAGTTCCCTGCCCTCCGCCTGGCGGGCCGCGAGGGCGCGTTGCAGGTCGGCATAGCGAATGGTGGGCGCGCCGCCGCGGGTGAGCCGATAGTCGACGCGGGTGACGGCGTAGCACCCGCGATCGGCCGAATTGAAGCGGCTGCGGCGGTAAGAGAAGCCGCACTCGGCGGCGGAAAACTCGACGAAGGCGCGCTCGCGCAGGTCGAAGGCCCGTACCCGCTCGATGGCCGAGGCAACCTCCTGGCCGTAGGCGCCGACATTCTGCACCGGCGTTCCGCCCACCGTGCCGGGAATGCCGGCCAGGCACTCGACCCCGGCGCAGGCGTCATCCACGGCCCGCTGCACGAAGTGTTCCCAGTCCTCGCCAGCGGCGACGCGATAGATTCGCTGGCCGGGCTGGTCAGATGCGGCGGCAGCGCCTGAGCCTGTCGAAGAGGAAGGACGAACAGTCGAGGCCTCCGAAGAACCTCCCTCCGGGGCTAAAGCCCGCGTTGCTTCAGCCTGGTTTGCGTACGGGCTAAAGCCCGCACCCTTCACCTCGCCTGCAGCCTTCACCTCGCCCGCAGCCTTCAATGGTTCGAGTTGTTTTGCAGCCGGTAAGGCCGTAATGCCGCGCAAGGCCACGCGCAGGACGAGGCCGTTGAATCCGGCGTCGGAGACCAGCAGGTTACTGCCCCCGCCCAGCACAAAGAGCGGCACGCTGCGTTCAGCAGCCCAGGCCGTGGCCTCGGCAATCTCTTCTTCGCTTGTGGCCTGGGCGAACCAGCGGGCCGGACCGCCGATTTGGAAGGTGGTGAAGGGCGCCAGCGGCTTGTTTTCTTCTATGAGCATCGATTCAAGGCTATACCACGGGAGAAATTGTTGAAATGAGGGCCTGAAAGTTCCCTGCCGAAGGCAAAAACGCACCCAGGATTGTGCCTGTTTCAGTACGCTCAGTCGCTCTCGGCGTCGTCAGGCAGCGCCTGCACCTTGCTGTGCTTTATGGAGTAGAAAAAATAGACGAACAGGCCGATGATCAGCCAGACGATCAGGCGAATCCAGTTGGCCACGCCCAGCGAGTACATCAGGTAGCCGTTGGCGACGATGCCCAGCGCGGGTACCACGGGAGAAAACGGCGTGCGGAAGGGGCGCGGTTGATCGGGTTCGATGTGGCGCAGAATGATGACCGCGGCGCAGACCATGACAAAGGCCAGCAGCGTGCCGATGTTCACCATGGTGCCGATCTTGTCGATGGGCGTGATGGAACCGATGATGGCCGCCAGCAGCCCGACCAGAATCGTATTCTTCCATGGCGTGCGGAAGCGCGGATGAATGGCGGCAAAGAACTTTCTGGGCAGCAGGCCGTCGGAGGCCATCGCGTAGAGTACGCGCGTCTGGCCGATCAGCATGACCAGCATCACCGAGGTGAGGCCGGCCAGCGCGCCGCAGGTGATGATGTCCGAGGCCCAGCCGATGTTGTGATCCAGAAAGGCGCGGCTGATCGGAGCCTCGACGTTGATCAGTTGCCAAGGCACCATGCCGGTGAGCACGGCGGCCACGCCGACGTACAGCACGGTACAGATGAACAGCGAGGCGATGATGCCGATGGGCAGGTCGCGCTGCGGATTTTTGGCCTCCTGCGCGGTGGTCGAGACGGCGTCGAAGCCGATGAAGGCGAAGAAGATGTAAGCCGCGGCGGAGCTGATTCCGGCCACTCCGAAGGGGGCAAAACTGTGCCAGTCGTGGCCCCAGTTGGCGGGATGCACGTAGTGTGAGCCGAGGACCAGCACAAACAGCACCACCGCGACCTTGATGATCACGATGCCGGCGTTGAACCTGGCGCTCTCCTTGATGCCCACCACCAGAATCGCGGTGATGACCAGGGCGATCAGAAAGGCCGGCAGATTGAAGCCGATCTCGACCCCGAAGATTTGCGGTGCATTGAGCAGTTGATGCGCGCGGTCGAGCATCGACGCCGGTGGATTGGCCAGCAGATGGGCCAGAGCGGCCAGAAAGCTCTGGGAGCCGGCCACAAGCTCGGGATGCGTTCGGGAAAGAAACTCACGGGCGGCGATGTTCCTGGCCTGCTCGATTCCGGTCCAGTGGTCGTAGCTGAGCCAGAGGGGAATCCTGAGGCCGAAGACCCTCAGCAATTCCACGAAGTAATTCGACCATCCGGAGCTGACCGTGCTGGCTCCCATGGCGTACTCGAGGGTAAGATCCCAGCCGATGATCCAGGCGAAGAGTTCGCCCAGCGTGGCGTAGGCGTATGTGTAAGCCGAGCCGGCCAGGGGAATCATGGCCGCAAACTCGGCGTAACAAAGGCCCGCAAAGGTGCAGCCGATGCCGCACAGCACGAAGGAGAGCATGAGGCCGGGACCGGCCCGGTGCGCGCCCAGGCCGGCCATCACAAAAATGCCCGCCCCGATCACCGCGCCCACGCCCAGCGCGGTGAGAGAAACCGGCCCCAGGGAACGCTCCAGGTGGTGTTCTCCCACTTGCTGGGATTCGGAGACGATCAGGCTGAGCGGTTTCCTCCTGAAGAGTTTCGCCATGCGAAGGGGCTGCTCCTTTACTTGCAGGTGCTGGTACTTGCAGGTGCTGGCAGGCCGAATAGAGTTTATTTCTTCCGCGCGGACCAGAAGAGATAGACCGGGATGCCCAGCAAAACCAGCATCAGGCCTGGCCATGTGTACTGCGGCTTATATCGCAATAATACGACACATATCCAGGCCGCCAGCACGATGTAGAGCGCCGGCAGCAGCGGGTAGCCCCAGGCCTTGTAAGGCCGGGGGGCATCGGGTTTTTTGAAGCGCAAAACGAAAAGGCCCACGATGGTGAGGATGTAAAAGACCAGCACCGCGAAGATGATGTAGTCCAGCAACTGGCTGTAAGAGCCCGAGATGCACAAGAAGGCGGTCCACACGGCCTGCACCAGCAGGCCCGCGGCGGGAGTTTTGAAGCGCGGGTGCAGCTTGCCGACCGACTGGAAGAAGAGGCCGTCGCGGCTCATCGCGTAGTAGACGCGCGCCCCGGCCAGCGTCATTCCATTGGCGCAGCCGAAGGTCGAGATCAGAATGGCCGCGGCCATGAGGTACGCGCCCCCGGAGTGGAAGATCTGTTCGAGAACCGCCGTGGCCACGCGATCCTCGGTCGCATGCTGAATGCCGCGCGCCACCACCGTGGCCCCGTTCAGGTCGCCATGCATGGGCAGAACCAGCAGGTAGCCCAGCGAGACAAGGAAGTAAACCGTGAGCACAAACCCGGTGCCCAGAATGAGCGAGAGGGGAAGATTCCGCCGGGGATTCTTCACCTCGCCGGCCGTGAAGGTGATGTTGTTCCAGGCGTCGGCGGAAAACAGCGAACCCACCTGCACCACGGCCAGAATCACCAGCAGGTTGACCAGCACCATCGGCCCGCCCACGCCCACCTGCACCGGGTGCAGCGAACTCCAGCCGGCATTCTTCCAGAACTGGCTCCAGCCCGAGCCGAAGTTAGCGTTCCAGGCCGTCGCGTTGCGCCCCACCGTGAAGGCGAGCAGGATCAGGGCGGTGAGCGAGAGCGCCTTGGCGGTGGTGAAGATGTTCTGGATCAGCGCACCCAGTTTTACGCCGAAAATGTTGACCACGGCCAGCAGGAAGACGATCGCAATGCCGGTCAGGTTGGCCGTGTTGACGCCGATCTCCATGTTGCCCACGCCCATCGGCCCCACACGGAGCGCGGGGACGTGGGCGATGTG
>PMPH01000102.1 GCA_003161045.1 Acidobacteriaceae bacterium
CGAAGCCAACAAATATCTTCATAGGGTTCAAATTCTGAGTTGCGGCTCTCCTGCAAGAGATTAGCAGATGTAGGGTCCGCCACTCTTCCAACGCGGCGGCTATGAACTGAATAGATTGCTGAAGGGCTTTTTATGAATATTACCGAACCAGGAGAAAAACTACCAGAATGTCCGATAACGGATATTCTGTAAACTAAACGCCGAGTGCAAGATCGCCGTTCACCTTTAGAACGCCTTCAATGCCAGAGGTGGATTCCCCGCCAACGCAACGCCAGTCTCACTCCAGAACTACCCCTCCTGGAGTGAGGACTTCTGACGGCTGATCCTGCGGAGCGACCGGGCAGTTTACATCTTGTAGCGACCCAGGTCCTCGTCGTTCAGACCCTCCAGCCAGCCGCGCAACTGCTCGGCCGTGGGGCCTTCGGGCGGCCCGGAGGTGTTCAGCTTAGCGGTCTGCATCACCTGCTCGGTGACGTAGATGGGACAATCCGCGCGCAACGCCAAAGCGATGGCGTCCGATGGCCGGGCGTCGATGCATACCGCCTCATCCCCTTGCCGGAGCCACAGCATCGCGAAGAAGGTTTCGTCCCTAAGTTCTGAAATCACAATACGTTCCAGCTGCGCATTCAAGTGACGGATGAGGTTTCGCGTCAGGTCATGGGTCATGGGGCGAGGCGCGGCCACCTTCTCTATTTCAAGGGCGATGGCGTTGGCCTCGAAGATGCCGACCCAGATAGGCATGACCGTCTCGGAGGCGACGTCTTTGAGCACCACAATGGGCATGCTGGTGGCTGGATCCATCACCAGTCCTCGTATTCTCACCTCGACATCCATAGCTTCCTCCCTCGCGCCACCTGTTAATCTTAGAGCATTTTCGGAATACATATAGACTTTTTCAGAGCCGTGAAAGGTAGCTTTTACTTCCACACCGCCGACGAAGACCTATCCGTGGGGACCCCGTTGAGAAAAAAGCCACTGGAGTGCGGGCTTTCCGGTCTACACCAATTCCGAAAATGTTCTAGACCGCCTCGCCCGCCAGACTGTTGGGATGGGTGGCGGTTATCTTCACCTGCAGGTAGCTTCCAGGCGCCGGGGTGATCGGTTGCGCGCAGGTGAAGTTTACCGGCTTGTTCTGGCTGCTACGTCCGATAATCTGCTCCCGCGCCGGGTTTACCCCTTCGACCATTACTTCAAGAATCTGTCCTAACTGCTTGGAATAACTGATCCTTTGGGATTCGCGCTGCCGGTCAAGCAGCACTTGAAGCCGGGCTGCCTTTTCGCTTTCAGAGACCGAATCGGCCATGGTCGAAGCCGGAGTATCGGGTCGGCTGGAGTACTTGTACCCGAAGAGGCTATCGTATTCGACCTGGGCAAGAAGCTCCATGGTCGCATTGAAATCGCTGGGGGTTTCGCCGGGGAAACCGACAATAATGTCCGTCGAGAGCGCGATGGGCCGACGCGCGGCCTTGATCCAGGAGACCCGCTCCAGGTAATCCTCGCGGGTGTATCCGCGGTTCATCAACTGGAGGATGCGCGAGGAGCCGGACTGCACCGGCAGGTGAACATGGTCGCAGAGCGTGGGTACGGCGTCGATGGCCTGGACGATCTCGCGGGTGAAGTCGCGCGGGTGGCTGGTCATGAAGCGCACGCGGCGAATGCCGGCCACCTCGCCCACGGCGGCCAGCAACTCGGCGAAGCTCCGCTTCCCTTCCGGGTCGCGATAGCTGTTCACATTCTGGCCCAGCAGTTGAATCTCGGTATAGCCCAGGTCGGCGATGCGCCGCGCCTCGGCCAAAACCGAAGCCGAACCGCGGCTGCGCTCCCGGCCGCGGGCGTAGGGCACCACGCAGTAGGAGCAGAAGTTGTCGCAGCCCTCGATGATGGTGATGTAGCCGCGATAGGGGTTCTGGCGGGCGGTGAAACCGGTCTCGAAGGTTTCGCCGCTCTGGCAGCCGTCGAGTCCGGTGATGCGCCTCTCGCCAGCCTCCAGGCGCGCCAGCATCTTGGGCAGATTGCGGTAGGAGGCCGAACCGGAAACCAGCGAGACAAAGGGCGCCCGCTCGAAGATCTTTTCGCCCTGCTGCTGCGCCACGCAGCCCAGCACGCCGAAGCGCGCGCCGGTCTTGAAGAGCTTTTTCGCGTCGTTCAAGCGGTTGAAGACCTTCTGCTCCGCCTTGTCGCGCACTGAGCAGGTGTTGTAGAGGATCAGCCCCGCCTCCTCCTCCGATTCGACCTGCCGGTAGCCCTGCTGCTCGAGCGTGCCAATGACCTTTTCCGAGTCGTGGGCATTCATCTGACAGCCGAAGGTCTTTAAGTAGAAGGTTTTCCCAGTCGCCATAACCATTCTCAGTATACCGTGATGGGAGTGGGCTCAAGCCGTGACAGCATGGAAGGCCGTTCGCTTGGCGAGAACTAACGCCTTCCAGGAGCAAGATTTACGCCCCTCGCCTCAGCGCAGCCCGGTGTGCAGGTAAGCCAGCAGCGCGGCCATCTGCTCCTCCGTAAAGCGGCCGTCAAAGCCGGGCATCATGCCCCTGCCCGTGAGGACATTCCGCCGCACCGCTTCGTCCGTAGCGGGAGCACCGCTGGGCAAGGTCTGGCGCTCAAAGAGATCGTGCAGGTCCGGCGGAACTTTCTTGAGAGCCAGGTCGTTGTCCTGGTGGCAGTGGGCGCAACGAACCTCATAAAGGCGCCTGCCCTCAGTCTGCTGCGCGGTGAGCGCGGGCGCGGCACGGCAGCCGGCCACAGCGGCGCCGATGCTGGCCGCCAACCCGGCGCAAACAAAAACTGAGACTCTGCCACGGTTTTCCAATTCGCATTTCCCTGCCGGCTTCGCGACAGCCTGCTCTTGGCTTTGCGGAAGCCGGCTCTTGATGGATGAGGCTGGCCGTGAAGTTGATGTGCAAGCCAAATTTCAGGCCAGTATAGCGGTTCTCCAGTTGCTATAGAGGGAAACTACTGCTGCTGAGTGGCTTTTTCCTCTCCGGGGTCCCCGGCGACAGGTCCTCGTAGCTGGGGTGGAAGTAAAAGCCACCATGCACGCCACCAGTAACGCTACATTAGCTGGAGAACCGCTACCAAGCTGACCTTGCCCTCACAATGCGTATCCCTTAACTGGCCGGTTTTGGGGGATTTCTATTCATCCCCATCGTAGTCGTGTCGGTGGTAATGTGGGAATCGGCTTTATCGATTTCAAAGGTTTGTGGGAAGGGCGGAAAACAGTCTTATCGTTTTCCG
>PMPH01000150.1 GCA_003161045.1 Acidobacteriaceae bacterium
CGTCAAGTAAATACCCCTAATGGCGAATAAGAGCAAAACCGGATTTGACGTTGACGCGTATCTGAAGAATGCCGGTTCTGGGCGCAAAATTGTCCAGTTGAACAGGTCGCAAGTCTTCTTTTCTCAGGGAGATCCGGCTGATTGCGTTTTCTACCTGCACAAGGGCCGCGTTAAAATCTCGGTTCTCTCTTCGACCGGAAAAGAAGCCACACTTCGTCTGGTTTCAGCCTGCAACTTTTTCGGAGAGAAGGCGATGGCCGCAGAACCGGGGCTACGCGTGACAACGGCCACAGCCGTTACCGCCTGCACCGCGCTCAGAATCGAGAAACCAGAGTTTCTCCGGGTCATGCACGAGGAACAGCCGTTTTCCAATTTGTTCGCCTCTTTTCTGCTGGATTGCAGCTTGAGGGCACAGGCTGATCTGGTCGATCAGCTCTTCAATCGAGCGGAAAAGCGGTTGGCGCGAGTGCTTCTGCTCCTGGCGGAGTATAGTCAGCCGGGGGAAGAGAGTACGCTGATTCAACCGATCTCCCAGGAAGCCCTGGCGAACATGATCGGTAGTACAAGGCCTCGTGTCAATGCCTTCATGTGCCGCTTTCGCAAGCTCGGATTTATTGAATACAACGGGCGCATCCGAGTTCATAAATCGCTGCTGAGTGTGTTTCTGCGCGATTGAATAGCCTGCTCTACTTCGGTTCTTTTGCAGGTGTATTCGCCGTCAAATCGCCGACGGCAGGTGTGCCGCTGGCCGAAGAAGCTCTCGTGAGTGCAGGCTGTACCGAAGCAAGTGATTTTCCCTGCGATGAAGCCGGACTGGACGATTCGGGCGGAGTGGCAGCTCTGGCGCCGGACCGCGGAGGTTGGTCCGTGATGGGCGGCACAGTGGGTGAATCAGTCGAGCTTTGTCCGGCAGTTGTGGGCCCAGTCGGCGCGGCGGGCGAAGGGTTCGATTGTGCGCCTGCGGCTGGAGGTTTAGGAGTTTGCTCTGCCGCTTTTGAGGATGCCGCAGAAGCAGAACAGGGTGGAGGCGGTAATGCCTCCGAAGGGAAGACCTCTGGGTTTACAACCGATGGGTCATCGTGGAGCTTCACATAAAGCTGCCCCCCTGTCGGATGTGGCACTGTAAGGACGTAGCCGGGAAAGCCCTCGGGAACTTGAATGGGGTGGTCGAACTGGGGATCATTTGAAACTGAATCCACCAGAAACAGCCTGGAGCCGGTGAGCTTGCAGGGCTGGTCAGGCGAGTCCGGGCACTTCAGAGCGCGAAAGACAGGCAGCCGAACCAGCGTGGTTAGAGGTTGCCAGTCGCTCGCCACGCCCCCCTCGATGACGCGGAAGCGAAGGGGACCGGAGGCGGAGGAAGCGAAGGCCTTGCCGGTATCGAGCGTGGCCACGGCGACCTGCGAATCTTCCAGAGTCAGGCCGCTGGCAAGGGTGAGGGTCGTCAGGTACGCGCCGCGGATGGTGGACACTTCAATCTTTTCATCGCCAGAAAACGCGGCTGGAATTTGCGCGTGAATCGAGAAGGTCAACAGCGCGTTTTGCGGGAGTTCGTCCGGATCGGCAAGCTGAATGTTGCTGGCGAGGTCCGATGCGGAGGGTTGAATGCTTTTTCCGATCAGCGTGACCTTGGGACGCGGAGAGGCTACCGTGGTTTCGAGGCTGAGAACACGGCCGTCCTTGAGAGCGACCTTGGCAGTCGCGTCGTCTCCCTCCTTTAGTCCTCCGGCAGCTTTGACATCGGCGGTCGCCAGGGACAGTTCCTCCGCCCCATCGGTCGTAGCGGGCGAGCCTGGCTTGAAGCTGACTCCGTTCAGCGTGAGTTCTTTCACTCCTTCAAGATGGCTGCCTTTGAGCACGCCGGATAGATCGCCGGCATGGAGGGTAAAGCTGTCGAGATGACCGGCCTGGGCGAAGGCCTGAAGCAGAACCGTGTCCGGCTCTTTGCTTCCGAATTCCTTGACCAGCAGCTTCAGCGTGCCCGGCTTGACCTTCTTCAGCGGCACGGTGACCGCGACCTGGTTCGGTCCGGTGGATTTCCAGTCCGCCTTGACGGTTGCCCCAGTAGGCTTCTGGAGCAGAATGCTATCGACGCAGGCGGCGTTCTCGGTTTCAAGGTGCACGAGGTCATCGTGGCCCGCGATCAAGGCCTGCTGGTCTTCATCAACCAGTTGCCAATGCTGAGGATGAGTATTCTCCAGCCGGAACTCAGGGCCGTTGTAAGGCTCAAAGCCCCAGTAACCGTGCAGGGAGCCGTCCAGTACATCGCCAAAGTTGGTGGGGCTCAAGCCCGCGGTATTGGCGACAAATCCGCCCTTTTCCGCATCGGCCTTCACCGGAAGATCGACGAATTTGCCATTTTTTCCCTTGAGGCGAAGAACCATGTCGTGGGCGTAGCCGGTCGAAAACACCAGCGGTGCGCCCTCGGCGGGTAGCACCAGTTCCGTCTTTTCCGCGCAGTAGACCTCTTTGGGGTCGACCGGATGCAGAGGAGGCAACTGGGGCGATTCGACCGCCGGTAGCGCAGCCACCAGAACCGATTTCGGGTTGTAAAACGAGGGAACCGTATTAAGTTCGAGTGAGAGTTGGTCGTCCTGCTCGATGGCCAGCGCGGGAATGTACTGGTACTGCGCGGTATGAAAAGAGTCCATGATGCGCGCAATATCCATGACGGAGGCGACATACGGACTGTAATAGCCAAGGCCAGCCACGGGAGAACTGCTCAACTGCTGAACCAGATCGGCTGGAGCGCCCGCCGTGAGCGCCTGGACAATCGAAGTGCTGTGCCCGTCATTCAAGACCAGGGAATCCCGGCCCTGCATCAAACAGGGAGCCTGCAACTCCGGAATTCTTTGAAGGCAATCAGAATCGAACTTGATGGAGAGGCTGCGTGCGAGCAGCGGCGAGGCCGTCTTCAAATGATCGAAATCGCTCTGGCTGATTCTCTGGACAGCAGCCAGATAGACTTTCAGCCGGGAGCGGTCGAGCGTGGCCTGATTCAGATCCTGAGAGGCGCGCACGAAGGCGCCAGGCCGGCCACGAACCGCGCCCACCAGGGTTTTAAAGTCGCCGCCGGTCTCCGGGGCAAGAAAGACGAGCACCTGCTGCGCATTCTCGGGAACGGTGATCTTCAGCCCCGCGCTGTTTTTGGGATTCCAGGTCCGCGATGGGAAAAACCAGCTCTCCGGCGGCGGGTTGGTGGCGCCGCGCAGAAAAGCCGCCACTAGAAGGTAGTGCGCGGACTGGCCCGGAGGCAGATCGGCCTTGATCGACAACTGGTCGCCCGCCGAAAGGTTGGGAACCTCGGAGATGGGCAGCGTCTTGCCCGCATGAGTCACCTTGACTTCCAGTTTGGGGCCAGCCAGATCAAACGGT
>PMPH01000141.1 GCA_003161045.1 Acidobacteriaceae bacterium
TCCGGGGCGGGGTTGCCGTTGCGGCGGCGGTAATGGGGGCGGGTGAGGACGAGCGAGTTCATGGCGCGGGTCATGCGTACGTAGCAGAGGCGGCGCTCCTCTTCGAGTTCGTCGGGGTTGTTGAGGGTGCGGGAGTGGGGGAAAAGGCCCTCTTCAAGACCGGCGAGGAAGACCAGCGGGAACTCCAGGCCCTTGGCGGCGTGGAGGGTCATCAGCGTAACGCGGGCGTCGGGGTCGAACTGGTCGGTGTCGGAGGCCAGGGCCGCGTGGTCGAGGAATTCGGCCAGGGTTTCGCCGCGGGCCTCGGCGTCGTGAGCGGCGTTGGCCAACTCCTTCAGGTTTTCAATGCGGCTGAAGGACTCCGGCGAACCCTCGGTTTCCAGAACCTTGATGTAGCCGGTGCGGTCGAGGAGGAAGCGGATCAGCTCGGGGAGCGTGGCGGCGTCGCCGGGGGCGCGAAAGCCGCTGCCGCTGCCTTGCTCATCGGCCGCGACCTCTTCCGCGTCCGAGTCAAAATCGGGGTTGAGAGGGGTTGGATTCCGAGGTCCCAGAATCGGGACCTGGGGCACCCGGTTTTTAGACTGAGTCGCGAAGGGTGAAAAGCTGGCCGCATCGAGGAGTGGAAGCTGGGCCTGGCCGCCACTGTTGCCGCCGAAGTTGAAGCTGGCCGCCGACTCGGCGCTGGCGGAATCGTCCGAAGAAGCTCCGAAGTCGAAGCCGGTGTCGGCGTCCTCGCCGGCCTCTGCGCTGGCGGCCACGTCGGCTGAGAGCTTGCCGGCAAAGTCGGGGTCCATCATTGCCTGGGCGTCGAGGATGAGTTGGCGGAAGGACTCCAGCGCCATGAGGGCGCGCGTGGGGATGAGCTTGTTGGCGAGGGCGGCCGAGAGAGCCTCCCAGGTGGACTGGCCGGTCTCCAGAGCCAGCCGCTCCAGGGTTTCCAGAGTGGTTTTGCCGATGCCGCGGACCGGAGTGTTGATGACCCGCTGCAGGGCCATCGAGTCGTGGGGGTTGCGAATCAGGCGCAGGTAGGCGAGCAGATCCCTGATCTCGGCGCGCTCATAAAAGCTGAAGCCGCCGACCATGGTGTAGCGAATGTTATAGCGGCGCAGCGCCTCTTCGATCAGCCGGGACTGGGCGTTGGTGCGGTAGAGGACGGCGCAGTGCGCCTCCGCCGGGTCGGCGCTGGAGTTTGCCTGGCGAAGAAAGGTCTGGATGCGGTCGGCGATGAAGAGGGCCTCGTTTTCACCGTCCGGGGCCTCGTAGTAGCCGATCAGCGAGCCGCCCTGGCGGTCGGTCCAGAGCTTCTTGCCCTTGCGCTGGAGGTTGTTGGCAACCACCGCGCCGGCGGCTTCCAGAATAATCTGCGTAGAGCGGTAGTTCTGCTCCAGGCGGACGATGCGGGCGTTGGGAAAGTCCTTCTCGAACTCCAGAATGTTGCGAATGTCGGCGCCGCGCCAGGAGTAGATGCTCTGGTCCTCGTCGCCGACGGCGCAGACGTTCTTGCGCTCGCCGGCCAGCAGTTTCATCAGCTCGTACTGCGGGCGGTTGGTGTCCTGGTACTCGTCAATCAGTAGATAGCGGTAGCGGCGCTGGTAGCGCTCGCGGACTTCGGTGGAGACTTTGAGCAGGCGGACGGCTTCCAGCAGCAGATCGTCGAAATCGAGGGCGTTGTTCTTGCGCAGTTCCCCCTTGTAGGCCTGGAAGATGTGGGCGATGCGCTCGCTGTTGGGGTCCTTTGAGGCGAGATAGTACTCCTGGGGGTCGATCATATGGCTCTTGGCCCAGGAGATTTTGCCCAGCACGGTGCGCGGGGTCAACTGCTTTGTATCCAGTCCCATGCGCTTCATGATCTGCTTGACAATGCCCTGCTGGTCGTTCTCGTCATAAATCGCAAAGGAGCGGGTCAGGCCCTCGTTGCCCACCTTCAGGGCTTCGATGTCGCGGCGCAGAATGCGGACGCAGAGCGAGTGGAAGGTGCACAAGAGCGGCTTGGCCAGAGAGGAGTGGTCGAGCAGCCGGTCCACGCGGGCTCCCATTTCGGTTGCTGCCTTGTTGGTGAAGGTGAGGGCCAGGATGGAGTCCGGCGCGACGCCTTTTTCGCGGATCAGCCAGGCGATGCGGCTGGTGATGACGCGGGTTTTGCCCGAGCCGGCTCCAGCGAGAATCAGCAGCGGCCCCTCGGTGGCTTCGACCGCGGCGCGCTGTTCAGGGTTCAATTTGTCGATGAGCGGCTGCAAGGGGCAAGTCCAGGGGGGAAGGTTCCTAGTTCTAGTGTACCGTTCAGGGAGTGATTCTCGCGCCGGGCGATTCCCTGGAACTGGAATAGGCCTCGCTGCCAGCAAGTTCTTCTGTGCCTTGCTGCCGGCAAGTTATTCTGAAGAGACTATGAGACTGTCAGGCAATCTGAAGGTTTCCAGCGGGGCTCACTCGCCGCAGGGGCGGAAACTCACTCGCCGCGTGGCCGTTTACTGCGGCTCGGCCAACGGCAGCAATCCCGCATTTGTTGCCGAGGCGCGGGCGCTGGGCGCATTGATTGCCGCCTCCGGGCAGGGGATGGTCTACGGCGGGGCCAGCGTGGGGCTGATGGGCGCGGTGGCCGATGCGGCGCTGGCCGGCGGGGCGGAGGTGATCGGCGTGCTGCCCGAGGTGCTGGTGGGCCGCGAGATCGCCCACGCCGGGCTGACCGCGCTCGAACTGGTCTCCACCATGCACGAGCGCAAGGCGCGCATGGCCGAGCTGGCCGATGCGTTTCTGGTGCTGCCGGGCGGCTACGGGACGCTGGACGAGCTGCTGGAGGCGGTCACCTGGGCGCAACTCCGGCTGCATTCCAAGCCCTGCATCCTCATTAATACCGCCGGTTACTGGGATAAACTGCTGGCCTTTCTCGATTCCACAGTGGCGGCGGGCTTCCTGAAGCAGAAAAACCGGGAGCTGCTGCGCGTGGCGGCCAATGCCAGCGAGGCGGTCGCAATGGCGGTTGGCGGCTGAGCTTGGAATTCCAGGTCTTGGAATCGGGACGCAGCGGCGCTCGCGTCCGGCTCAGGCGACAGCTTATTCCATCGGAGGCTTTACCCCCAGGTTCTGCCGGTGTGAACTCCGCATTTGCTGCGCCTTTGCTCGTATACTCAACCCAGCGTATGTCCACTCACCTTGACAGAATTCTGACCACGACGCGGGCCACGGTGGCCGAAGCCAAGTCGCGTGTTCCCTTGGCGGAGCTGGAGCGGCTGGCCGCCACGCACCAGCCGCGCGGCTGGGCCAGGGCTTTGCGCCAGCGAGCCGCGACCGGCCCTGCCGTCATCGCCGAAATCAAGAAGGCCTCGCCTTCCAAGGGGCTGATTCGCGCCGACTTCGACGCGGCCGGGCTGGCTCGGAGCTACTTTGCCGGGGGCGCGGCGGCGCTATCGGTTTTGACCGACGAGCCGTTCTTCCAAGGCAGCCTGCGCAATCTGGAACTGGCCTCGGCGGCGGTTCCGCTGCCCTGCCTGCGCAAGGATTTCATCGTGGACGAGTACCAGATTGTGGAGGCCCGCGCTCACCACGGGGACGCAATTTTGCTGATCGCCGCCGCGCTCTCTGACGGCGAACTCCAACGCTTTGCCCAGACGGCGCACCCGCTTTCTCTTGACGTGCTGGTCGAGGTGCACGCGGGGGCCGAACTTGACCGCGTACTCTCGGCGCTGGGCGAGACCGGCGCCGACGCCATCGGCGTGAACAATCGCAACCTCAAGAGNNGAGAGCCTGATGCGCCAGCCCGACCCCGGCGCGGCGTTGGCGGCGCTGCTGGCTGAAGCCGTACAAATTGAAGCCGTACAAACTGAAGCTGCCCAGGCTGATGCGGCCCAAGCGAAAGCCTCGCAAACTGGAGCCGCCTGCAAAGGAGCCACCGCGACCTCGTGAGCCTCTGGATCAAAATCTGCGCCAACACCTCGCTCGGGGACGCGATGCTGGCCGTCGAGGCCGGGGCCGATGCGGTGGGCTTTGTCTTTGCGCCCAGCCCGCGCCGGGTTACGGCGGCCGAAGTGGCCTTGATCACGCCGCGCCTGCCGGCAACGGTGGAGAAGATCGGCGTCTTCGTCGACGCCGCGCTGGAGGAGATCGCGGCCACGGTGCAAGCCTGCTGCCTGACCGGAGTCCAGTTGCACTTCCACGCGGCCCCGGAGCTGCCGGCCAGGCTCCACGAACGCCTGGGGCCGGAGTTGCGCATTCTGCGCGTAGTGCACTTTGATCCGGTGCACTTCGACGCGGAGAGCGCGGAAGAGCACGCGGCCGGGATCGTCGAAGAGGCGCGTAATCCGCACGTGGACGCGATTCTGGTGGATTCGCGCACGGCCGTGGCCGCCGGCGGCACCGGCGTCGCCTTCGACTGGGAGATTGCCAGCAAAACCCTCTTTCAGCGGGGGGAAACTCCCCTCCAGGACGAAAAAATCTGCAAATTCATCGCCGCGGGCGGGCTGAATCCGGCCAACGTGGCCGAGGCCATCGCCCTCCTGCGCCCCTGGGGCGTGGATGTCGCCTCGGGCGTCGAAGCCGCGCCGGGACGCAAGGACCCGGCCAAGGTGCGGGAGTTTGTCGCCAAGGCGCGAGCTGCGGGGCGCGAGGGCTGATCCCCGCGCCTTTTCCCGCGTTTTGGCGGCCTATTTTGCCTTTTCAGTGGGCGATTTCACGGCGGTGGCGAGGATCTGATTCAACTGCGCCTCGCTCAAGTCGACGTGATAGAAGGTCTTGTAAAACTTCCGCGTCTCCTGGCGCATGTCGTAGTGGAAGATCTCCGGATAGAAGAGATTGGCCAGCCACTTGATGCCGATGACGCGGTTCGCCGAGGGCGGCCGGTCGATCCAGTTGAAGGGGTACTGCGGGGTCTCGAAGACCTCGCGGTTGCGCACCGCAGTTACCTTTTTCCAGGCCGGATTGGTCCAGATCTTCCGGTAGAACTCGCCGGGAGAGGAGGTGTGGTCGTAGCCGGAGATAACCACCTCCGGGTTCCAGCGCAGCACCTGCTCCATGGAGACCGGGGTGTGCCCGTAGCTCTGCTGACCGGGCACGGCGGCTACGTTCAGACCATCGGCAAAGTCGATCGCCTCGGAGTGCATTGACCCGGCCGGTTCGGGCTCCAGTCCGGTTGGTCCCTCGGCGTAGTAGACCCGGCGCCGCTTGGCGGTGGGAATGGCGCTGATCTTCGTCTCGATCTCCTGGATTGTCTGGCGGCATTCGGCGGCCAGTTGGGCGGCGCGCGTCGGGTTTCCCAGCAGATCTCCGGCCACAAGATAGGTCTCGGGCAGCTTTTTCAGCTCCCCGCTGAGTATGAATACTGGGATGTGAGTCTGCTGCTGGACGCGTTCGGCCACGGCGTAGCCCATCGCATCGCCCATGGAGATTATCAGGTCAGGATGAGCCTTGACGATCGTCTCCAGATTGCCGGTATTGCCCTTGCCGTACCAGCCGCCGAGTACGGGCAGGTGGTTGTAGGGCTCCTGATAGAACGCCAGCTCTCCGGGGTCTGGATAGTAGTTCCAGCCGGCCAGCAGTTCTGGCGAGAGCGTGTAGGTCAGGATCGTGCCGGTCGGGCTCATTCCCAGGACGCGGGTGATTTTTTTGGGCACGATGACGGTGCGGCCCGCCATGTTGGTCATCACGCGCTGATCGCCGCGTACCGCCGGGCCGGACGAATGCCAGCGGGAGCAGCCGGCAAGAGAAAGAAGCACAACCAGGGATACGAGGCACTTTTTCGACACGATTACCTCAATTCATCCGGGGAACCACTACCCGTATGCCGAGCCCGGCCTCGACAATGCGCAGAGGAGTTTCATAGGCCTCTTCCAAAGAGGCCTGGGTCAGCGTATTCTCCGGGCGGTCGATGGCCGGAATTCGCCTTTGCTTCATCAGCGCAACCCGGGAGGCGCATAGAAAGGCGAAGTCGGGGAAGTGCGTGGTCATCAGCAGCCCGAGGCCACTTGCGGCCAGTTCCTTTACGTGGCGCTGGAGTGCCCGGCGCCTTATGTACCAGTTGAGGTGAGAGAAACTGGTATGGAAGGAGCCTTGAATGGCACGAGGGAAGAAGAATACGCCAGAGCAGATCGTGAGCCTGCTTCGTCAGGTTGAGGTTGCAGTCGCGAGCGGAAAGACGACCGCGCAGGCATGTAAAGAGGCAGCGATTACCGAGCAGACGTACTACCGTTGGCGCAAGGCGAACGGCGGCATACCGCTCACCACGGGCAACGATCCACTCAACGGCACCGGATGCGGCGCGACCCTCACCAGCGCGACCCTCGCCGCTTGCTATAGTACCTTCGGGTCTCCATACCGTAGCTGGAGTTTCTGGGATAATATCAGCTACCACTTCCATTCCGACACAGGGATGGGCAAGAAGAGCTCGCTGAAGACGCGCGTCTTTTATGACCAGTATCCCAATCTGATGTACTTTTACACCGGCCTTCCTTATTCGGCGGCAACGCTGAGGCCTTCGTTCATCACGCTCTACGACGATCACTTGGACGGCTTCTCGACGGAGTTCGACACCAAACTGGTGCGCCGCAACGCGATCAGCGGCTCGTTCTACTTCAAGGACGATACGCATAAAGAGGTCCCGATGATCCCGCCCTCGGCCGGGCCCCTCTATGCTCACGATCGCCAGCAGATTGCCTCCATCGGCCTGCAGGACATTATCACGATTACGTCGCAGTTGACGGCCACGGCCGGCATGAGCTTCGACCATATAGATGGTCTGCAGGCCGCCAACACCGGAAACTCGACAGCGGGCTACGAAGCTTTTGTATCTCCCCAGTGCCCCAGCAACACGAATCCGGAAAACTACAGCGCGTGCACGCCGCATCAGTGGGCCTACAATCCCCAGGTTTCAGCGGCCTATACCTTCAAGGATTCGAGCAGGCTGTTTGTCGGCTTTACGGAGAAGAGCCGCTTCCCGGTATTCAAAGATATGTTCTCCTACAAGATGGGCCGGGGCATTCCCAATCCTAATCTGAAGACCGAGCACTCGGCGAATTGGGAGATCGACTATTCACGCGTCTTTGCGAAAAACACGTTCGCACAAGTGGAATTTTTCCGCAGCGACTTGAGGGACGCCATCGAATCGATTCCTGCTCCGCTCAGTTTGCAAGCTGAATTTCCTGGGGCATGCTCGGTCTCTACTAACTGCTCCGTAAACGAAAACGCCAGCCATGAAACCCACCAGGGCGTCGAGGTTACGGTGCATTCGACTCCGGTGCAAAGGCTGACCTTCGATGCCAACTACACGTATGTCAACAAAGAGATCGACGGCTTCACCTTTCCGGGCCTGACTAAAACGGGCTCCGAGGTGTATCCATGCTACGGCGGAGATTATCTGGTGACCGGCACCGGAAGCAATGCTGTAGAAACGACAATCCCCGACAACACCTGCCTTACCCCAACCGATCTTCCCAAGCACAAGGCCGTGGCTATGGCGACGCTGCGCCTGCCTTACCAGGCGATGCTGAACTCGACTCTTCGTTATGAGGGCGGGAACAAAGCCACCGATAGCTATAAGGATCCGGTTAACAAAAATTACTACATCGAGGCCATTCCGATGTCGCATTTCGCCACCTGGGATGTGGGCGGAACCGTGCCTCTCTACAAGGGGGCGTCATTCCAGGCCGGCGTGAAGAACCTCCTTGACCGCAACTACTATCAGGCGTTGGACATTTCGGAGGAAGGCCGTAACTGGTTAATCAATATGCGCTACAAATTCTAACGCGAACTTTCAACACACTGCCGGATCTACGGCAGAATTTCACGCTAGTCTCCATGTTCTCCGGTTCAAGGCGCGGGCTAAAACCCGCTCCTTGGACCTTTTTTTGTTTCTTTGAAACGGGTAACGGAGCGAATAGCCCAACCGGCGGCGAGGTTCTTCGCTGTTACTAAAAATTCAGGTTGATTATGGCCCGCGTTCACGAAAACGGGGGTATACTCTCGGCATGGCAGGGTTCTGCTGTTCAACGCAGTCCGGAGCCAGAGAAAGTGTCTTTTCGAAAGGACAAAAGATGAAAATCAGCGCGAGAAACCAGTTGGCAGGTAAGGTTCAGCAGGTTACCAAGGGAGCTGTCAACGCCGAAGTCATTCTTGCCCTGGAGGGTGGAGAGACAGTAGTGGCCATCATCACCAACTCCAGCGCCGATTCGTTGGGACTGGCAGCGGGTAAAGCGGCCTATGCGATCATCAAGGCCTCCGAGG
>PMPH01000134.1 GCA_003161045.1 Acidobacteriaceae bacterium
TGATCTCCGCGCTCTGCGCCGAGGTGACCAGCAGTTTGGCCGGGCATTGCATGCAGCAGTCTCCCGGAAGAGAGTCGGGCCGGGAATAGTAGCCCCCCCCGGTGAGCGGCTCATAAATCCGCCGCAACAGCCCGGCGGCGCGCTCCGTGTTGGCTCCCACTACGAGGCGATCGGGATGCAGGAAGTCGGTGACGGCGGTGCCTTCGCGCATAAATTCGGGATTCGAGACCACGTCGAAGCTGTTGGGGGCCACGCCATGGCGGTGCAGTACGCGCCGGATCCACTCATTGGTGTAAACCGGCACGGTGCTCTTTTCCACGATGACCTTGTAGTGGTTGATGGAGCGGGCAATCTGGGAGACCACGGCCTCGACGTAGGAGAGGTCGGCGGCGCCGGTATCGCCCTGCGGCGTGCCCACGGCGATGAAGATGGCCTCGCTCCGCTCGACGGAAGCGCTCAGGTCGGTCTCAAAGGTCACGCCACGGCCCCGGTGCTTGGCCAGCAACTCGGGCAGATGGCGCTCGAAGATGGGCACGCCGCCCTCGCGCAGGGTCTTCACCCTGGCTTCGTCGTTGTCCACGCAGATGACCTTATGGCCTATTTCGGCAAAACAAACGGCAGCAACGAGTCCCACATAACCGGACCCGATCACACAGATGGAAAGTGGCTTCGACATGCGCTGGTGCTGTCTCCTTTGCGGCTTCCCGCAGGGTGGCGGCAGAGAGATTTTCCCGGCCGGTGGGGCCTTCAAGAGCGGCTCTCCAGTCAACGTGGAGTTTCGAGTACGGTACAAGGTGGCTTTTACTTCCACCCCAGCGACGAAGACCTGCCGCCGGGGACCCCGGAGAGGAAAAAGCCACTCAGCAGCAGAGGTTTCCCTCTACGGCAACTGGAGAACCGCTTTAGCCGCTCGGCAGCCTGTTGGGGCCGTAAGGGGCGATTTCTGGGCGATCACCCCCAAGGCTTGGCGGATCGAGGAGCAATCCACGCCCCAAGGCCAAAGCCTGCCACTACACTGCTAGGTTATTCGTTGCCGGCGGGATGAGGCAAACCTCCCTGCCGTTGAAGTCGGTGTGCTCTGACGCAAGAATCAGGCTGAGCCGGCCGAGTACTCTGTGCCCGGCGCCGGGCGTACTGCCCGTCTGGTAAAGTGAGATTGCGGCCGGAGACCGCCGCTGCGCAGGCGTGCGCCAGGCGCGGCGGCGGGCCGGTGCAGGCTTGTTTTCCCAAAGGAATCAACAGCTTTCATGACAAATCCCCATCAATTCACCTCTTCGGCCTGGGCCCCATTTCGCATCATGCCCTGGTTTTCCCCGCGGGTGTGGGGCTGCCGCGATCTTCGTCCCTGGTACGATGTGGTGGCCGGGGAAGGTGAACCGATCGGCGAGGCCTGGCTCACCGGAGACCAGTGCGTAGTGTCGAGCGGCGACCACACCGGGCGAGCGCTGGGCGCGCTCTTTGCGGAGAATCCCCAAGCCCTCCTGGGTCCGGCGGCAGCAGGCAACGGCGCCCTGGATGGTGGTGCCTCGCCGCTGCTGATCAAGGTTATCTTTGCCAAAGAAAAACTGAGCGTCCAGGTGCATCCGGACGACAAAATGGCGCAAAAGTACGGCGATCCGCGTGGCAAGACGGAGTGCTGGTACGTGCTCGAAGCCGAGCCGGGAGCGCGGCTCGCCTGCGGGCTCAAGCCGGGCGTCACGCTGGACCAGGTCAGGACGGGAATCCAGGCGGGCACGCTCGAAAACAGCCTGAACGCGCTCGACGTCTCTCGCGGCGAGATGATTTTTGTGGATGCGGGAACGGTTCACGCCATCTGGCCGGGCACGATTCTGCTCGAGACCCAGCAGTACTGCGACCTGACCTACCGGATGTACGACTACGGGCGGGGGCGCGAACTGCACATTGAAAAATCTTTGGAGGCCGCGCGATTTGTGACCCGCGCCGGCAAAATTGCCCCACGCATACTGGCTGGCCGGAGTATTCTGATAGACGGAAAGTACTTTCGCGTGGAACGCATCAGTGTCGCCGGCGCACGAAGCAGCGCCAGCCTGGCGCAAATTGTTCTGCCGGGCGAAGACAGGCCGGCGCCGGGATTGGCTTATCTGTTTGCGGCTGAAGGAGCGGCAAGAGTTGCAGGACCGGGCTTCGAGGCGGTAGAACTGCATAAAGGGGGCATGGTGGCCGTGCCCGCGGCTTCGCCGAAGTTTGTCGTGGAAGACTTGGGCGAACTGGAGTTGATGCGCATTACGCCTCGCTGGCCGGAAACCAGCAGGTGAGCAGGGCGGACAGTAAAAAACCGCTTGCGGCCTGCATTTTGGCCTTGCCGCTGTCGCACTGCGAACAGGATGCGTTATAGTTTGCTAGGCAGCGTTTAAGATGTATAGAGTCCGGGTGCGCATCGTGCCGAGTTGCTTTACTCGCTGATTGCCGCCAACCATTACCGCCGCGCAAGAGGGGCGGGTGATTCTTTTCCAGAACTGCGCACGGGGATGATAGCGCCAACTTGAGATTGGCATTCATCGCCGAAAGATTCGCTGAATCTTTGCCTTGTATTTCCGTTTTGCAGATGTACACTCAACCCAAAGGAAATCTCTCAGGGTAAGTGTCCTGCAACCTCATAGGGAGGCGCAGAATGCGTTTGAAGCGGTGTTTTTGGCTGACGGCCATCACAGTTCTTTTCACTTGCGCGGCATACTCTGCTTTTGCGCAAGTTGTTCCGGCAGCCACGGAGAAGCGACAGATTTTGGCCGCTGGCGCTGGCCTTTCCGACTACAACCCTGACTGGGATCAAGGCCGCCTATATGGCGGCACAGCGTGGCTCGACTATACCCCGAACTGGGTGCCGTCGGTTCTGCAGGGAATCGGCTTGGAAGCCGAGGGCCGCGACCTCAACTACGGCCGTTCGTCCGCATCGCCGAACCTGCGGGAGGACACTATCGAGGGTGGGGTAATCTACGCTTGGCCCCATTTTCGCAATCTCCGCCCTTATGGAAAGTTTCTTGCGGGATACGGCAACAGAGACGCCGAGGGATATAATCAGCTGCGCTACCATGACTCCCGCACTATTTTGGCCGCGGGCGGCGGCCTGGATTACCGGGTCTACCGGAATGTTTGGGTACGAGCGGATTATGAATACCAGCACTGGCCCGATATGCATTTTAAAGACTTGAATAATGTAGTCACGCCCATTGGACCGATGCATCCTAATGGCTTCACCCTTGGCGCGTTGTATCGCTTCGGCAGCCGGCAATCTACCCCTTCCGCTTATTGAGTAACCGCTCCACGCAGTGCTCCAGGCGGCGCGCCGCGTGGAGCGGTCGGGAGCGAGCCAATGTTTTCCCTGGGAGCCCCAAGCCGCAGCTATGACAGACGAATCTCAGAAGCCCATCGTCACCCAGCCTATTCTCGGAGTCAATGTCGCCGTCAGCAGCTACGATGAGGTAATCTCGCACAGCCTTGCCTGGGCTCAGGGCCGGAAGTCGCGCGCCCTTTTCTTCGCCAATGTTCACATGATCATGGAGGCTGCTGACGATCCGTCCTTCCTTGGCCGGCTGAATTCTGCCGACGTGGTCTTTCCCGATGGAATGCCTCTGGCTTGGGCGCTGCGCGCGCTGGGCGAGAGCAGCACCCAGCGGGTCTGCGGCCCCGACGCCACGGCGGTCCTGCTGGCGGCGGCCGAAAAGGCCGGGATTCCGGCCGGCTTCTATGGTGGAAGCCCGGCGGTTCTCGACGCTCTCGTCAATGTGGTGCATAGGCGCCATCCGAAGCTCGATGTGGCCTTTGCGGAAAGCCCGCCCTTCCGGACCCTGACGCCGGAAGAAGACGCCGCCGCCGTCGATCGAATTGCTTCCTCCGGGGCGCGGCTGCTCTTTGTCGGTCTCGGCTGCCCGAAGCAGGAAAATTGGGTGATCGAGCATCGGGGCAGAGTTCCGGCCGTGATGCTGGCCGTCGGAGCCGCCTTCGACTTTATCGCCGGCAGCAAGCGCCGCGCTCCTCGCTGGATGGGCCGCTGCGGGCTGGAATGGGCGTTTCGCTTCGCCACCGAGCCGCGGCGCCTGGCCTGGCGCTACCTCAAGCACAACCCCCGCTTTGTCGTTTTTTTCCTTCGGCAGTTGCTGGCCGGCTATGCCTGAGTTGCCGGATCTGCCTGAAAAGCCTCTGGAACGGATAAGGCGTGAGAGAAGGCTTTCCCGCACGGCTCAAGGCACGTTTTCGAGGGCGCTTCAGGCCATGAACGGGAAGCGTTCAAGATAAAATCATCACATTCGGCCGGACGGCCCGCCGCATGGCGCGGCCGCAATCTGGAAGTTCGCCGCTGGCTGAGGCGCATGGCGCCGGGAGGGTTGCACACGATGCGCAAGGCTTTGGTCACTGGTATTACCGGTCAGGATGGCGCCTATCTGGCGGAGTTTCTGCTCAAGAAGGGTTATGAGGTGCACGGCATCAAGCGCCGCTCCTCGCTCTTCAACACGCAGCGCATCGACCACCTGTACCAGGACCCGCACTCGGAGCATCCCCAACTGGTGCTGCACTATGGCGACCTGACCGACACATCGAGCCTGATGAGTACGATTCAGAAGATTCAGCCCGACGAGATTTATAACCTGGCCGCGCAGAGCCACGTGATGGTCTCGTTCGAGGAGCCGGAGTACACGGCCAATGCCGATGCATTGGGCGCATTGCGGGTTCTGGAGGCGGTCCGGCTGCTGGGACTGGGCAAGAACACCCGTTTTTACCAGGCCTCGACCTCGGAGATGTTCGGCCTGGTGCGGGAGACGCCGCAATCCGAGACGACGCCCTTTTATCCGCGCTCGCCGTATGGCGTGGCCAAGGTCTACGGTTACTGGATCACGGTGAACTATCGCGAGTCCTACGGGATGTTCGCCTGCAACGGCATTCTCTTCAACCACGAGTCGCCCATCCGTGGCGAGACGTTTGTGACCCGCAAGATTACGCGCGCACTGACCCGGATCAAGGTGGGGATGCAGGATTGCCTCTATCTGGGCAAACTGGACTCCTTGCGCGACTGGGGTCATGCGCGGGACTACGTCGAGGCGCAGTGGCTAATGCTGCAACAGGAGACGGCGCGGGATTACGTGATCGCCTCCGGCGAACAGCACAGCGTGCGGGAGTTTGTGAATATAGCCGCCGGCGAGTTGGGGATGAATCTGGAATGGCGCGGCAAGGGCGTCGAGGAAGAGGCCGTCGACGAGCGCGGCGAGATCGTAGTGCGTGTCGATCCCCGCTACTTCCGCCCTTCCGAGGTGGCGACGCTGCTGGGCAACCCGGAAAAGGCGCGGCGCGAACTGGGCTGGACGCCGCGGACCACTTTTCGTGAGTTGGTAACCGAGATGGTCACCGAAGATTTGAAGCTGGCCCATCGCGATCTGCTGGTGCAGAAGCACGGTTATGAGACGGCTGCTGGCTTCCACGAGCATTGAGAGCAGCTTCGCCGCCTTTCGTCAGCCGGATTTTCTTTTTTCCTGGGGGATCGATGAACAAAGACAGCCGCATCTATGTAGCGGGACACCGCGGCCTGGCTGGTTCGGCGCTGGTGCGCAGCCTGGAGCGCCACGGCTTCAGCAATTTCGTCTTTCGCACGCACGCCGAGCTGGATCTGAAGCAGGCGCCGGCCGTGGACGCGTTTTTTGCCGAAGAGCAGCCGGAGTATGTTTTTCTGGCCGCGGCCAAAGTGGGCGGCATATACGCCAATAGCACTTACCCGGCGGATTTCATTCGCGACAACCTGCAGATTCAGACCAGCGTGATCGACGCTGCCTGGCGCAACGGCGTCAAGCGGCTCTTGTTTCTCGGCTCCAGTTGCATCTATCCCCGCGACTGCCCCCAGCCCATCCTCGAGGAATACCTGCTGACCGGTCCGCTGGAGGCGACAAACCGGCCTTATGCCCTGGCCAAGATCGCCGGCATTGAAATGTGCTGGTCCTACAACCGGCAGTACGGCACGCGCTATCTGGCCGCCATGCCCACCAATCTTTATGGCCCCGGCGACAACTACGACCTCAAAAACTCTCATGTCCTGCCGGCTCTGATCCGCAAGGTCTACGAGGCCAAGTGCGCCGGGCGGCGCGAAGTGGTGGTGTGGGGCACGGGAACTCCGCTGCGCGAGTTTCTCTTCAGCAACGACTTTGCCGACGGTTGCGTTCACCTGATGACGCTCGACGAGCAACGCTACAGGACGCTGCTGAGCGAGAGCTTTCCGCCGCTGGTGAATGTGGGCTACGGCAGCGAAGTGACCATCCGCGAACTGGCGGAGACGGTTTGCCGGGTGCTCGGCTTTGAAGGCGCTTTGGTCTTCGATGCCTCCAAACCCGATGGCACGCCGCGCAAGCTGATGGATTCCAGCCGGCTGCGGACGCTGGGCTGGAAGCCCAAGGTCGATCTGGAGACTGGAATCCGCCTGGCCTTCGAGGCCGCAAAGCCCATTCTGGACCGCAACCTATAACATTTTCTGGAATTGTTATCGACTGAAAGCACGCACTCAAGCGGCAGTAGACTGTCTTCGCAGCAGGCGGCAAACCGCCTCAACGGATTGCCGCCTGCGAGGAGATCGCGGCCCGCGCCACCCGCCGGGTTGCGGCCTCGCGCGCCAGCACGCGGCGGTTGAACTCGTGAATCACGCGCGCCACGTAAGCCTGCGTCTCGCGGTAGGGCGGAATGCCGTGATGCTCGTCCACCGCCGCCGGACCGGCGTTGTAGGCGGCCAGGGCCAGGGCCAGATTGTCATGGTAGCGGGTGAGCAGCGCGTCCAGGTAGGCCGAGCCGCCGCGCAGATTCTCGTCTGGCTGGAAGCTGTCCTCGACGCCCAATTGGCTGGCGGTTGCTGGCATCAACTGCATCAGCCCGCGGGCGCCGGCGCGGCTGACGGCGCGAACATTGCCGCCGCTCTCGGCCTTCACCAGGCTGGCCAGCAGGTCCTCGTCCAGGTTGTGCTCATGGCCGGCATGGGCCAGCATCTCGCCCAAGTCAGCCGGGGAGAGATTGGCGGCCTGGCTGGAATCCGGTCCGGCCTTGGAGCTGGCCGCGCGTGACAACCCGGATGGCCGCGCCGCGAATTTCCGCTCCGGCGGCGGTTCAGAAAGCATTTCGACTCCCGCAATCTCCTCCGGCTGGAACTCGATGTAGTTTTCCCCACCCGCGCTGAGGTAGAGCCGGGTCCGTCCTTCGACCGCGCCATGGTGATCGCAGCGGATTTCGAAACCATTGCGCAGGGTGACGCGCTCGGCGGCCCAGGCAGAGGGAGTCAAGACTGCCAGGGCGGCCAGAGCGGCCGCAAATCGGCGAATTGTGAGGCAACTGACCAAAAATCTTCCCTTAATTGCTCATAGCGCTTGGAAAAAACTCCCAGGAACGGAGAATCTCTCCGCTTTCGTCTCTACTTACACTTTAACGGCAGCGCTCTTGGCAACGATCACTTCCAGCACCGTGGCCACGCCATCCTCTTTGCTGGGAGGGGCCTGCCGCCAGCCCCGCATCTTGGCCATAGTGCGCAACTCCAGCGCGGCATTGCCCATCATCACACCCTGCCCGGCCCATTTCAGCATCTCCACATCGTTCCAATTGTCGCCGATGGCCACGGTCTCCCGGCGGCCAACGCCCAGCCGCGCCGCCAGCCGTTCGAGCGCCAGGCCCTTCGAGACGCCGGGCGGCAACAGGTCCAGAATCGACAGATCGCGCCCCAGGTACTCGGTCTTGATGCACTCGCAGAGGCCGACCCACTCGCTGGCCCGGAGCGCCTCTTCGGCCTGGCGCATCCGGCTCACCCCGCCCGCCACCATGCCCTGAATGGGGTCCTCGCCATCGATCAGCGCATCTTCCAGCGGCTTGACCACCTCGGCCGCGTGGCGGTTGGCCTCGATCCACAGGCTGATGCGTCCTTGCGCCTGTTCGAGATCTTCCAGAACCAGTTCGCCGCGCCCCGGCCGGTCAAAGGTAAAAACCAGGGCCCCGAATGGCCGCAGCAGCCCGCAAAGCCCGCGCGCCACCCGCGACGCCATCTGGCAGCGGTCGATGGCGTCGCCACCCAGGGTGCGGATCACTGCCCCATTGGACGTAATAAGGGGTGTATCCGCTCGCAGTCCGAGGCCTTCGAGCAGAGGCGTGGTGTAGGCCGTGCGCCGGCCAGTGGCGATGGCCACGCAAATCCCAGCCTGTTGGGCAGCCCGCAGCGCCCGCGCCGTGCGTGGACTCAAGGCCTGCGCAGGGTTCGGCAGCAAGGTGCCGTCCATGTCGATTGCCACCAGCCGAACCGGAGGGTGCATAGCTCCAGTGTACCGGCCACCTGCGGTGGGGCCAAATGCCACCAGCGGTGGGGCCATCTGCCTGCGGTGAGGCTGGCCACCCGCGGTGGGGCTGGCGTTGGATCTGTGGCGCCCGATCCGGTAATCTTGGAGCTATGGAACGGATTTGCAGCCAATGCCACGCCGTGCTGGCCGAAATGGCCACGGCGGACTGGTGCCCGGCCTGCGGCGGGGAGCTGATCGAGCGAGAGAATCTCCCTGCAGACGATCTTCAAACTTTGGCCCCACCGCAGGTGGTCGATCATCGCGGCATTGTGCTGCCCCGGCGCCATGCGCTGGGCGGGATCATCACTCCGCAGTGAATCCCAAGTCTCAGAATCGCGACCTGGGTCACTCGGCATCCGGTCGGTCCTCACGCCCAAATATACTGCGACTACGAGCGGTTCTCCAGTTGCTATAGAGGGAAAACACTGCCGCTCAGTGGCTTTTTCCTTAAGAAAAAGCCACCTTACACGATTCTTGAAACTCCACATTAACTGGAGAACCGCTCTATGAGGCCAAACCGGAGCGTGTCAACGAGTTTGAGACAGCAGGTGGCGTGAGAGTTTAGTCAAAATGGAGTGACCGGTCCTCTGCGCCATACATGGGTTAATCTGTGCAGTCTGAAGGAAGCACAGAACAGAGCCACACGCGGAGAGGAGCCGGTCATGCTGAACAAGGTACGATTTTTGGGTCTTGATGTCCATGCGGAGACGATTGCCGTTGCCGTAGCAGAAGCAGATGGCACGATGCGCAGTTTCGGAACCATTGC
>PMPH01000084.1 GCA_003161045.1 Acidobacteriaceae bacterium
AAACCTGTATACGTGGGTTCAAATCCCGCCCGGTGCTCCAAATCTTTAACTGGAAAAGTTGGCTGCGCCTCGTCCTATGGGCGTCTTGTAGCCGGTAGTGCCAATCTCCCACGGCAGGGCATACCCCGCCCCGCTTACGGGGGTACTGCGTCTTCTCCAGCGGCGTCTGACAGTGTTAACAAAAATATCGTTCACGATAAGATGCAGAGGTAGAATAACTTCTTACGATGCACACCATCTCAAACAGACTCGCGTGTTGTTGTCCCTCTCTTCGCTAGCGCCCGCTGGCCGTCCGCGATTTCGTCTTTTCCAAACATACCAATCCAGGCTGTATTGCAAGTCGAGCATGAATATGTTGACTCCTTCAAAAGTGCGATTCTTTGGTGGCTTTGTCAGTGAAATGAATGGGCTGGCGTCGCCGCGCGCCAGCCTTCGAATCTTTCCGCGAAAGCCCGGAATTGCGCCTGCTGGCGCTGATATTCACCTTCTTTTGAATGAGATTCATCATGAAATTGTTGATCCAAGCGAGGTTCAATGACTAAGATTCTGAATCGTTCATGGCTTGCCATCCTGTTGCTTGTGGTCATTTCGGCCGGCACAATGCAAGCGCAACTTCCAGTACGGGTTGGATACTTTCCCAACATCTCGCATCCGCAGGCGCTGGTGGGAAAGGCGCAGGGCGCGTTTGAGCGCTCCCTCAGCCCCGGATACCGGGTCGAGTGGAAGCAATTCAACGCGGGGCCGTCGGTGATCGAGGCGATCTTCGCGGGCGCGCTCGACCTAGCTTACATTGGTCCCAGCCCGACGCTCAATGGATACATTCAATCGCATGGCGATGCGTTGCGCGTGGTGGCGGGCGCGTGCAGTGGCGGCGCCTCGCTGGTGGTACGCGAGGGAGCGAATATCCATAAGGTCTCCGACTTTCATGGCAAACGCATTGCCTCACCGCAATTGGGCAATACGCAGGACGTGGCGCTGCGCTCCTGGCTGCACTCCCAGGGACTGGCTACGGTCGACAAAGGCGGCGATGTACAGGTTCTTCCGCTCGCCAATCCCGACCAGCTTACCCTGTTTCTTAAAGGGGAGATCGATGCCGCCTGGGCCCCGGAACCGTGGGCCACTCGACTTATCGATGAAGGGCATGGACGGCTCTTCCTCGATGAGCGCAAGTTGTGGCCCAACGGCCAGTTTGTCACTGCCCTTTTGATTGTGCGCACTGATTTTCTTCACCAGCACCCCGAGGTTGTGCGGCAATGGCTGCGCACTCATGTCGAACTTACCGATTGGATCAAGGCGCACCCTGACGAAGCCAAACGCGAGATGAACAATGAAATCCAGAAAGACACCGGCAAAGCGCTGCCACCTGCCGAAATGAATGAGGCTTTTTCGCGTCTGACGCCCACCTGGGATCCTCTGCGCAGCACGATGGCCGCATCGGCGCAGGCTTCGGTGGCGGCCGGTTTGCTGCACAAACTGCCCGATCTCTCCGGCCTGTACGATCTCACCCTGCTGAATCAAGTCTTGACCGAGAAGAATAAGAAGGTCATCCGATGAGCCTGGCACAATTGGTAGCGCCCGAGGCCGCGCAATCTCTGCATATTGCGCCGGCCCATCACATGCTCGACTACGATGCCGCGCCGGCCAGCATCCGCTTGCGCGCCGTCGAGCAGAGCTTTCAGATGCGCAAGGGACCACGCCTGGTGGCGCTCAGCAACATTCATCTCGACATTCAGGCGGGAGAGTTTCTTTGCATCGTGGGGCCATCCGGATGCGGCAAATCGTCGCTGCTTTCGCTCATCGCGGGCCTGTCCTTTCCCACCAACGGCGAGGTCCACGTGAACGATCGCGTGGTAACTGGGCCGGGACCCGATCGCATTCTCATCTTTCAGGAGCACGGTCTTTTCCCCTGGCTTACGGTTGGGCAGAATGTCGAGTTTGGCATGCACATGATGGGCCTGGGCCGCCGCAAACGCAGGGAACGCGCCGAGCAGTACCTGCAACTGGTCCATCTTAATGGCTTTCGCGATAGTTACATTCACCAGCTCTCCGGAGGGATGCGGCAGCGGGTGGCCATCGCGCGCGCCCTGGCCACGCAGCCGAGCGTGCTGCTCATGGATGAGCCTTTCGCCGCTCTCGACGCCCAGACCCGCGACATGCTTCACGATGAATTGGAGCGCATCTGGAAAGAAACTGGCTGCACCATTATTTTTGTCACTCACAACGTACGCGAAGCGGTGCGCCTGGGCAGCCGCGTCATTCTAATGACTTACAGGCCAGGTACAATTTGCAGCCAGATGGATATTGTCTTGCCCAGGCCCCGGCGCATGGATGACCCGCGTGTCGCGCTGCTTGCCCGCGAGATTCTGGACGAGTTGCGCGAGGAGATCAACAAGGCGGTTGCCTCGGAGTATGACCATGTCTCGCATTCTTAAAAATCTGATCTTCTACGGAAGCATTCTGGCGGCGTGGGTTTTGCTCACCCATGCAAAGATATGGCCTCCTTATTTATTTCCCGCGCCGCTCAGTGTATGGCAGTCATTGCATGACGGCTTTACCGATCACAGCTTCTGGATTGCGATCGGCGTCAGTATGCGGCGCGTAGTTATCGGCTACGGACTGGCCGTTGCCATGGGCATGGCGCTCGGATTCGGAATTGCCGGCAGCAGGTTTCTCGAGCAGACAGTGGCCCCACTGCTCACCAGCTTGCAGAGCCTGCCGAGCATCTGCTGGCTTCCACTGGCCATGCTCTGGTTCGGTTTGAGCGAAAAGGCGATCTATTTTGTCATTATTGCCGGCTCCGTGCTGTCGATTACCATCAGCATGGAATCAGGCCGCCACGCCATTCCGAGAATCTATTCGCAGGCGGGACGAAATCTCGGCGCGCATGGATGGAAGCTGTTCATCTACGTGCTGCTGCCCGCGAGCCTGCCTCATCTGGTTTCCGGTTTAAAGCAGGGATGGGCCTTTGCCTGGCGCGCGCTCGTTTCTGGAGAGATGATCGTTGCCGGCCTGGGGCTTGGCCAGCTCCTGATGGTGGGCCGCGATAGCAACGATATGAGCATGGTTCTGGCCGTCATGCTGGTCATCATTTTGCTCGGATGGGCGATCGACGGGCTCATCTTCCGTAATGTCGAGGGGTGGTTCAATCGCCGCTGGGGTCTGGGCGCCACGTCATAATGCAGTTATTCAGAGTTAATATCGAGGTCATGCATGCCAGTCATCGAAAACTCGCCCCGCCTAACATCATCGGCCGCGCGGCCCGCCGCCTCGCCACGCCTGAGCCATCTGCAGCTGCTCGAAGCCGAGAGCATTCATATTCTGCGCGAAGTGGCCTCGGAATTCGAGCGTCCGGTCATGCTCTACTCGATCGGCAAGGATTCATCCGTCATGTTGCGGCTGGCGCAGAAGGCCTT
>PMPH01000113.1 GCA_003161045.1 Acidobacteriaceae bacterium
GAGTACTACTTCCGGCCCAAGGCGGCCTTCCGCGTGATCTGGAAGGCGATCATCCACCGCGACCTGCCGCGCCTCTACGTCGAGGCCAAGGCCTTCCTGAAACTGCGTGCGCAACGCAACAAGATGGTCAAGACGGCGCGCGGCAAACAGGCCGATCCGCCCGCCCCGGCTGGCGCCGGAGCCTAAGCTATCTTCACATTTCATAGAAAGTGAGTGCCCCATCCTTTTCACGTTCTTTGTGAAAAGGGTGGGAGACCACACACTCCAATCAGCGTCCAATAGTCAGGACCGAAACGCCAATGGCTCACCAAAAACTTTTGCCGCGCCAATACCTGATCCTGGGGCTGGTGGCTGTGTCGGCCCCTCTGGGCGACACCTGCCTCTCGCGCGGCATGAGCAGTCTTCCGGCCATCACGCTGGCCCATCCCGCCTCGCTCATCGCCGCCGTCTTCACCCCTTGGATTGCCGCTGGCATTGTGCTGCTTATCGGCTTTTTCGCCAGCTATTTGACCGCGCTTTCGTGGGCCGATCTGACATTTGTGCTGCCGGCCACGGCCTTTGGCAACGTGATCGTCGCGCTGCTTTCGCGCTTCTGGCTGCATGAGGCGATCTCGCCCGAGCGCTGGGCGGGAATTCTGCTGATTACCGTGGGTGTGGGCTTCGTCGCGCAGGGGCCGTCGCTGACCGAGCGGCCGCCGGTGCTGAACCCGGAGCTCGATGAGGCTCTGGAAGAAGCCATTCAACTCGAACAGGAGCAGGTGCGATGACCCTTCCAACTCCGTCCGCGCAGCCCGGCTTCTGGACCGCCGCCGCCATGATCGCCGCCATTGTGCTCACCTCGACCGCCGGCGAGGTGCTGACCGCCGCGGCCATGAAATCCATCGGCGACCTGGATGAGATTCGCGCCCACTCGGGGCTGAAGGGCGCCATTCGCGCCATCGTCACTTGTCCGCTATTTTTCGCCGGAGTCAGTTTTCTGGCGCTGGCCTTCTTCGCGCTGCTGCTGGCCTTGAACCACCTGAACCTGAGCCTGGTTGCCCCCGCCTCGGCCTCACTCACGCTGGTCACCAACGCCATCGCTGCCAAACTCTTTCTCAAGGAAAACGTAGACCGCCGGCGCTGGACGGCGGCCATCCTGGTCTGCGTCGGGGTCTACTTTCTGGCGCATTGAAGAAGCAGGAAACAGGGAATAGGGAATAGAAAATTTCCTCTCGAAATTGTGCTCAAACTCCAGAAATCGCTTCTATAAAATAAAAAACGCCTTGGTTTGGGACGCAAATCTTATCTCTACGAAGCCACGCTGTTCCTATTCCCTGTTCCCTGTTCCCTGTTCCCTGCAATCAATCTCATCAACCCCCTCGGCTTCAGGTCGGGCTCCAGAATCGTCCGCGGTTCGCCGAGGCTCTGGCAGACGGCTTCAGCGGCCAAGTGGCCGGAGCGGGCGCTGCTCTCCATCGTCGAAGGCCAGCTGGTGGCCGTCCAATCTCCAGCGAGAAAGAGTTGCGGCCAGGGCGAAGCGGCTGTGGGCCGCGCCTCATCGATCCCTGGAGGAACGCCGAAGGTGGCGTACATCTCCTTGACCAGCGTGGCCTTTTCCAGTTTGGCTTCCTTCACGCGCGGAAAGAACTCGGCCAGTTCGCCGAGCGCCAACTGAATCGCGGCCTTGCTCGACAGTGCCGCAAAGGCTCGCGTAGCGCTCACCACCAATTCAATGTAATGCCCGCCACGCCCAGTTTGCAGCTTCGACTGGTTGTAGATCCAGTGAATTTCGCGGTCCAGCAGCACCGCGTGTTCCAGTTCCGTAATCTCGCGGTCGAACCACAGGTGGACGCTGCAAATGGGCCAATGCTCGTGCCGCTCGATCTGCCGCGCCAGCCTTTCCGCGCCCTCGGCCGCGGGCAGATGGGGCAGCAACTTCGCCGTTGCCTCGAAGGGCAAGGCCACAATCACGAACTCGGAGGTCAGCTCCCCGGTGCGCGTCTGAAGGGTCCACCGCGCCGCGCTCTCATCCCAGGCCGCGCCCTCCACGTGCGTCCTCAGCAGCACACGGCCGCCACGCTCTTCAATCAGGGAAGGCACGCGCGCGTACAACTGGCTGAGCGGGACGGTGTTCATTCCCATGCTGCCCGCCTCGGCCGAGTTTAAAAACAGCTCGCGGATCACCTTGGCCGCATAGGAGACGGCAATCGAGTCGATCTCCGCATTCAAGGCGCTGGCGATTACCAGCCGCCAGAAGCGATTCAGAGCCCCCTCGGTCTGCTTGTGCCGCCGGAGCCAATTTCCCAGCGGCTCAGGTGAATTGTCCAGCGCCCCCGGCCGCATCATCGCCCGCATGGCGCGTCCCAGCGCGAGTTTGTCGGCCAGCGTGAAGGCCTTCGCCCGCAAAAAACTCGGGGCGCTGTGCAATGGCGCCGGCAACCGCAACGGGCCAAGTTCAAATGGCCCCAGCCGCGACCTCCGGCCGCCCGGCTCGATCATCGTCATTTGGCTGGTCCAGTGAATCTGCTCGGCAACGCCGATGCGGCGGTAAAAACCCAGCAGATTGGTGCAGCAGCCGAAGAGCGCGTGCTGGCAATTGTCGATGACCTCATTCATGCCCGGATGAAGGTACGACGAAGCCCGCCCGCCCAGGTAACCGCGCTGCTCAACCAATTGCACGCGCAGACCGGCCTCGGCCAGGGCGCAGGCCGCGCTCATTCCGGCCACGCCGCCGCCGATGACCGTAACGGTCTGCTGCGAGTTTTGCTGCGAACGGCTCAATCAATCGTCCATTTCCGGCGCAAAATCGCTCTTCCGGCAGGGAGCACTCTTCCTGGCTCGAAATCGCTCTTCTCTTCCGGGAACAAAATCACTCTTAGAGCATTTTCAGCATTTCTGTAAGGTGTGCTTCGTATCATCCCACCCTAGCCGCAAAAGCAAAGACGCGGCGAGGGTGGGGCACCCAGACCTTACACTATCAGTGAAATTGCTCTAAAAACTGCTTTGAAAAAGCGCAGCTGAGGCAGCGCCCTTGCAAAACAATCGAACTATTTTCTCAGGCGAAGATTCGCGCCAGCCCCATGCGCGCCATGCCCACCGCCAGAATGCCCAGTTTCTGCGTCCGCGGCACACTGGCGCGGCTGGAGAAAACGTCGCAGTCCACGTGCTCGATGCGCTTGAGCAGGCCGTGGTAGATCGAAACCAGCACCCACAGGGCGGGACGGCTCTCGGGGTCGATCAACGGGAGCAACTCCTGAGCCGACTGATAGAAATTCTCCGCCCGCTGGGCGATAGCCGCCAGCAGGGCGCGCTCGCTGGCCGTGGGCGGCGCGCTGGGGGCGCGGTGCAGCAGGGAATCGAGCGCTACATTGTGGGCCGCCAGATCCTCCAGCGGCAGATAAACGCGATTGCGCTCCGCATCCTCGGCCACATCGCGCAGAATGTTGGTGAGTTGAAAGGCGATGCCCGTTTCTTCGGCCAGCTTTTCGGCGCGCGGGTCGGTGTAGCCGAAGATGCGAATGCAGACCAGGCCCACGACCGAGGCCACCAGGTAGCAGTAGCGGTAAAGGTCGGCGAAGGTGGCGTAGGTGTCCGGCGCATCGGTTGCGGCCCGGTCGAGGTCCATGGTCACGCCGTCCACCAGCTCATCAAGCAGGCTGAGCGGAATTCCAAAGCGCTCCGTGGCATCGCGCACAGCAAGAAAGACCGGATCGGAGGAACCGCCCCCGTGGCAGACGCCGCGCCAATCGGCCAGCCACGCATTCAGGCGGCGGCGGCGCTCTTCGGGGGAGAGGCTCTCGTCGTCGGCCAGGTCGTCGGCCTGGCGCATGAAGGCGTAGATGGCGCAGATGGCGTTGCGGCGCGGAGTGGGCAGCGCGACGAAGGCGTAGTAGAAGTTCTTCGCCTCGCGCTTGGCAATGGCGCAACAGGCAGCGTAAGCCCGGTCCAGTGCGGGACCGCTTAGCGCAACTCTGTCCGATGTGAGATTCTGGGTCACGCCGTTCGTCCTCAAATCCGGTTGCCGAGGCGCAGAAAGGGCAACAGCTTGCCGCTGACCGCGCGCAGCGCGAGTTGGAGTTTGGTGCGCCGGGAGATCGCCGGGCGAGCCGCGAGCACGTCGTAATCCTGGCGCTCGATGGCGCGCAGAATCTCCAGGCCGCCGCGACTGAACAAATCCAGGTCGAGCGCCAGGCCGCGGCCGACCATGCCGACGAGGGGCAGACCCTGCGCGAAGAGCGTGCGGGTGTACTCGACTTCGAAACGCATCAGGGCGCGAAACTCCGGCGTGGCCGCGCCGTGGGCGATGGTCTCGTCCGTGACCCCGAAGCGGCGCATCTCGGCTTGTGGAAGGTAGACGCGCCCCTTGGCGAAGTCCACGCGCACATCCTGCCAGAAGTTGGCCAATTGCAGCGCTGAGCAGGTCGCGTCGGAGAGGCGAAAGCGCTCGGCGGAGTCCTCGGAAGGCGCCTCGCCGCAGGCGTAGAGCACCAGGCGGCCCACGGGATTGGCCGAATAGCGGCAGTAGGCCAGCACCTCCTCGATGGTTTCGAAGCGGGTGACGGTCTGGTCCTGCCGAAAAGCGGTCAGCAGGTCGGCAAATGGCTCCTTGGGGATCGAGCAGGCGCGGATGGTCTCGGCCAGCGCAACAAAAACTGGATGGCGCGCACGGCCCTCGTAGCAGGCGTCGAGCTCGCGGCCCCAAAAATCGAGCAGGGCCAGTGCCTGCGCCGTCGAGCCCACCTCGTCGCCTAAATCGTCCGAGACGCGGCAGTAGGCGTAGATGGCGTGAAAATGCGGCCTCAGCGGCCGGGGCAGAAACCACGAGGCGACGTGAAAGTTCTCGTAGTGCGACTCGGCCAGCCGCCGGCACCAGGCGCGAGCCTCATCGAGCGTGGGCGCAACCTCGGGAATGCGGTAGCCTGGGGGCAGCGCGGCCCACCCAAGGGCGAGCAACTCGTCCTGTGTCAGCTCCGGGGGCAGCGGCGCTTCGCTGTCCGGCGTCCCACTCTTCGATTCCACCGTTATCGTCGTCATGGCTTCGCCTCAGGGCACAATGGCGGTTTTGATCTCGGTCGAGCGCTTCATCAGCTTCTCGAAGACGCGGTTGAGTTCGTAGAGGTGGGCGTGGCCGGTGATGAAGGCTCCCGCCTGGAAGCGGCCGTCGGCAATCAGATCGAGCGCCTTGCGGCAGAGGGCCGGGGTGTGGTGGAAGGTGGCGCGCAGCGTGATGCCGGAGTAATGAATGCGGTTGGTGTCCAGCGTGACGTGCGTGCCCAGGGCGCATCCGCCGAAGAAGTTGACCGTTCCGCCCTTGCGCACCAGCTCGACCGCTTCCTGCCAGGATTCGGGCACGCCGACGGCCTCGATGGCGATGTCCACCCCACGATTCTTCTCGGTGAGCGCGCGGGTTTCACGGATGGCCTTGCGAATATTGTCGGTCTGCACTACGTGGGCCGCGCCCAACTGGCGCGCCGCCTCCATCTGTCCGTCGTGCTTGACGATGGCGATGACCTCGCAGCCGAATAGCGCGGCCACGTGCAGAATCATCAAGCCCAGCGGTCCGCCGCCGATGACGGCCACCGTGTCGCCGGGGCGCGGGCGCGAGTCTTCGAAGCCATGCATCGCGCAGGCCAGTGGCTCGGTCAGCGCGGCGTGCTCCAGCGGGACGTGATCCGGCACATGCAGCGTATTCTTGGCCACGATGCGCTCCGGAATGCGAATGAACTCGGCATAGGCTCCGTTGTTGAAGAGCAGATCGTCGCACAGGTGCTCCTGGCCGCGCGCACAAAAATAGCACTGGCCGCACGGGGCGGAGTTGAGCGCCACCACGCGGTCGCCGGGGACAAACTCCGTGACCCCCTCGCCGGCTTCGACAACCGTTCCGGCCAATTCATGGCCAAAGAGCGCCGGGGGCACGATCATGCGTGCGTGATAGCCGCGGCGGAAGACCTTCAGGTCGGTGCCGCAGGTCAGCGCCGCGCCCACGCGGACGATCAGCTCGCCGGGCGCGGCCTCGGGAACCAGCACTCGTTCTATGCGAATATCCTCGCGTCCGTGGAGGACCGCGGCCTCCATTGTTGTTGCCATCGGCTCCCTCTTACTCTGCTCCCGCTCCAAGCACAGCTTCAATCATAATCTTCATCGACTCTGCCCGGGGCTGCGAAGCGACCTCGATGGCCGCTGCCGCCTCCTCAAGCGGAAAGCGGTGCGAGACCAATTGCGTCAAATCGAATCCATTGCGATAGCCGCCGAAGACCAGATCGGCAACCTCGGGCTGAATCGCGGCCGAGGCCGAATAAGAGCCAAGCAGAGCCTTCTCGTCCATGCAGACCTGGCCAGGGTCGAAGGTGGCCTCGCCGTGCTGGGTCTGGGCAAAGAGCATTACCCGGCCGCCCGGCCGCACCGCGTTCATCGCGGTCTGAATCAGCGCACTGCCGCTCACCGCCAGGATGACGGCGTCCGCGCCGCGCCCATCGGTGACGGCAAAGGTTTTTTTGACCACATCTTCCTCACCGGCGCAAATCGGCTCATGCAGCCCAAATTTTGCCGCCAGGGCGTGGCGCTCGGGGTACAAATCGGAGGTGAGCACACGCGCCCCGGTGCGATGAGAGAGCGCGGCCAGCAGCAGCCCGATGGGGCCCTGGCCGATGACCAGCACCGTGTCGTCGGCGGCCAGGTTGAGCAGCTTCACGCCCTTCAGACAGGTGTTCACCGGCTCCATGAAGGCCGCCTGCTCGAAGGGCACGCCGTCGGGAATCCGCACCACGCCGCCCAACTCGACGATCCAGTCCATGACGCGAATGTACTCGGAAAAACCGCCGCCGGAGGGCTCGAAACCGGCCGTGACGCCCACTTTTTTGTAAACCGCGCACTGCGCCGGGGTCTGCTTGCGGCAGAAATAGCACTCCCCGCAGGGCACGTGATGTAAGACCATCACCCGCTCGCCGAGGTGAAATCGGCTCACGCCCTCGCCCACCTGGACGATGGTTCCGGCCATCTCGTGTCCGAAGATGCGCGGCGCCGAGTGCGAGCCGGTGGAGATCTTCTTCAAATCCGTGCCGCAGATGCCGCAGGTGGCCACCTTGACCAGCAACTCGCCCGGCCCAATCAACGGCACAGGCACGGTCTCCAGGCGCATGTCGTTCACGCCGCGATAGACCACAGCCTTCATGATGGCGGGAATTTTCGTTTCCGTCCGGTTTTCAACAGCGGTGGTTGGGGTTGCCATTGCGCTTTCTGATTTTTCCTTGTTCATCCAGCAAATCGTTCATTCAGCAAATCGTTGATTCAGCAAATCGTTGATTCAGCAAATCGAGCAGCAACGCCGCCATGGCCTGCGCGGCTCTGTTACTATTTTCGCCCATCCGCATCAGTGCGGGCCAGCGCCACGGCCTGAAAAGGGCAAAAACCACGAAGCGAACCAGCCGAAACTGCCCGTCTGGCGAGATAAATCGATTGAAATCAGGGAGATGGTCGCTATAGCCGTCGCTGACTCCCTTCACGCAATAAAACGGAATGCCGCGCATCCGAGCCAGCCGCGCAATCCCGGCGGCCTCCATGTCGACCAGACCGGCTTGATAGGTGGAGGCGAGGCGCTGCTTGTCGGCTGCTCCAGCAACGCGGGGGGTGGTGACCAGCCAGCAATCGTTGGGAGGGGAGGCGGTAACGAAGCGTTCCCCGGTACGGGCGTCGATGACTCCAGAGACCTGGTAAGCCCGGCCGGGAGCGAACTCTTCGCTCAAAGCTCCGGCCCATCCAGTCGAAATGACCGAGGAGACGGTTCCATCTTTCTCGACCTCGGCAAAGGCCCGCGTAGCCGCATCGACTCCGGCTCCGGCGCAGGCAGCAATCCACTCGCCGTCGTCTCCATTTTCATTCAGAAAGCCCCAGCGCCAGAGATCGACGCCGTTGCGGCGTTCGTGCCGCCAGCCGCGAACCAGCGGCTTCAGTTCGCCGGGCATGGCGGCGATGATGGCCACCCGTTTCATGCTGGCGTCTGAGGCGCGTAGCCGTTGGCGCGAAACCACTCGATGGCGGCGCGCATCGCCGGGTTGACGGGCAGGATGCGGAAGCCCAGCTCCTGCTGCGCGTGGGCGCTCGAGGCGTACATCTTCTTGCGGCCCATGCGGACCTCTTCGAGCGTGGCGCGCGGCTCGCGTCCGCGGATGCGGCCGGTGATCCACTCCTCGAAAAACGCGTAGGTTGCGGCCACGGCGAAGGGAATCTTCATTGTCGGCGAGGGAAGGCCGGTGATCTCGGCCATCTTGTCGAGAATCTGCTTGAAGGTCAGGTTTTCGCCGCCCAGAATGTAGCGATGGCCGGACTGGCCCCTGGTGAGCGCGGCCACGTGGGCGCGAGCGACCTCGGCGACGTCCACCAGATTGAGCCCGGTGTCCATGTAGGCCGGGAAGCGGCTGTTGAGAAAGTCGACGAAGATGCGGCCCGTGGGGGTGGGCTTCGCGTCGTGGGAGCCGATGGGGGTGGTGGGATTCAGAATGACCACGTTCTGACCGGCCTCGGCGGCCTTGATGGCCTCCTGCTCGGCCAGAAACTTGGAGCGCTTGTAATGACCGACCATGTCGGCGAGCGTTACCGGCGTGTCCTCGTTGATGACGACGCCGTCGGTGCGGAAGTGCATGGTGGCCACGCTGGAGGTGTAGACCACGCGCTCGACGCCTGCCTCGCGGGCCAGCCGCAGCAGCTCGCGCGTCCCGCCCACATTGGCCTTGTACATCGCCGCCGGGTCGGGAATCCAGAGCCGGTAATCGGCGGCCACGTGGACCACGGCGTCGCAACCCGAGAGCGCTGGTTTGAGGGACTCCGGCTGGGCCAGATCGCCCACGTGCGTCTCGCCGGGAATGCCTTCGAGGCTTGCCAGGTTGCTGGTCTTACGCACCAGCATCCGCAACTCGGCGCCTTCAGAGGCCAGCGCCCGCGCCACATGGTGGCCTACAAATCCCGTCGCGCCGGTGAGAAAGATTTTCATACTGTCAGAGTAAATCAGGGCTCAGGGCTCAGGGGTCAGAAAAGCCAGTCGGTAAGCCAGTAACGCCGGAACAATAACTTTTACGGCCTTCAAAAAGTTTCGTCTTCAAAAAAGATCAGCGAGTTAGCAAGTTAGCGGGTTGCCTGCGCACCGGTCTACTGACCCCTGATCTCTGATCTCTGATCCCTGTCTCGCTACTCCAGCGTCTCCGGCTCGAGCGCAATCCCCGACTCGCCGGCGGCCTTCTTTTCGTTGTACTTCTTCACCCAGTCCTCCCAGTGCTTGCCCTGGGCGCGGTCCTTGCCGCTGAACTCGATCCCGGCGATCTGGGCGTAGCTCAATTTGCGCTTTTCTGGCGTATCGGGCGAGAAGTACTGAACCCAGGATTCATTCAGCGTGACCCCAACGTGGCGGTTGAAGATGAAAGCTTCGATCTTTTCGGGGGCTTCGCCGCATTCGCCGGATTTGAGAGTCAGCGTTACGTCGCCGCGATAGTCGAGGGCCTTTTCGAGAGCGTCGCGCAGGTCGTCTTCGGTGGCCAGCGTGGGAACCCAGCCTTCCAGTTTTTCGTGTTCCGCGCCGGGAACCACTTCCAGCGCCTCGACCTGCTCCCGGGTGTACTTCTGAGCTTCGGTGGTCATGCGCGGGTCTCCTCGAAATCGTGGTCGGGGCTGCGTTCGGGCTGTTCGGCTGGCGCTGGTCGAGCGCCGGTCTGCGCCGTGTCCTCCTGCAAACCCGCCTCGCGCAGGCCAGCCTCACAGAGATCAGCCTCGTCGAGCAGTTTCAGCGCCTCCGGGTCCGGGTACTTTGAAAAGGTTCCGCGCACCATCGCCAAAAATCCCTTCAGCGAGCCGAAGCCGTCGATCACCGCGCTGGTTTCGTAGCCGCAACTGACCATGCAGTTGGCGCACTTGGGATTGCCGCTGGCTGTTCCGAACTTATTCCAATCGGTAGTTTCCAGCATCTCCTTGTAACTCTCCGCGTAACCGTCCTGCAGCAGGTAGCAGGGCCGCTGCCAGCCGAAGATGTTATAGGNNTGTTCGTAGCTGTAGCCGGGCGAGAGCACAATGCCCTCGACGCCCATCGCCATCACCTCGTCGAAGAAGGCGCGGACGCTCACCGGATCGGCGCCGTCGAAGAAAGTGGCGTTGGTGGTGACGCGAAAGCCGCGTTTGACGGCCTCTTGAATGCCCTCGACGACGATTTCGTGGGCGCCTTCACGGCAAACGGCGAAGTCGTGGTGCTCGCGCTGGCCGTCCAGATGAACTGAAAAGGTCAGGTACTTTGACGGTGTGAACTCCGGCAGCCGCCGCTTGAGTTCCAGGGCGTTGGTGCACAGGTAAACGTATTTTTTGCGCGCCACCAGTCCGTTGACGATCTCGACAATCTGCGGGTGCAAGAGCGGCTCGCCGCCGGGCAGCGAGACCATCGGGACGCCCGATTCCTCGACCGCGGCAAAGCACTCCTCGGGGCTGAGCTGCCTTTTCAGAATGTGGGGCGGGTACTGCACCTTGCCGCAGCCGGCGCAGGCCAGGCTGCAACGGAAGAGCGGCTCCAGCATCAGCACCAGCGGGTAGCGCCGGTTGCCAGCGAGCCTTTTCTTCAGAACATAGGCGGCAACCGTCGCCATCTGGGAGATCGGAATAGCCATCGTTTGGGTGAACCTCCAGCGCCGTTGCCGGCGCGTTCCATGAGTACCGTTTGTAGCCGCTAGCTGCTAGCTGAATACCAAAATTCCGTCCAAGGCGCTCAAACAACCGGCCAAGAGCTAGGCCTCTGACCATATGATTTTGTACCTGAGTTCGTACAATCCCAGGTCCCAAAATCGGGACCTGGGGCACCCATGAGTGGTACAACAACAAGCGGTCAGAGAGCTAGTAGCTAAAAGCTGCTTTGCCGTTCCATGGCCCGCTTGTAGCCGGTGAGCGCCATCAGTGGAAAGTACTGGCGATACAGGTGATAGGACATGTAAAAGACCCTGGGAAAGCCGGTGCCGGTCATGATACTCTGGCGAACCGCGCCCTCGCCCGTCGACTCGTCCCAACTGCCCTCGGGCAGTTGGCGCTCAAGCAGCCAGCGCACCCCCTTGGCGATCGAGTCCGAGCGGTCGTCGCCGGCGGCCAGCAGGCCCAAAAGCGCCCAGGCCGTCTGCGACGGAGTGCTCACACCTACGCCGCGCATGTTGGGGTCGTCGTAGCTGTTGCAGCTTTCGCCCCAGCCGCCGTCGGCGTTCTGTACCATGCGAATCCACTCGGCGGCCTGCTGAACCTGCGGCTCATTGTGGTCGAAGCCGATAGCCTCCAGGCCGCGCAGCGCCAGAAACGTTCCGTAGATGTAATTCACGCCCCAGCGGCCGAACCAGCTTCCATCTGGCTCCTGTTCACTCAGGATGAATTTGATGGCCTTCTCGACGCGCTTGTCGCCGCGCGAGTAGCCGTAAGTGGCCAGCATCTCCAGGATTCTTCCCGTAATGTCGACCGTCGGCGGATCGAGCATCGCGTTGTGGTCGGCAAAGGGAATGTACTGGAAGATCATCTTGGTGTTGTCTTTGTCAAAGCTGCCCCAGCCGCCGTTCCGGCACTGCATGGCAAACAGCCACTCGATGGCGCGTTGCGCAACCTTGTATTGATAGCCTTCGCGGGGATTGTCGACCTTGTTCAGCGCCATGAGCACTTGCGCGGTGTCGTCGGTGTCGGGATAAAACTCGTTGTTGAACTCGAAGTACCAGCCTCCGGGCTCGGTCTTCGGGACCTTCACGGCCCAGTCGCCTTTGTGGCGCACCTCTTTCGAGAGCATCCAGTCGGCGGCCTTGATCATGCGCGGGTCGTCGCGCTCTAGGCCGGCCTCGCCCAGCGCGAAGACCGCCTGCGCTGTGTCCCAGACCGGCGAGACGCAGGGCTGAATGCGGAAGGTGGGCTCGGGCATCACTTCATTGGCTGGCTCCTCGATGCCCAACTTTTCTAACTCGTCGCGCGCCCGGATCACCTGCGGATCGTCCTCCGAGTAGCCCAGGCAGCGCATCGCGATGATGGAGTTCAGTATGGCCGGGAAGATGCCGCCCAATCCGTCGGTCATCTCCATCCGCTCCAGCATCCACTTTTCCGCCTGCTTGAGGGCCAGGGTGCGCAGCGGGCGAATATGAACCGCTTCGAACAGGTGCGTCATTCTGTCCAGGCTGATGAAAAAGTTGCGCCACGAGAACAGCCGCTTGCGGTCCCAGCGCAGCCGCAGCGTCGAGTTGGCGCGTCCGCCCACATAGAGTTCGTCGATGCCCTGCTCGGAAGGGATTCTTTTGAAAGGCTTCTTGGCGTACATGATGGCCAAGGGAACCAGCATCGACCGCGACCAGGAGGAAATTTCGTAGATGTTGAAGTAAAACCACTTGGGAAAGAGAACAATCTCCGGCGGAATGGCCGGCACCGCGTCGTAGTCGTACTCGCCCAGCGCGCAGAGGTACATCTTGGTAAAGGTGTTGCACTCGACCACGCCGCCATGTGCCAGAACCCACTGGCGGCACCTGACCAGCCGCGGGTCGTCCGCTCCCAGGCCCATCAGCTTGGCCGAGGAGTAGCACTTGACAGAAAGCGAAATGTCGCCCGGCGCGCCGGGATAGGTGCTCCAACTGCCGTCCTCGTTCTGGTAGCGCATCATCTCCGCGAAGGCGCGCTGAAGCCGGCCCGGATCGCCGCTTTCGAGCAGCGTGTGCAGAAAGATGTAGTCGGCCTCGAGCATCGAATCGGCTTCAAACTCCCCGCACCAGTAGCCTTCGGGCTGCTGCTGAGAGAGCAGGAACTCCCGTGAGCGGAGCATTGCCGATTCCACATCGGTCAACTCCGCATCCAGCCGCCCGAACCGGGGCGATGCGGATTGCCTCTTTTGTTGCTGAATATCCATACGATTTATAACGCCTCAGTCCCTCTCCGGGGGCCTCCCGCTGCCTGGCGGTGGCAAACTGTGGAGAGCCTGCTCATCCCGCTACTCTAAACCGAACGGCTGACCATGCGCGGGATTTTTCCGCATGGCGCCGGTTCCTGCCTTTGCCGATTCGAACAATGAGAGCATCGGCCAGCGTGCGAGAACATGGATTCCAACAACGTGAGAACGCGAATCCCCGCTAGCGGGTGATCCGGGAAACCGCCTCACAACACCGGCGGAGTTTCTTCCCCATCTGCGTCGCCGATCGCCTGCATAATCTCCGGCGGCAGGCCGAAACGCACATTTTCCGGCATAACTTCAATCTCTTCGACGTTGTTAAAGCCGTTTTGGCGCAGATAGTTGACCACATCCTCGACCAGCACCTCGGGGGCCGAGGCGCCGGCCGTCACTGCCACCGTGCTCACGCCCTCCAGCCAGGCCGGGTCGATGGCCTGGGAGTTGTCGATCAGGTAGCCGATCGTCCCCAGGTTGCGCGAGACCTCGACCAGCCGGTTGGAGTTGGAGCTGTTGGTTGAACCCACCACCAGCACCAGTTCCGCATCGTGCGCCACATTGCGCACCGCGACCTGGCGATTCTCGGTGGCGTAGCAGATGTCCTGCGAGTGGGGGCCAACAATATTGGGAAATTTGTTCTTGAGCGCGTGGATGATGTCGCGCGCCTCGTCGAGCGAGAGCGTGGTCTGCGTCAGGTAAGCCACGTGGTCAGGGTCGGGCACCTGGAGCGCGGCCACCTCGGCGACATTCGATACCACATGGGTCGCCTCGGGCGCTTCGCCCAGCGTGCCTTCAATCTCGTCGTGGTCGCGATGGCCGATCAGCACCAGCGAATAACCCATTTTGGCAAACTTGACCGCCTCGGTGTGCACCTTGGTGACCAGCGGACAGGTGGCGTCGATGACCTGCAGGCCGCGGCCCTTGCTCAACTCCCGCACTGCGGGCGAAACTCCGTGCGCCGAATAAATGACGCGCTGGCCGTCGGGCACGTCGTCGATTTCATGCACGAAGATCGCTCCCTTTTGCGCCAATTCGTTGACCACGTAGCGGTTATGCACAATTTCGCGGCGAACGTAGATCGGCGCGCCAAAGGTTTCCAGGGCGATTTTGACAATGTCGATGGCGCGCACCACCCCGGCGCAAAAGCCCCTCGGCTTGAGCAATAAAACCCTCTTTTGGCGGGGGGAATGCAGGGAGTGGCTGTCCTTCGGAATGGCGTCGCGTGGCGTTGTGGTCACACTGTCAGTATACCAATCGGCGGATTAAGAGCATTTTTACGGATACTGCAACGTCCTGGTCGCCTCACCCTTGCTTGCAATGCCCTGGTTGCCCTACTCCTCGCTTGTCATTCTGAGCGAAGCGCAGCGAAGTCGAAGAACCTGCTTTATGACTCCTTGCGGCTAGGGTGGGAATCGGTGCCGCATTCCAAAAGGGCCGGATCAATAAGAGCATTTTCCCGAATAGTGCAACACCTTGGTCGCTCCATCCCTTCGGCAGCGCTCAGCAGGCCGGAACGGCCTCTTTGGCCGGATGCTCCAGCTCTCGATTCTGTGTCCCGGAACTCCGCGCCGCATTGGCTGGCCGCAGCGGCATCGGCTGGCCAGTGGCTGGCTGTTGCATGGTCACAATAATCGCTCCGGCCGGTTTTCCGCCCGCACACTGGTAGGAATGCGGCGTATTCGAGTCGAAGTAAACCGCATCGCCAGCGCCCAGCACGCACCTCTGATCGCCGTGGCGAAGCTCGAGCCCTTCCTCCAGCACATACAGAAACTCGAATCCCGGATGCCTGTGCACCGCGGGTTCCGTCTCCCCGGCCAGCGGCACAAACTCGGCAAAGAAGGGGTCCATCTGCCGGTCGGGCACCAGGTAGCCCAGGCTCTCAAAGAAATAAGCCGGCGGCTCGGCCCCGGTCTGCGGCATCTTCACGCGGTCCTTGCGGCGGTGAATGCGGAAGACCGCGCCCGGATCGGGCTCGAAAAAGTAGGACAAATCCTTGGAGAAGACCATTGCGATACGCGCCAGGTTGCGTAGCGTGGGAACCACCCGGCCCGTCTCCAACTGCGACAAAAAACTGGCCGAAAGCCCCGCGTGCCGGCCCAACTCGACCAGCCCCATCGATTTTTTCAGCCGCAGCCGCTTGATCCGCTCGCCAATGTGCTTCTCGGCAATGAACCGCTCGGTGGTCTCGGTGTCCACCTGGGATTTTTGCGTTTCTTCGCTGCGAACCGCCGCCAACTCGCTCATCGACCCTCCTGCCCGCACGCAAACCAGACGCACCAGGAAAATCGGACCTGCATGGGGCATCTCGCGCAGTGGGAAAAATGTTGCGCGCATCAAAAAGTATTCTCATGCTACTAAAGCCACCCGCCCGCCGCAATCCTCATTCCTGCCGCCAGCGCTGGTTTCCGCCGCGCGGCAGAAAATCCAGGAGCAGAAAGCCTGGTTGTCCCACCCTCGCGGAAAATCTGGGAGCATGAAGTCCGGGTGCCCCATCCTCGCGACGTTCCTGTTTTTGTCGCCAGGGTGGGATTACCCCCTCACGCCCTCCGCGCTATCCTGAAGAGTCCGGCCGGCAAGGCCGCCAAGGAAGCTCATGCCCGAAGAATCCACTCCCTCCGCCGCTCCTGAATCCGCCTCTACGCCAGCCCCCGTGGCCACCATCGCCACAATTGGCCAGTTCGAGGGCCAATCCGTCACCCTCCGCGGCTGGCTCTACAACCTGCGCGAGAGCGGCAAGCTGCTCTTTCCCATCTTTCGCGACGGCACCGGCTCCATCCAGGGCGTGGCCCACGTCAAGAGCGTCCCTCCTGAAGTCTTCGCGGCGCTGAAGGGGCTGACCCAGGAGTCCTCGGTCATCGTCACCGGCAAGGTCCGCGCCGACCAGCGGGCTCCGGGAGGCTTCGAACTCGACGTCGAGGGCCTGGAAGTCGTGCAGCGCGTCCCTGAATCCGCTCCCTACCCCATCACCCTCAAAGAGCACGGCGTCGATTTCCTCATGGAGCACCGCCATCTCTGGCTCCGCAGCCCACGCCAGGCCGCCATTCTTCGCATCCGGGCCGAGATCATGCGCGCCGCAGCCGAGTACTTTGACTCGAACGGCTTCATCCGCACCGACCCGCCCATCCTCACCCCGGCGGCCTGCGAGGGCACCTCGACGCTCTTTCCGGTCGATTACTTCGGCGACCCGGCCTATCTCACTCAATCCGGACAGCTCTACATCGAGGCCACGGCACTGGCCCTGGGCAAGGTCTACAGTTTCGGCCCCACCTTCCGCGCGGAAAAATCCAAAACCCGCCGCCATTTGACGGAGTTCTGGATGATCGAGCCGGAGGTCGCCTACTGCGATCTGGACGGCCTGCTGGAACTGGCCGAAAACTTCCTCTCCCACATCGTCCAGAGCGTCCTCAAGAATCGCGCCCGGGAGCTGGTCGTCATCGGCCGCGACCGCGCCAAACTGGAGGCCATCTGCCCGCCCTTTCCGCGCCTGCGCTACGACCAGGCCGCGGAAATGCTCAACCAGGCCCACCGGGACGGCCATCTGGAGCAGCCTTTCGAGTACGGCAACGACTTCGGCTCCCCGGACGAGACCTGGCTCAGCTCGCAATTTGACCGTCCGGTGATGGTCCACCGCTACCCGTCCGACGTGAAGGCCTTCTATATGGAGCCCGACCCGGCCGACCCGCGCTACGCCCTCTGCGTCGACGTCCTCGCCCCCGAGGGCTACGGCGAAATCATCGGCGGCTCGCAGCGCGTTTCGAGTTTTGAGCTTTTGAATGCCCGCATCGAGCAGCACAACCTGCCCAAGGAGGCCTTCCAGTGGTACCTCGACCTGCGCCGCTACGGCTCGGTCCCCCACTCGGGCTTCGGCATGGGCATTGAGCGCGCCGTCGCCTGGATCTGCGGCCTGGACCACGTCCGCGAGACCATCCCCTTCGCCCGCACCCTGCATCGCATCTACCCGTAAGGAGCTGAAACCGCACGCGATAATGCGGAGATGCGGGCTCCCGATAAGGCTGGGCGCTGGGTGCTGTGTGCCCAAGTCTCGATTCTGAGGCCTGGGCACACAGCTAAAAATAAAAAAGGAATTCTTCAATCCGGGAGCATTGAGCGCGGCGAAAGGGAGCCAAAGAACCCTCGGCAGTTTAGCCCAGCGGCACCAAATGCTTTGTGTTCTGGTAGGTGTAGACGATGCGGTGGGCGACGGTGATGGTGGAGAGCGCCGCCAGCACCCACAGCACCGGAGCCATCGCGCCCCAGTGATTGAACAGGGCGCCGATAATCACCAGTACGATGCGCTCCGGGCGCTCCATGAAGCCTACCTTGCATTGGCCGATGAGGGCCTCGGCGCGGGCGCGGGTGTAGCTGATCATCAAGGACGTGACCATTACAAAGGCCACCAGGCACACATACCTGAAACGATTAATCCGGCCGTAGTAGACCAGCAGGCCGAAGAACAGCACCACGTCGGAGTAGCGGTCGATCACCGAGTCGAAAAACGAGCCGAAGACGGTGACCTGGTTGTTGCGCCGGGCCACGCGGCCGTCCAGCATATCGAAGGCGCCCGCGCCGAAGATCACCAGGCCCGCATAGAAGAACATGCGTCCGGCGTTGGTGGCGTTGGCGTGGCCAAAGAGAACCGCGGCCACGATGTTGATGACCAAGCCGATGAAGGTCAGCGCGTTGGGCGAGACGCGGGTCAGCGCCAGGCCGTGAACGAGCGGGTCAAGAAGCCATCCGCAGACGCGGCCGAAGGCGCTGGTCCAAGTGATTGCCATTTTAGCTACTTTCGCTCCGAATTTTGCGCCGCGCCGGTCTCGACTTCGATTTCAACCTCGATTTCAACCTCGACTGCGATCTCGGCCTCAACCTCGGCGGCGGCCGCGGCGGCCTCATCGTGGATGGTGATCAGCTTCAGTATTTCCAGTTCGCGCTTGCCGTTGGGCGTGACGATGGTGGCGACGTCGCCCACTCGCTTGCCCACTAGCCCGCGGCCGATGGGCGAAGTGGTCGAGATCAGCCCCTTCGAGACGTCGGACTCCTCACTGGTCACTAGCCGGTAGACAATCTCCTCGTCCTTGGTCGAGTCGAAGATCACCACCGTCGAGCCGAAGCCGACCTTGTCTTTGGGAATGTTGGCCAGATTGACCAGCGAGAGCTCGGCCATGCGCTTCTTCAACTGGCCCAGGCGCGCATTCACGAAGGTCTGGCGCTGCTTGGCCATGTGGTACTCGGCGTTTTCCGACAGGTCGCCCATGGCCACGGCCTTCTTGATCTCGGCGGGAAGTTCGTGGGCGAGTTCGTGTTCCATGAGACTGATCTCGTGGAGAAGCTGCTTTTTAATGTGCTCGGGCATCTGTGTTCCATGGCGGTGAGCGAAGGTTGCTCAGTCCGCGAGAGTATAGAAGAACCTGATTTCCCATTATACGCGGGGGGAAGACAGGGATCAGGGGGCAGGGATCAGCCGGGGGCTCTCAAAAGCCGCAATCTGAGTGCACCAGAGCCTGTCCCAAGCTTGCCCAAAGGTCTCGACTTTGAGACCTGAGTTTCCGCGTTCAACCCGTCCCCTCGCTCCCTGCTCCCTCGCTCCCTGATCCCTGATCCCTGACCCCTGTTCCCTGTCCTTCCATGAACGACCGCAGAATCAGCGTCGCGGCCACCTGATCGACCACGCGGCGGTGATCCTGGCGGGCGTGGCCGGCCTCATACAAGATCTGATGGGCCTCGCGGGTGGTCAGCCGTTCATCCCACAGGTGGATGGGTAGGCCGGTCAACTCGCCCAACTCGGCGGCGAAGGCCTGGGTCTTGGCGGCCTGGGGGCTCAGGTCGCCAGACAGATGCACCGGGTTGCCGACCACGATCGCCACCACGCCAAAACGCCGCGCCAGACGCGCCAGCGAGCGCAGGTCTTCGCGGCGGTTGTGACGCCGTTCCAGGGTCATCACCGGCTGGGCGGTCAGGCCCAGTTCGTCCGAGACGGCCACGCCGATGCGGCGGTTGCCGACATCGAGGCCCAAATAGCGGGGATGGGGAACAGCTTCCAGCTTCTAGCTCCTAGCTTCTAGCTTTTAGCTCCTAGCTTCTAGCTTAAAGCCCCGGCCAGGAGCGGGCAGCCTACTTCCTGAAGCGGTCTGCCAATGCCGCAGCCAGAATCGTTGCCTGCACCCAGCCCCACATAATCAGCGCCCAGCGAAAGAAGACCAGAACCCCATACGTGCTTATGAAATACAGCCAAGGCCAGCGGGGATACCATGCTACGCAAAACTCAGGGCTGGGATTAGGCGTCCATTTGTCATCCATCCCCAATCTCAACAGCGGCACCGCATTTTCCAGCGTGTAGACGAACGGCTGATACTTTGGATAGAGCGGAGATACTGGCTTGACCTCTCCGTCGTCCTTGACCGCGTTTGGTTGTATCCGCACCGTTTGGATCATCGCCCCGCTGCGGTCAGCTCCTGCAAAGATCAGCGTACCCAGGAAAAGCGTGATGGCAATCGACCAGCAGATGCGCAGCGGCCTCTCTTCCAGCCAAGCAAAAGCGCAGTCAAGCAATCGCTGTGGCAGCCACTTACTCTTCGCCTGCAAGCAGCGGTACGTGTAAACAACGTGCTTTGCGCCCCTGCGATCCCCTTTGCCCTCCAGATGTTTGGCTAAAAACATCCAAGGATGAGCCTCGGTGAGTATGTCTTTCCGCTGCCGCATGAGCCATTCAATGCGATCTTCGACCTTGAGGACCAGTTCTTCGGTCCATCTGCCATTCTCGATATCGACTTCAGTCCGCTTTCGATGGAGGGTCACCTCCTCATACGACAGCCCGTCCAGAACAAGATTTCCCGCCTGAGGCCAACTCTCCCGGTCCTCGCGAAGATTCTTTACATTGGCGCCCATCAGGTTGAGAGCCGCCTTTTCCGGTTCCTGAATCCCCATCCACAGCAAGTCCCCGGAGAGGAGCAGGTTCTCGCAACAGACTTCAGCTACCTTCGCGCCGCGGAAGTTGAGCTGCCCGCCGATCATCGCGCCAAGCAGCCGGATCGTTCCGGAACATGTGAATCCATCGCGAAGAAAGACGCTGCCACCGATCTCGGCTCCATCCGCGGAGAGCGCATTGCCCTCTTTCACTTCCATCTTCGCGCCCGAACAGTCCAAAATGCCCTTGATTCGCACGCTAGGTAGCCTGATTTCGCCGTAGGAAGTGAACTTTTCGCTCAGAAAGACGGCGCCTCCGATCTCGGCTCCATCCGCGGAGAGCGCCTTGCCCTCTGTCACTACCAGTTTCGCTCCGGAACAGTCCAAATCGCCCTTGATCTGTGCGCCATGCAGCCTGATTTCGCCGTTGGAAGTAAAACCGTTACCCAGAAAGACGCCGCCACCGATCTCGGCGCGACCTGCGGAGAGCCCTACCACTTCCTCCTCTCCTTCTTTAGCTTCCACTTCCAGCTTCGCGCCTGAGAAACTCAATTCGCCCCTGATTCGCGCGCCACTGAGAATAACCTCGCTTGTGAATTGACTCTCACGAAAGACAATTGCCCCCTGCGCATCGATCCTGTCAGCTTGGACTGTTCCTTCTACGGAGCAGCCCAAGAGGTAAATCCCGCGCGTCTCGGCTGAACGGAGATTGATTCCTCTTTTGATCGTGCACCGGTAAAAGATGAGCGGAACGGCGATGCGGCATTCCGCAAGATTGAGATAGCGCGGCAGCGTGACACCATAAACCCGGATTCCCTTGGGATCGAGGAAAGGAGCGGCCTCCGGATCGCTGGCCAGCCAGCGCACCAGCTCCGGCCGAATCTCCGGGCGAGGTGCGTCCTTTTTAGGCAAGTCTGAATCGAGAGAGCTGGCCGATTCGCGCAGAACATTGAGCTCGGCCTCGGTCAAGTCGGCGGCGAAGCGTGTTTTTGCCAGTTCGATCAGCTTTTGTTCGCGGATTTGGTCGATCAGGGGCATCGGGTCGTGCGCCTTTCCATGGAGGCTTTGCCAGTTAATGTACACCCTGTGAGCCAGCTTACCCGGTACAATAAGAGGAGTTGAGTCCCCTCGGGGATTTTGCACGTCTTGAAGTAAAAATGAAGGGTTGATAGCAGGAAGATGGCGCGCCGCAGACGAACGAGCAGAAGAAAGAAGCGTTCCGGCGCGGGCTTTTTCCGGGCTTTTGTCCTTTTGCTGCTCCTGGCGGCGGGGGCGGTAGCCTGGCTGGTTTTCTTTCCCTATGGGCCCTCGCAGGAGACCTTTGTCGAGCTGGCGCCGGGTTCGTCCACGCTGCTGATCGGCCAGCAACTGGAGTCGGCGGGCGTGGTGCGCAGCCAATTCGCCTTTGATCTGCTGCGCTTGTTGAAGCGGGGAACGTTGCACCCCGGCGAGTACCGCTTCGACCATCCGGCCGCGGTCACCGAAGTTTATGCGCGCATCGTGCGTGGCGATATTTTTACCCGTGCGGTCACCATTCCCGAGGGCGCGAACCTCTTTGATGTCGCCGCCCGGCTGGAGCAGGCGGGATTGGGCCGCCGGCAGGATTTTGTGGCAGCGGCGGCGGAGCAGGCAGGCCTGGTGGCCGATCTGGACCCCGGAGCAACCAGTCTGGAGGGCTATTTGTTTCCCGACACCTATCATATTTTCCGCAAGGCGACTCCGGCGCAGATTTGCGCCATTATGGTCAAGCGCTTCCGCGCGGCGGCCAGCCAACTGGGATTGAAGGAGAATGTGCGCGCGGTGGTGACCATGGCTTCGCTGGTGGAGCGGGAGACGGCAGTGGACGCCGAGCGCCCGCTGGTGGCCAGTGTCTTTCAAAACCGGCTGGCCAAAAAAATGCCGTTGATGACCGATCCGTCGCTGATCTACGGCCTGGAACTCGGTGGACGCTGGCGGGGGACGATCTACCAGAGCGACCTGAAGTTCGACACGCCCTACAACACCTATCTGCACGCCGGCCTGCCGCCGGGTCCGGTGGCCAATCCCGGCTTGAAGTCGCTGCGGGCGGCCATGAAGCCGGCCCAGACCGACTATCTCTACTTTGTGGCCGCCGGGGCCAATCCCCAGGGGCGGTCGCTGTTTTCCAGCAGCCTTGAGGAGCAAACGCACAACGTGACCGGCTACCGGCAAGCCGCGAAGAAGGCAGGCCACAGTTGAAGCTCATCCATCGCCATCTGGCCGCCACGGCCCTGCTGTTTCCGCTGCTGCTGCTCTCCGGATGCATGTGGAGCACGCGCAAGCTGCCGGTGCCCAAGGCGCCGCTGATTGAGCAGTCGGCCGCGCCCGCGGAGCTGGTGAGGCAGCTCAACCAGCGCTGGAAGGCCCTCCAGAGCCTGACCGCCACCGTCGAGATTCAGGCCAGCGTGCTCAAGCCCAAGCAGGGCGTGGCCACCGACTACACCGCCATTCGCGGCATCATCCTGATACGCAAGCCGGAGATGCTGCGCGTCCTGGGCCGGGTCCCGGTCGTCGGCACGCGCGCCTTCGACATGGTCAGCGACGGCAAGAACTTCACCCTCTGGATTCCCTCGAAGAACATCGCCTTCAAGGGCTCCAACACGGTGAAAAAGAAGTCGGCCAACCAGTTGGAGAATCTGCGGCCGGGCTTCTTCCTGGACGCGCTGGTGGTGCGGGGCCTTGAGCCGGACGACTGGTACGGGGTGGTGGCGGACTCGGAAACCGTCGAGGACGCGGCCCGAAAGCACCTGTTCACCGTGCCGGAATACGTTCTCAGCATCAGCCGCCATAAGCCGGATAGCCGTGAATTGACCCCGGAGCGCGTGGTCACCTTCAATCGCGACGACCTGCTGCCCTCGCAGCAGGACCTCTACGACAGCGACGGAAACCTGGAGACCCAGGTCTTCTATTACGCCTACAAGGACTTCGGCACGGGCATGTACCCCACCAAGGTGGTCATCAAGCGCCCGCTCGAGGATATTCAGATCGTGCTCACGGTCGGCAAGGTAGTGGAAAACCAGACGTTGAGCGACGGCCAGTTTGTGCTGGAGCCCACCGAGGGCACCAAGATTCAGAATCTGGAATAGGGATTATGAATCCGATATAAAGTGCCGGTGTGCCGCCGCTCGGGATCGGGAGGTGGAGCGCCCGGCGCTCGCTTTTTGCTCTGGTCTGGGAATCATATGAGTGCCAACCGCCTATTGCTGCCTGCGATCGAGCAACAACTCGACGATTTTGTCTTGAACAGCCCGGAGAATTTCGTGGCTGATCTCGGCATGATGCGTATTTTCGAGCCGCCTCTGGTCGCCGTGGCCAGCGCCCAGGATCTGTTTTGGGAGAGGCTCAAGCAGCCGGAGGTCGTCGGCCCCCAGCACCTGTCTCCCACCGAGTGGCTGAGCGGAGCGCGATCCGTCATTTCCTGCTTTTTACCTTTTACGGAACCTGTCCGCCTGGCCAACCGGACCCAGGGCTGGCCCGCCACGGAATGGCTTTACGGGCGCTACGAGGGAGAGGCTTTCAACCAGAGCGTGCGCCGCTTCCTGGTGGATGCCGTTCAAAAAGCCGGTGGCCGCGCCGTGGCTCCCGCGCTGGATGAGCGATTCGCCGTGGTCAATCTGCGCAGCAACTGGTCCGAACGCCACGCGGCCTTCATCGCCGGTCTTGGCACTTTCAGCCTGAGCCGCTCGCTGATTACCAGCCGGGGCTGTGCCGGACGCCTCGCCAGCCTGGTCACGGATCTGGACTTCGATCCTACGCCGCGGCCCTACACCGGAGTGGAGGAATACTGCACCCACTGCGGCGCCTGCATCCTCCGTTGCCCGCCCCAGGCCATCGATAAAAACGGCAAGGACAACGCCGTTTGTTCCAATTTCTTGCAGGAAACCCTGCTTCGCTTCAAGCCCAGATACGGCTGCGGAAAATGCCAGACGGGCGTTCCCTGCGAGGCGCGCCGGCCGCGGATTCCCTGAGCCGGGCCTCCCTGGCCAGTTCATTGCGGACTCGCGCGCACCGATCGCCGGACAAGCCTTCAGCAGGAACCTGATCCTGGTCACCGCCAACACGCGTGAGTTTGACAGTGTGAAGGGGCTGATTATGGAGGATTGGACGCTGTAGAAGAGGAGAACTCCCAAGTCTCAAAATCGACTGGTCAGATGTGTGCCACCCGCCAACAAATCAATTTGAGTTGCAGTATGTAGTAGTGCCATTATTCTGGCAGTTGCTACTAGAACCATCGCTTCTGTTGGTGTACCTGCTGTTCCCGTTTCTCTGAGTTGTGCTCGACGTTCCGTCGCTGTTGTTGGTATACGTCGTACTCCCGTTATGCTGGGACGTGCTGCTGGATCCGTCGCTACGGTTTGTATAGGTCGTACTTCCATTCGTCTGCGCCGTGCTGCTCGAGCCGTCGCTACCGTTCGTATACGCCGTATTGCCGTTTCTTTGGGTGGTATATGACGTTCCGTCAGAGCAATTCGTGTAGGTCGTGTTTCCATTAGTCTGCGAAGTGCAATTATTCTGAGCAGACGCCGACAAGCACGCCGACAAAATCACTGCCGCAGCTAGAAGAATCAGTTTCATAGAAGCCTCCACACCGGATAAGTGTAGCCGAAATCATGCCTGGCCGGGGTGCCCCAGGTCCCGCTTTTGGGATCTGGGAGACCGCGTCACCCTACTGCAACAGCATCGGCTGCTCCTCGTCCTTGCCGTTCAGCTCCTCGGGCGGAATGACTACGGCGGCGGCTACCTTGTCGTCCGATTCGAGATTCAGCAGTTTCACGCCCTGGGTAGAGCGCCCCGCCGCGCGGATGGTATTGGTGTCGATGCGGATGATCTTGCCGAACTGGCTGATGACCATCAGCTCCGAAGTATCATCCACCAGGAGAATCGATGCGGACTTGCCCACCTTGGCGGTCGCCTTCAGGTTGGTGACCCCCTGAGCCGCGCGCGCCGTCAGACGGTACTCGTCAATATCCGTGCGCTTGCCGAATCCGTTCTCCGTGATCGTGAGAATGAGGGATTTGCTGACCCCGAGGCGTTCGTCCAATGCCTTCAGAGCCTTATCTGCGCCAGCGACGGCCTTTTCCGCAGCCTTTTCCGCAGCCTTCAGCGCCTCATCGTCCGGAGCTCCGTTCCTTCTCTCCTCACGCGCCTTTTGCAGGGCTTCCTTCGCGTCCGCGAGGGTGGTCCTCAGGGCGGTCAGCTTGGAAGTGAGGCCGAGTTCCGCGGCGCACACATCCCGATTCTTGTCGCGCGTCTCATCGGAGTCGGTAATGGCGACGCCGATGACTTCATCGCCTTTTTTGAGCGAGATGCCCTTGTTGCCAGCGGCATTGCGGCCCATCGGACGGAGACCGGAGCCATTGCGTTCCGGGTCGTAATACTCCTCGAAACGTATGGCCATGCCCTCGCGCGTAGCCAGGAAGATGGTCTGCCTGCCGTCGGTAATGCGCGCGTCGATGAGGTCATCGTTTTTATCAATGGCAATGGCAATGATGCCGCGCGCCATCACGTTCGAGAAATCCTTGAGCGGAGTTTTCTTGACGATACCGTTGCGCGTGGCGAAGAAGATGAACTTGCCTTCTTCTTCCAGGTCGCGCACTGGCAGAATCGTCCGCACGTTTTCGCCCGGTTGCAGGTTCAGCAGGCTCTGCATCGACTTGCCCTTGCCCGCCGCGCCCACGTCGGGAATCTCGTAGACCTTGAGCCAGTAGACCCGGCCGGTGTTGGTGAAGCAGAGCAGGAAGGCGTGGGTCGAATCGACGATCAACTGCGCGACAAAATCCTCTTCGCGCGTCTTCATGCCCATGCGCCCCTGGCCGCCGCGCCGCTGCTGGCGATAGATGCTGATCGGCGTCCGTTTCAGATAGCCCTGATGGCTGACGGTGACCGCAACCTGCTCGTCGGCGATCAGGTCTTCCAGCTGCAATTCGGCCGATTCGTCGACGATCTGCGTGCGGCGCGCGTCGCCGTACTTGTCGCGAACCTCTTCGAGCTCCTTGACGATGACCGCGCGCAGCTTGGCTTCAGAGGCCAGGATCGACTCGTACTCATTGATGCGCTCGCGGACCTGCTTCAACTCGTTCAGCAGCTCGTCGATGGAGAGTTGCGTCAGGCGATAGAGCTGCAACTCGAGGATGGCGTCGATCTGGCGCAGCGTGAGGCCCTTTTCCTCGTGCGGCAGGTGTTCGCGGTCCAGGTTGAGGATGATCTCCGTGCCCTTGCCCCAGGCGTAGAGGTTCTCACGAGCTTCGACGCGCGAACCCGAGGCGCGGATGATTTTAATGACCGTGTCGAGATTGTCGAGCGCAATCTTGAGGCCTTCCAGGATGTGCTCGCGCTCGCGGGCCTTGCGCAGAAGGTAAACCGTGCGTCGTTGCACGACGTCGATGCGGTGATCGATGAAGCAGCGGATGGCCTGGTCGAGCCCTAGCTCCCGCGGCTGCCCGTTCAGCACCGCGAGGAAGATCATCGAGAAGCTCTCTTGCATCTGGGTGTGCTTGTAGAGCTGGTTGAGGACAATCTCCGGCTGCGCGCCGCGCTTCAGCTCGATGACGATGCGCATGCCGTCGCGGTCGCTCTCGTCGCGCACGTCGCTGATGTCGTCGACGATCTTGTCGGTCACCAGCTCGGCGATGCGCTCGATGAGCTTGGATTTGTTTACCTGGTAAGGAATTTCGGTGACGATGATCGCCTGTTTTTCCTTGGTCAGGTTCTCGGTGGCCACCTTGGCGCGCATCATGAAGCGGCCGCGGCCGGTCTTGTAGGCCTGGGGAATGCCAGCCTTGCCGTAAAGGAAGCCGCCGGTGGGGAAGTCCGGCCCCTGCACGTGCTTCAGCACAATGGCCAAAGCCGCCTCCCGGCTTTGCGCTGCTTCATGGCTCTGCACCAGCTCGATAGCCGCGTTGACCACTTCAGTCAGGTTGTGCGGCGGAATGTTGGTGGCCATGCCGACCGCGATGCCGCTGGAGCCGTTGACGATCAGGTTGGGAATGCGCGTGGGCAGCACTGTGGGCTCGAAGGTGGACTCGTCGTAGTTGGGCGTAAAGTCCACCGTCTCCAACTCGATGTCGGCCAGCAGTTCGCCGGCGATGCGCGCCATGCGGCACTCGGTGTAACGCATGGCGGCGGGCGGGTCGCCATCGACCGAGCCGAAGTTGCCCTGCCCGTCGACCAGCGGATAGCGCAGCGAAAAGGGCTGCGCCATGCGCACCAGGGTGTCGTAGATGGCCGAGTCGCCGTGGGGGTGGTAGACGCCCATCGCCTGGCCGACGACCTTGGCGCACTTGGTGTACTTCTTGTTGTGCTGCAACCCCATCTCGTTGAGCGTGTAGAGGACGCGCCGGTGCACGGGCTTCAGGCCGTCGCGGGCATCGGGCAGCGCGCGACCGATGATGACGCTCATCGAGTAGTCGAGATAAGAGCGGCGCATCTCCTCTTCAATGTTGATGGGAATGAGGTTGGTGCCGCTATTGGGCGGCGTGCCGCCTTCGAGGGGGAGCATGGGATTCTGATCGTCAGCCATAAGGTTTTTCTAAGCCCGCCGAAAGGCGCCAAAATCAATCTCGAAAGGGTCCGGAATGAGCAGAGCCGGCCTGGCGCGGACTGTACTTCCATTTTATTCCTTGAAGAGGGTTTCAGCAAGGCGAATATCGGCAAATAAGTCCTTATATTGCTTAAATTTATAGCATTTTATAAGCGCTTCTGCGAAGGCCTCGGCCGCTCAAGCGGCGTGGCGCCTGCCGGACTTGGATTTGACTGGGGCCCGGTTTTCTTTTTATGGATTCTCCTGGATCTTCACCACCAGGCAGGCGACCGGCTTTTCGCTGCCGACCAGCATCTGGTGCGGCACCCCCGCCGGGACGTGGACCACGTCGCCCGCCCTCAGCTCCTGGCGCGCGCCACCCTCCACCGCGGAGCCGCGCATCTCGCCCGGCCCAACCCGCTTGGCGCCGGTCATTACGCCGCCGGTCACCAGCGTCGCCCGGCCCTCGATCACGAAGAAAATGTCGGCAAAGTTCTCATGCGCCTCGGCCTCGCCGTCGCGGCTGCGGAAGGAGAGCATGGCGCAGTGCTGCGGATACTCCTTCAGCGTTTCGCTGGCCGAGCCGTCGCCGTAGCGGGCCATTTTGCCCAGGTAAGCTGCCCGTTCCAGCAGGAGGGCAGCGGACCAGTGGTCAGCCGGGTTCGGCGGGCCACTCTTCGGGGTTGCGGCCGGCGCATGGTCTTCCTTCTCCACCGCAAGCAGTTCCCTCAGGATTTGATTCGAGAACAGGTCCATAATGCTTTCCAGTTTATCGCCAGTTGAGTGCGAAGGACACTCGTCCGCCGGAGAATTTGACCAGCGCGCCGTGAGCGCGTTGCCTGTGCCATATACTGGGCTTGCTTTCGCCTTTCCAGCGACAGAGGAGCAGGTCCGCGATGCAGACCCCGGCAAATCCCGAGTTTTTGCGCCNNGCCGTGATCGTGCGCGAGGGCCGGATCGTGGCCGAGGGCGTGAACACGGTGACCGCCACGCTGGACCCCACGGCGCACGCCGAGGTGAACGCCATCCGCGCGGCCGCCAAGGCGCTGGGCAGCTTTACCCTCACCGGCTGCCAGCTTTACACCAGTTGCGAGTCCTGCCCCATGTGCCTGGCCGCGGCCTACTGGGCGCGGATCGAGGCCATCTACTACGGCGCCCGCGCCGCCGACGCCGCCCGCGCCGGCTTTGACGACGCTTCCATTTACGAAGAACTGCGCAGGGCGAGCGCCGAACGCAAGTTCCTTCCGGCTACGCAACTGCTCAGCGACGAGGCCTGGGCCAGCTTCGCCGCCTGGATTGCGTTGGCCAGCAAGGTCGCGTACTGAGCACCAGTCTGAAACTGTGAGCCCAGAAGAAAACGGGGCTTACGGGCTTCACGGACAAGATGGAACTCGCCGCCGTGAGCCGGGCCGGCCAGAATTCCAGCTTCATTCCGGGAAACCCCGGGTTGTATTGCCGCTCCTGATTACCTCCGCGTGGTGAATCCGGGAACCCGGCTGGAGCGGAATCAGCCCCCGGCACGGTAAAATAGCTGTAACCGGATGAAGCAAACCACTCCAGCGGCTGCCAGCCAGCAAGCCCGCAATCAGGACGCCCGCACTGCGCGGGAGCCGGTGTCGCGGGTGCAGGGGCCGCAGCAGAGCGATCAGGCGCAGGCCGGTCCGCAGTCAAATCCAGCGCCGGTCCAGCCGGATAGCCTCCAGGGCAGCCAGCAAGGCAGCCAGCAGGACAGTCCGCCCCCGATCATCCAGGTCCGGAATCTCGAAAAAACCTACTCGACGGCGCGCGGCGCGCTCACGCTCTTTCAGGGGCTTGATCTTGAGATCCAGGCCGGCGAGATGGTGGCCATCGTGGGCCAGTCCGGCGCGGGAAAGAGCACATTGCTGCACATCTTGGGCGCGCTCGATGCTCCCACCGCGGGCTCGGTGCACTGCGCCTCGGTCAATGTGGCCCGGCTCTCCGAGCGCCAGGCGGCGGAGTTTCGCAATCGCGAGATCGGCTACGTCTGGCAGTTTCATTACCTGCTGCCCGAGTTTACGGCGCGGGAAAACGTTGCCATGCCGCTGATGGCGCGCGGGTTGCGCAAGCCGGAGGCGCTTGAGGCGGCGGCCAACTGGCTCCGCGAGGTTGGCCTGGAGGACCGCGGCGACCATCGCCCCGGTGAGCTTTCGGGTGGCGAGCAGCAGCGCGTGGCGCTGGCGCGCGCCCTGGTCAACAATCCCCGTTTGCTTTTGGCCGACGAGCCGACCGGCGACCTGGATGCGGCCACCGCCGGCCTGGTCTTCGACCTGATTGAACGGCTGCACGCGACCCATGGCCTCACCTCGATTCTGGTGACGCATAATCTTGATCTGGCCGCGCGCTGTACGCGAACCCTGCGCCTGGAAGCAGGAAGACTGGAGACGGGCAGGCGGGTGGAAACAGGAAAACAGGAGGCCAGAGGGCCGGAAGCGGGCAGGCCGGAATCAGGTAGGCTGGAGCCGGGCGGGCGGGACGGCGGGACGGCGGCCGGCTAACTACTGAGGCTTCCGCTCCCCCAAGCGGGCTTGGCGGCCGCGGATTCAGACGGGGAAAAAGCACCATTTAGGCGGTTTTTGAGTCTTATCAAGTAAGCAGTCTGGCGTAGAATAGGTTCTCATCTTTTCCGGGCTGAAAAAGGGGAGGATGGAAGGCTCTTCGGCAGCTAGCAGCGCCGGGGAGTTGCCGGGTGGAAGACCGCTCGGCCCATCCGAAGGGCTGTTCGGAGCTTGAATGCATTACCGGGGGCTCCGGCGGCGAAGTTGAGAAGAAAGGCGCGCGCGGGTTGGGCTGAAGCCGGCAAGTGAAGCGGACGGCCACTCCAGCCGATAGCTGGCAATAAGGGAGACCATCATGTTCGAACGCTATACGGAGAAGGCACGGCGCGTGATCTTCTTCGCGCGGTATGAGGCCAGCCAGTTTGGCTCACCCTATATCGAGACCGAGCACCTGCTGCTGGGTCTCTTGCGCGAGGACAAGGCCTTGACCAACCGCTTCCTGCGCTCGCACACCTCGGTGGAGTCGATTCGCAAGCAGATCGAGGCGCACACCACTATTCGGGAAAAGGTCTCGACCTCCGTGGACCTGCCGCTCTCCAACGAGTGCAAGCGGGTGCTGGCTTATGCGGCCGAAGAGGCCGAACGGCTGGGCCACAAGCACATCGGCACCGAGCATCTGCTTTTAGGGCTGCTGCGCGAGGAAAAATGCTTTGCCGCCGAGATTTTGCAGGAGCGCGGCCTGAAGCTGGCGCAGATTCGCGAGGAGCTGGCCCACGTGACCCAGGAAAAAGTCCCGCAGCAGCCGCGCCAGCGCGAATCCAGCCTGCTGGCCGAGTTCAGCCGCGATCTGACCCAGGCGGCCATGGACGGCCAGCTCGATCCCCTGGTGGGCCGCGAGAGCGAACTGGAGCGCGTGGTGCAGATTCTCTGCCGCCGCACCAAGAATAATCCGGTCCTGATCGGCGAACCCGGCGTGGGCAAGACGGCTATCGTCGAGGGCTTGGCGCAGCGCATCGCCGACGGCGAAGTCCCCAGCTTTCTGGCTGAAAAGCGCATCCTCGGCCTCGATCTCTCGCTGATTGTGGCCGGCACCAAGTACCGTGGCCAATTCGAGGAGCGGCTGAAGACCATCATGAAGGAGCTGATGGAAAACCAGAACTCCATCATCTTCATCGACGAGCTGCACACGCTGGTCGGCGCCGGTTCGGCCGAGGGCTCGCTGGACGCGGCCAACATCCTCAAGCCGGCGCTCTCGCGCGGGGAGATTCAGTGCATCGGCGCCACCACTCCGGCCGAGTTCCGCAAGTCCATCGAGAAGGACCGTTCCCTTGAGCGCCGTTTCCAGGCCGTCAAGGTTCCTCCGCCCACCGAGGCCGACGCCATCAAGATCATTCACGGCATCAAGGACCGCTACGAGAAGTTTCACGCCGTCAGCTACACCGACGAAGCGGTCGAATTTGCCGTTTCGCATTCCAATCGCTACATTCCGGACCGCTTTCTGCCCGACAAGGCCATCGATCTGATCGACGAGGCCGGGGCGCGCGTCAAGCTGCGCCAGANNAGGAGCGCAAGGAGCGCGAAAATCTGCGCGGCCTGCGCGACAAGTACCATCTGGACGACTCGGCCTCCGGCATCGTGAGCCGCGAGGACATTGAAGATGTGGTGAGCCGCTGGACCGGCGTCCCCGTCAACAGCATCAAGGAAGAGGAGACGCAGAAGCTGCTGCGCGTCGAGGAAGAGCTGCACAAGCGCGTCATCTCGCAGGAGAAGGCCACCAGTGCCCTGGCGCGCGCCATCCGCCGTTCCCGCGCCGGCTTGAAGAGCCCCCACCGGCCCATTGGCAGCTTCCTGTTCCTCGGTCCCACGGGCGTGGGCAAAACCGAAATGGCCCGCACCCTGGCCCAATTTCTCTTCGGCTCCGACAAGGCTCTCATCCGTTTCGATATGTCGGAGTTCATGGAGAAGCACTCGGTCTCGAAGCTGATCGGCTCGCCTCCGGGCTACGTGGGCTACGAGGAGGGCGGCCAACTCACCGAACGCGTCAAGCGGTCGCCTTATTCGGTGGTCCTGCTCGATGAGATCGAGAAGGCGCACCCTGACGTCTTCAACATTCTGCTCCAGGTCTTCGAGGACGGTCAGTTGACCGACGGTCTCGGCAATACGGTTGACTTCAAGAACGTGATCGTCATCATGACCTCGAACATCGGCGCGCGCCACCTGATGAAGAAGCAGGGTCTCGGCTTCCAGAGCGAGCGCGAGGACATGGTCAGCGAGAAGGTCGAGGAGCTGGTCAAGCAGGAGGTCAAGAAGACCTTCAATCCGGAGTTCCTCAACCGCATTGACGAGGTGATCCTCTTCCAGTCGCTCAACGACACCGACCTGCTGCAGATCGTCGAGCTGATGGTGCAGCAGTTGAACGCCAATCTGGCGCAGAAGTCGATTACCATTTCGGTCACAGAGGAGGCCAAGAAGTGGATTCTCGACAAAACTCTCGTTGACCGCAGCTACGGAGCCCGGCCCCTGCGCCGCGCCCTGCAGCGCTACGTCGAGGACCCCTTGAGCGAGGCCCTGATCGCCGGCCAGATCACCGCCCGGCCAGCCTTCCTCGAGGTTTACCTCGACCAGAACCAGCTCTTCTACCGGCCGGTCAGCGCCGACGAGAGCGCAACTGAAGAAAAAACCGCCGGCGTTCTGCTCTTCAGCAACTGAGGCTCGCTCGGCTTGCTCCAAATCCATGTCCCCAGGTCTGGATTATCAGACCTGGGAATTTACTCAAACGAAAGCGCCCCCGGTCAACTCGCCGGGGGCGCTTTCATGCATTGCAGTTTTTGGATTTCTCCAGGAGTTTCAAAGGGAAGTACAAGGGGGCAAATTGTCCCCCCTCCCTGAAATCTGGGTGCCCCAGGTCCCGCTTTTGGGACCTGGGAAAGCGCGAACCCCTCAGCTCAAAAACTCGGCAATCGCACTGACGACCGTTTGCTGCTCGTCCTCGCGCAGTTCGGGGAAGATGGGCAGGGCNNCGGTGAGGAACTGGCGCAGCCCGTCGCGGCGCACAGTGCGGATGACGTACTGGTGCCAGACGTGGCGGGTGCCGCGAACCTCGTGGGGCAGGACGACCCCGCGCACGGGATAGGGTCCGGCCTCGACCAGCCCCGCCGCGTGGAAGAGCGCGTGATAGCGCCGGGCCACTGTGCGCCGCGCATGGTTCCAGCCGTCGATGTACTTCAGCTTGACCGAGAGAATGGCGCCCTGGAAGCCGTCCATGCGCGTGTTCCAGCCGATTTCGTCGTGGTAGTAGCGGCGGCGCATTCCGTGCTGGCGCAGCATTCTGGCCCGCTCGGCCAACTCATCCGAATTGGTGGTGACCATGCCGGCGTCGCCCGCCGCGCTGAGGTTTTTGGTGGGATAGAAGCTGAAGGCGGCCGCATCGCCCAGCCCGCCAGCCTTCACCCCCCGCGACGAAGACCTGTCACCGGGGGCCCCGGCCTGACTCCCCAGCGACGTAGACTCTGCCTCCGCGCCCGGTTCGCCGGGACTCGCCCACTCCGAGCCCCAGGCCTGGGCGGCGTCTTCGATGAGCTTCAGTCCGCGCTCGCGTCCAAGGCGCGCAAAGGCCGTAAAGTCAGCGGCTTGGCCGTAAAGGTGAACGGGCAGAATCGCCCGGACAGCGGCGCCTTGCGGGCTGTCGAGGAGGGCTTCCACGGCCGTCGGGTTCAGATTGAAGGTGGTGGGCTCGATGTCGGCCAGCAACGGCGTGGCTCCGGCGCGAAGAATCGCGCTCACCGAAGCGAAAAAGCTGAAAGGGGTGGTGACGACCGCCTGACCGGGGCCGATGCCAGCGGCGGCCAGCGCCAGCCAGAGAGCGTCGGTGCCCGAGGAGCAGCCCACGGCGTGGGCCACGCCCAAACGCTCCCCCGCGGCCCGCTCGAAGGCGGCCACCGGCTCGCCAAGAATGAATTGCCGCGTCTCAAGTATAGCCCCAATCGCGTCCATCAACTCGCGTTGCAGCGGCTGGTACTGGCGTTTCAGGTCCAGCATGGGAACGGGCTGGGCTGTTGAGGCAGGGTTCTGAGGCTGGTTCGGCTCGCTTTTCACACTACTATGCTACCAGCCGCATGGTTTCCCGGCTCTCAGAATTGAGGCCCACTTCGGCTGTGCTCTGGGGGCAGGCCTCCGGCGCTGCTAGCCCGGCGGTGGGCGCTCCGGCGCGCGAAGCGGGGCTGAAAAGCGGCTCTGGAAAGGAGATCGCGGCAAAGCAGGGTTGAAAAGGTTGGCAAAGCCCTATATTGTTGAGCCATTGCGGGAGATGGCGGCTCCGGGGCTTCCGGCGCCGTACCCGTTGAATTTGCACGAATACGCGCTATGCAATTGCATCCAACCCCTTAAGAGGAAAGCAGGAGATCGGCAAATGGAAAACAAGCCGGCACAAAACATTCAGGATACATTCCTGAACACGGTCCGCAAGGATAAGACTCCCATCACGATTTATCTGGTCAGCGGCGTCAAGTTGACCGGGAAGATCCGTTCCTTCGACAAGTATTCCGTGCTTCTGGAGAACAACAGCCAGGAGCAGTTGATCTTCAAGCACGCTATTTCGACCGTGGTGAGCAACCGGGGTGTGCTTCATAGCGAGCACCGTTCAGTGGCCGTTGGAGCCAGTCCTGCTGTTGGTACTGGTCCGGCTCCGGCGGCTGCGGCGCCAGCGCCTCAGGCCGTTGGGGAGCAGCGATAGCGCGCAGAAAGCGGTCTGAGTTGACCGTGAAAGAGAGCAGAACCGGCAGCTTCGGGCTTCGGCCTGGATTCCCAGGGGCAGATGCTGGCCGCGGGGAACCCAGGGCGGAACGAGCGGTTCTAGTCGGCTTGGACCTCGGGGTTCGCTCCCGCGCTAACCGGGCAGCCCAGGCGGGCGCACGGGCTGCGGCGGTGTGCGCAGACTTGGCCGCTAGCGATTTGGCAGCCCTCGACGAGAACGCGTCTGAGTCAGCCGAGCCGGCTGGCTCCGGCGTTTTTTCAGCGGAAGCGGTTCAGGCGCGTTCCTCCACGGAACTGGACGCGGAAGAATCTCTTGCCGAGTTTCGCGAGCTGGTGGCCAGCGCCGGCGGCGAGGTGGTCGCCGAGATCATGCAGCGCCGCGCGCGGCCCGATCCGGCCACGCTCGTCGGCTCCGGCAAGGTGGAAGAAATTCTCGGCGTTGCGGCTTCGGCCGAGGCCGATCTGGTGCTCTTCGATCACGATCTGACCCCCACCCAGTTGCGCAACCTGGAGGCCGCGCTGCCCTGCCGGGTTCTGGACCGGACGCAATTGATTCTGGACATTTTTGCCCGCCACGCCCGCACCCGCGAGGGGCAGTTGCAGGTGGAGCTGGCGCAGCTTCAGTACATGCTGCCGCGCCTGGCCGGCAAGGGCAAGGCCATGTCGCAGTTGGGCGGCGGCATCGGTACGCGCGGCCCCGGCGAAACCAAGCTCGAGACAGACCGGCGGCAGATCAAGCGCCGCATCGACCACTTGAAACTCGAACTGGAGTCGGTGCGCCGCGTGCGCAAGCAGCAGCGCCAGCGCCGCGAGTCGGTTCCGGTGCCCACAGTGGCGCTGGTGGGCTACACCAACGCTGGCAAGAGCACGCTCTTCAACCAATTGACCGGGGCGCAGGTCTTGCAGTCTTCGCGTATGTTCGCCACGCTGGACCCGAAACTGCGCGCCATCGAGCTGCCCAGCCACCGCAAAATCCTCTTGTCGGACACGGTCGGCTTCATCCGCAATCTGCCGCACACGCTGGTGACCAGCTTCCGCGCCACGCTCGAGGAGGTGGCCCAGGCCGAGGTTCTGTTGCACGTTCGCGACGCGGCCTCGACCTACGGCGAGGAGCAAAAGCTTCAAGTCGAGAAGGTGCTCGACGAACTGGAGGTGCTTGGCAAGCCGCGCATCGAGGTTTTGAACAAGATCGACCTGCTGAGTGAGCACGAGCGCGAGGGATTGCTGGCGCGTGGCGGCGAGGGCAATTTGGGGAGTGGAGGCGAGGTGGCCGTTTCGGCGCGTACCGGCGAGGGGATGGAGGCGCTGCTGGCTGCCATTGACCGGGCCCTGTACTCCGACCCGGTGATCGAGGCTGAACTCTATGTTCCGCAGCAGGAGGGCGCGGCGCTGGCGGCCATCGAGGCGGGCATGATCGTGCATTCGAGGCAGTACGAAGGCAACTTCGTCCGGCTCACCGTCAGCGGACCAGCCTCGCTGCTGGGCCGCCTGCGCCAGTACCGGCTGCGCGAAGAATAATCGGCTTTTCACAGTCGCGCGCCCGCTCCTGGCCTATTCTTCTTGCAGGTTTGTCTATTCTTCTTGCTGGCTTGCTGATTTCTTTTGCAGATTTGCCGATTATTTCTGATTCCCGGTTCATCTTGCATTGGACCGGGACCTGCATCGAACCGGAACAGGAGATCGCATGAACCCGGTTGAAGCCGCCCCCGGCCCTGCTCCCCAGCGCAGAAGACCTGCTGACGGGGACTCCGGCCACGCGATTACCACGCTCGCCAGCCGCGAGGTCTATCGCAACCACTGGATGCGGGTGCGCGAGGACGAGATTCTGCGCTCGAATGGCGTAAAAGGCGTTTATGGCGTGGTCGAAAAGCACGACTCGGCCATTATTCTGCCTATCGACCGAGGCCGCGTCTGGCTGGTCGAGCAGTTCCGCTACACCATCGGGGAGCGGGCGCTGGAACTGCCCCAGGGCGGCTGGGAGCGGGAGATCGACGACCCCGAGGAGCTGGCGCGCGGCGAACTGAAAGAGGAAACCGGCCTGGAAGCCGCCCGCATGACCCATCTGGGCGAGCTGTGGATCGCCTACGGCTTCACGCGGCAGAAGCAGCACGTCTTTCTGGCCACCGGGTTGTCCGAGACCGGAAAAGTCCCTGACGCCGAGGAGCACGATCTGATTCTTCGCTCCGTTCCGGTTGCCGAGTTCGAGGAGATGATGCGCTCGGGCCAAATCCGCGACAACTGCACGCTCTCGGCCTGGGCGCTTTATCTTTTATGGAAAGCGCGGCAGTAGCGGCTTGCTGTTTGCATTCGTACTCAGTACGCTGCCGCCCTGAGCATGGCTTCAACTTTTGCGTCCAGGCTTCTGGCGACTTCCAGAGCAGCAGGATTCCCATAGGAAGCCAGAAAGCTGGCCATCAAATCATAAGTCAGATGAACGCCGTCCGCGCGCTCATCGACAAGAATCGTGACTGGCGCATAGGATCCGGCGTCCGGCACGCGCTCCGCCATCTGCTTCATGATGAGCGGATTGCCCACTACAAAGCGAAGAATCCTGGGTGCATCCGCACCCCGCTCTTTTTCAAGAATCTGACCGTGGTTGAATCGCGTGAACTCCATGAACCCCGAAGGCCCAATCGCGCTTTGAACTACCTGTTCGAGTTCCTGCCAGGTTCTGGCCGCGGTTATATTCTTTCCGAACTCGCGTATGTCGGGATGCCCAACCGCCGCCTCGATGGCTGCAACGACCTCCGTGAATGGCCGGGAAGAAACCAGGCTCAACCGCTGGACTGTGATTTGACTGATAGCCATTTCGCACCTGCCTTGCGCATTGGATGCGAGTGGGGGGGGAGCGCACAGATTTATCTTTCCTGTCAGCGCTTTTCCATCGGGATGTAGGGCGAGGGGTAGGGCGGGCCGATGTACTCGGCGCGGGGGCGGATGAGGCGGTTGTCGTCCAACTGCTCGATGATGTGCGCGGCCCAGCCGGCGATGCGGCTGATGGCGAAGACCGGCGTGTAGAGGTCGATGTCGATACCCAGCGTGGCGTAGGTCGAGGCGGAGTAGAAGTCCACGTTGGCGTTCAGCTTCTTGTCGGAGTTGATGTAGAGCTCAATGGCGCGCGACATCTCGTACCATTTGGGCTCGCCGGCGTCCCTGCCCAACTGCTCGCTCATCTTGCGCAGGTGGGTGGCGCGGGGATCCTCGGTCTTGTAGACGCGGTGGCCGAAGCCGGAGATCTTCTGCCGCGCGGCCAGCATATTCTTGACGTACTGGACCGGGTCGGCGCCGGTCTTGTCGATGGCGTAGAGCATACGCATGACGCCCTCGTTGGCGCCGCCGTGCAGGGGGCCCTTGAGCGCGCCAATGGCGCCGGTGACGGATGAATGCACGTCCGCAAGCGTGGAAGCGATGACGCGGGCGGCGAAGGTCGAGGCGTTCAGCTCGTGCTCGGCGTGCAAGACCAGGGCCATGTCCAGAGTTTTAACGGCGGTTTCAGAGGGCTTGACGCCGTTCAGCATCCAGAGAAAATTGGCGGCGTGGTTCATCGAGCGGTCAGGCGGCACAATCTCCAGGCCCTTGCGCAGCCGGTCGTAGATGGCCACGATCATGGCCATCTGCGCGGTCAGGTGGTAACACTTGCGCACGTTGGCGTCGTGGGAGTTGTCCTTCTCGTCGGCGTCGTAAAAGCTGAGCGCGGAGACGGCGGTGCGCAGCACCTCCATGGGCGTGGCCGAGGCGGGAACGCTGCGTAGCAAGCTGACGAGGCGTAAGTCGAGCCCCCGGGCCAGCGCCAGTTGGGACTGGAACTCGCGCAGCGCCAAATGGTTGGGCAGAATGCCATTCCACAGCAGGTAAGTGGTCTCCTCGAAGGTCGAGTGCTCGGCCAGTTCGTGAATGTCAATTCCGCGGTAGGACAGCACGCCCGCTTCTCCGTCGATCCAACAGATTCCGGAGTTTGCCGCGACGACTCCTTCCAAACCTTTTCCAGCGACAGCAGTCGACATAGCCTTCGGATCTCCTCCTTGCGACGATTTTGTTGCGGGACACGGCGACTGTCCTGACCGTTCAAAAGAGCCCGGCGCCAGAAATTGCTGCAAAAACCTTTATATCGTAGCGATTCGCTGCTTGTCACGAAGCGTGGGACGGCAGCGGCTCAAAAGCAGCCTCGGAGCCGCATTCTGGCGGCGCCACAGGTTTTTTTCGCCCCCCCCCAAAAAAAAGGGGGTTTTCCGGCAGTGCCGCGGAAAATGACTGTCAGCTTTCCCTGCAGAAGCGGAAATAATTCTATATTCTGAAGATTCGCTGGAAGGCGGCCAGAGCGAAGAGTTCGCAATTTGTTTTTGTGGGCCGAATCCGGGCAGAGAATCCTCTTGGGCAGCGTCTAGAGCATTTTAGGAATAAACTTCGTCCTTTTGAGTGCATTGAATGTGGCTTTTACTTAAGGAAAAAGCCACTTGAGTGTGAGGTTTCGGTCTACAGCAATTCCGAAAATGCTATCACCGGAAGCGCCGTTGGACGGAACGGGAAGGCGCCGCACCACGCAAAGCGGTCCGCTAAGGCGGCCCGTCAAAGAAAGGCAAATGAGATGAGCGAAGCCGACAACACCCCCAAAAGCTACTTCGGCACTCCTAAAAGCTACTCCGGCGCATTGCTGGCGGCCCTTGCCGTGGCCTTGCTGGCAGGCGTGGGCGGCCTGATCTGGAGCTATTCGCTGAGCGGCAAAGTGGCCAACCAGCAAGCCGACCTGGCCGAGGCCAAGCAGGAGAATGTAAAGCTGGCCACTGAACTGCGCGAAACCGACGCCCGCCTCAAAGTGGCCACCGAGGAGCTGGGCAGATCCCTGGGTTTGACGCAGAAGCAGATGGACGCCCGCGCCCAGGAGATGATCGAGCGCGAGGAGGTGCAGGAGGCCAAGAGCCAGCGGCTGGAGAGGGCTCAGAAGCAGACCGCGCAAGAGGTGAGCAGCGTTTCTGGCGCGGTTTCCTCGGTGAAGACCGACGTGGGTGGAGTGAGGACCGATCTGGGCAAGACGCAGAACGACCTGGCCACCGCGCTGAGCCAGTTGCAGTCGATTAGAGGGGATCTGAGCGACCACAGCAGCCTGATCGC
>PMPH01000147.1 GCA_003161045.1 Acidobacteriaceae bacterium
CCTTCCAGGACGCCTGGAACCTCGACCTCGAGCACCTCGACAACTGCTGCCTGCACGTCCTGAGCCCCGCCCGCGAACTGGTGCCCCTGTGCGCCTACCGCCTCACCGGCGCCCGCGGACAAAGGCTCTCCCGCACCCTCGCCGCCAACCGAACAACAGAAAACCCTTACTAATCAAAATCGCCGCTCTTATTGATTGCGAATCATTCCCTGCAATCTGCGCATGAAGGCCTGTCTTTTCTCCAAGACAATTTACCGTCCGAGGCTGAATCCCCCCCATCTGGATGATATTCTGGCCACCGCGGCGAGAAAACCGGCCGGCAGGACGAAGTGAATGCAACTGCGGCCCGCGCATCTGCACCGAGGGAGCGAAACGGCGGAGTTTGCAGCGCCCCAACCGGGTTACTGAAGACAATCTACCCTCTGCAAAGGAATGAAGACGAACGACGATTGGCAGCAGCCTGTAACCATCCGCCCGATCGGAGTTGTGATCTCCGAGTTGAAGAACTTTGACCAGATTCCGACCTATCGCGAGGAGAGCTGCCTTTTGATCCGCGAGGATCTGACCGAAGGTTTGCTGGGCCTGGAACACTTCTCGCACCTGCACGTCGTCTACCGGCAGCACCGCCGCGAGGAGTGGAAGAGGCGCGCCCACATTCCCGAGGGCGAGGAGCAGCTCACCATGCCGTTGATGGGCGAGCCGACCTGCAAGGGCATCTTCACCAGCCGCTCTCCGGCGCGGCCCTCCGGCATGGGTTCCTGCATCGTCGAACTGCTGCGGCGCGAGGGCAACCGACTGTATGTCCGCGGTATCGATGCGGTGGATGGCACGCCCATCCTCGACCTCAAAATCTATATTCCGCGCTACGATAGTTTTCCCCTGGCCGATGCGCCGCTGCACTGGTGCCAGAAGACCGAGATGCTGACCACCTCCCGGCTGCTTCACTGGGGCACGATGAACGTGGCCTTGACGCTGGGCATGAGAGCCGGCCGGCGGGCGATGCACGAACTCGGATTGACACGCGGAGGCGCCACGCGCGCCGTGGTTCACGGAGGCGATTTCTTCGGCCAGGGAGTCGAGGCGGTGACCGGCTGCAGCGTGATGCACGGCACCATGAGCTTCGAGGAAAAGGCCAAGTCGCTGGCCGATTGGTTCGTCCTGCTGGAAGCCGATGGACGCAGCATCGAGGTACGGGTGAAGGACCAGCTCTACGCGGGCGCCGACGAGGTGCTATCGCTGGCTGACGAACATCTGTTCACCGTCGGCAGCCTCACCAACGCCGTCAAGGGGTAAACCGTGGCGCGCTGGCGCACCGCACCCAAGGCACCCAGGAGTCGGGAACGGTGCGTTTCAGCCCAGGGCTGTTTACCAAAATGACCGAGATTGAAACTGCACTCAGCGCCGTTGCAGAGCTGGCCCGCAAGGCTTAGGAATCTGCCTAAAAACTCGATTTTGGGTGAAGGGTACGGGCTTTAGCCCGTACATCTTCAAAGGCAAGAATGGATGAGGGCTTTAGCCCCTGATGGAGGTTTTTTCGCGGCTATTTGCATTCCCACAGCGGCTAACGCCGGCAATTGAATCTAGCTCTCAACGGACGGGCTGAAGCCCGTCCCCTTCAAAACTCATAGTTTTTAAACAGAGTTCTTAGGAATCGCGCTCTATGGCGTCCTGCGCCTCGAAACGCTCGTCCGCCGTGGCTCCGTGAACGCTTTTGCCCGCGTACCAGCCAGTGCGGGCGACCTCGAAATGATCGAAGGCTGGAACATAAGGCTTGATGTCGAGCAGCGGAGTGCCGTCCAGGATATCGACCCCCTCCACAAAGAGGCAATTTTGCTCAATGCTCAGAAGACGCACCGCGGAAATCCCAATGTGATTGGGGCGGGCCGATGAGCGGGTGGCAAAAACCCCGCGCTCCTGGTCGTCCAGGTAGGGACGGACGATCAACTGCGGCGCGGAGGCGCGATCCAGCAGGTAAATCAGCCAGATGCGCTCAAATCCCGCCACATCCTTGAGCCCCTCGGCGAACTCCGGGTAGACTTCCACGACGCCCTGAGTGTTGCCGGCAGCCGCCACTTGAATCGGCGTGCCCTTCGCATGGAGAAAGGGTGTGCGGATCACCCCCAGCGCGGCCATTCCTGGTACGGCGGCGCGAAAATCTAATTCCGGGTTGTACATAGGCCCTCATGTGTGTATTATCGTCGCGTATAGAATACAATCCTTCCTTGAGGAGTGGTAACCGCCGACTATGGACGTTCGAACAAATCTCGCAGCATTCAGAAACAAAAGAGGCCTCGCGGCCGCGCAACTGGCCGCCGAGATCGGCGTCAGCCGCCAGACCGTGTATGCCATCGAGGCGGGCACCTATGTCCCGAATACAGCGGTCAGCTTGAAGTTGGCGCGCGTCCTTGAGACCACGGTCGAAGAGTTGTTCGAACTCGAGCAGGAGGAGAAGATTCAGGAGGAGATTGCCGAAGCCACCCTGCTGGGCGATACGGAGTCGATGCTGCCGGGGCAGCTTTTGCGGCTATGCAACGTGAACGATCACCTGGTGGCCGTGGCGCCCGAGCCGGGAAGCTGGGGCCTGCCGCCTGCCGATGCCGCGCTCCTCGAGCCGGTTCGCAGCGGAAAGCGCAATGCCACTGCGAAGGTCCAAATCTTCGGGGACAGGTGGAAGAAATCGGCGCGCGTCATGATCGCCGGTTGTGATCCCAGCGTCTCCATTCTGGCGCATTCGCTGCAAACCCAGGGCTGCGAACTGGTGGTCGCCTTCGAACACAGTTCACGCGCGCTCGAATTGCTCCAAGAGGGATTGGTGCACATCGCCGGCACCCACCTGGTGGACAAGGTTACCGGCAAAGTCGATCTTCGGCCCATCACCAAGTTGTTCGGCCGGAACCCCGTGGCGGTGTTCTCCTATGCCCTGTGGGAGGAAGGACTGGTAACGGCTGCGGGCAACCCGAAACACATCGCCGGGATAGCCGATCTGGCGCGCAAGGACGTGCGGTTTGCCAATCGCGAGCCGGGAGCTGGCTGCCGCCGCCTGCTCGATGACCTGCTGCACGAGGCCGGGATTGCCGCCACCCAGGTGAAAGGTTACGACCGGATCATCGCGGGACACCTTCCCGCCGCGCGCCTCGTCCGCAGCGGCGAGGCGGACTGCTGCGTCAACACTTCCTCGGTGGCGCGCGCTCTCGGTTTGGACTTCGTTCCCCTGGCGCAGAAGCCCTACCATTTGGTTATCCGCCGCAAACAGCTCAATTTGCCGCCGATTCAGACGCTGATCGAAACCCTGGGCCGCGCATCATTCCGCCGCGAGGTGGAAGCCTGCACCGGTTACAGCATGAGGACGGCCGGAGATCGTCTCGTCTGAGAAATCCGCGCGAGCCGTCGTATGAATGCCGGTTCGGCCAGGGGCAAAGCTTTTCCCGGCAAGTCTTTCGTTCAGAAGGGGCGCGGCTTTAGCCGCGCCGTAAGACAGCACAGATTCGTTTGGGGCTTTAGACCCTGAGGTTTAGCTTTTTCAGCGTTCGGGCCGAGCAACTGCGAGCCACATTCACAGAATT
>PMPH01000146.1 GCA_003161045.1 Acidobacteriaceae bacterium
ATGCCCTTGCGGGTGCCGGCTACCTTGAAGTCCATGTCGCCGTAGTGGTCTTCGGCGCCGGCGATGTCGGTGAGGATGGCGTAGTCAGCGCCCTCCTTGACCAGGCCCATGGCCACGCCGGCCACTGCGCCCTTGAGAGTGATGCCGGCGTCAAAGAGCGCGAGACTTGCGCCGCAGACCGTGGCCATCGACGAAGAGCCGTTGGACTCGAGAATGTCCGAGACGATGCGGATGGTGTAGGGCGATTCTTCGGCGCTGGGAAGAACCGCGCTGATGGCGCGATGAGCCAGCGCTCCGTGGCCGATTTCACGCCGTCCCGTGCCGCCCATGCGGCCCGTCTCGCCCACGCAGAAGGGCGGGAAGTTGTAGTGCAGCATGAAGGTGTTCTTCTGTTCGCCCTCGTAAGACTCCAGCCGCTGGCCTTCGTCGGCGGTGCCCAAGGTGGCCGTAACCAGGGCCTGGGTCTCGCCGCGGGTGAACAGCGCCGAGCCGTGCGTGCGCGGCAGAACGCCGTTTTCAATGGTGATGGCGCGAATCTCGTCGAAGGCGCGGCGATCGGGCCGGATGCGCTCCTTGGTGACCTGCTCGCGGAAGACGCGCTCGCGCAGATGCTCGTAGTAGTGAGCCAGCTTCTTCTTGGCATTCGGATCGTCGGCGGGCAGAGCCGCGGCCAACTCGTCCTTGATCGCCTTGATCAGCGTCTGGCTTTCCAGCTTGTCGTGCGTCTTGGTGTCCAGCGCGTCCTTGACCCGGTCGCCAACCTTGGCCTTCAACTCGGCATAGTAGGCTTCGTCGAACTCCGGCGCCGTGAAGGCCCGCTTGGGCTTGCCGGCCAGGGTGACCAGCTCGTCGATGGCGGCGACGATCTTCTTGATCTCCACGTGAGCAAACTCGATGGCCGCCAGAATGACCTCTTCGGTCTCTTCCTTGGCGCCCGACTCGATCATCACGATGCCGTCCTTGTGGCCGACGACCATAATGTTGACCGTGGTTGAGGCGCGCTCGGCGTAAGTGGGGTTGATGACGAACTCGCCATCGACGCGGCCCACGCGCACCGCGCCCACCGTGGCGCTGAAGGGAATGTCAGAGAGGGCCAGGGCCGCGGCGGCGGCGTTGATGGCCATCACGTCGGGGTCGTTCTCCTTGTCGGCGGAGAAGACCAGCGCAATCACCTGCGTCTCGTTGCGGAAGCCGTCAGGGAAGAGCGGACGGATGGGGCGGTCGATCTGGCGGCAGGTCAGCACTTCTTTTTCGCTGGGCCGGCCTTCGCGCTTGATGAAGCCGCCGGGAATGCGTCCGCCGGCGTAGGTGTACTCGCGGTAATCGACGGTGAGAGGGAAAAAGTCGATCCCCTCCCTGGCGTCGGGAGAGGCTACGGCAGTGGCCAGAACCACGGTTTCGCCCGTGGTGACCAGTGCGGCACCAGAGGCCTGCTTGGCCATGCGGCCGGTCTCAAAAACCAGCCGCTTGCCACCAGCAAGCTCGACGGCTATTTCGTGTTTAGACATAGAGTCCTCGTTTCATTGTTTTCGCTTGGGAAACTTGTAGAAGGAAGGCGCCGGAGGGCAATGTAAGGCCGGCGAAGGCCGCGGCGAGAGGCAGAGCGCGCGCCAAAGAGTGGCTTAATGCGTGGAATGTGCGCGGGGGAGCGAATTCTCCCGGTCTGCCCGTCTGCCGGTATGCCCGTCGCCGCGGAGGGGGCGCGTTCAGCTCGCAGCTTCGCGCCGTCCCTGGCTGCGGATCGAGTTCGCCAGCGACACCACGGCCCCATATCCTGGGTAGGACGGGGGCCGTGACCAACGTCCGGTCTGAGCGCTTCCGGGGCAATGTTGGAATCAAGGTTGGCTTTCTGGATTTGCTTTCCGATTACTTGCGGATACCGAGCTTGCCGATTACTTCGCGGTAGCGATCCGTATCGTGAGTCTTCAGGTAGTCCAGAAGGCGGCGGCGCTTGCTGACCAACTGCAACAGTCCACGCCGGGAAGCGTGATCCTTTTTGTGCGTCTTGAAGTGCTCGGTCAGTTCAGCGATACGCGCACTCAGAATAGCGATCTGGACCTCCGGCGAGCCGGTGTCCGTATCGTGGGTGCGGAAGCTTTCAATCAGGGTTGTTTTCTTAGCAGTCGCCAGCACGGCGTAAGTTACTCCTCTTGCGTTCTCAGTCCACTCTCAAGTGTCTTAAGTGAGATTACCATGAATGCGCGCCCCGGCGCCATTCATCCGCCCAACCGGGTCCAGCCTGGAAGCAGCCTGGAAGCCCATTTCGGCCAGGCGCGCCCCAAATTCAATCAGCGCGCGCCAAAACGGAAGAGCCGATTGTCGAATGCAAGCCGCTGGGAGCGAACAGCGGGAAGCTGCCTTTACGGCTCCTGCTCCCGCCAGTAATTCGCCCGCGCCACAATCCGCGCGCCGTAGTTCTGCGCGGTGCGGACGTGAATGGTGTGCAGACCCGGCGTCGGATCGGAGGGGCTGAAGGTGATCAGGTAGCGATTGCGGGCGTGCTGGGCCGACTCGACCACCCGCTGCTCGAAGCTCTTGTCGCCGGTAAAGGGGTGGTACTCGCCGCCGCTCATGCGGGCAATCTCTTTGGAGATGTTCTTCTTGAAGGCCGGCAGAATCATCGCCAGGGTCGAAAAGAGGTTCATCGTCCGATCGCCGCCCGAGTCCTTGATGTCGTGGCTCAGTTCGGCGCGCGCGGGCGAAAACGAGACGCTCAGCACCAGCACGTCGGATTGGCCGATCTTGCGGATCAGCTCGGCTGGCCGGGTGTGCTTGCTGCCGTGGTCGCGCTCTTCCGAGATGAGAAGGAGCACGCGGCGGTATTCTTTGGGCTCGGACTCCAACAAATCGACGGCGTAGCTGACCGAGTCGAGAATCGCCGCCCCGCCGCTGCCCGGATCGAGGTGCTTGAGAGCCTGGTTTACCTCGTCGCTGGAGTGGGTGAAGTCACGGATCAGATGGGGCTTGGCGTCGAAGCCCACCAGCGCGGCCTGGCCCTTGCCGTCAGAGAGAAACAGGTCGAGCAGCGGGCCCAGCTTGGCCAGCTTGTCGAATTCGAGCACACTGGCGCCGCCCTCTTCGACCGCGACCACCAGCGCCACCGGGGCTGTGTCCATCTCCTCCTGCACGCGAATCCTCTGCGGCACGCCGTTGTCTTCGAGGACAAAATCGGCCGGTTTGAGTCCGTAGAGGACACCCCCGCCTGGCTTTTCGACCAGGGTGGGCACCAGCACCTCGTTGGCCGTCACGCGCAGGGTGGGCGTGTCGGGATTGGCGCTCGAGTGGGCGCTGGGCATGGGCAGCGGTGGCTCTGCGGGCGGCATCTGCTGCTGCGCGTGGGCGGCTGCTGTGGCCAGCGCCAGGAAAGCCAGCAAAGAGCAAGCCGTGCGGAATTGGCCGGATTTCATGGGAATAAAGCTCCAAAAGACAGTGGCCACTGGCCGGATTATTTCTGGGCCGGCTTGTCCGTCCAGCCTGATACGGAGCCGATTTCAGCCTGATTTCGGAGCCAGCTTGTATGGCTCGAACCCTGATTCCTGACCCATAACTGCCCGTGGTTAAAGTCCTTCTTGTGTCAGGGCACGACTTCAGTCGTTCCGCAAGCCCGAGTGAATCAAATGGCCTTCAGGCCCTGAGGTGAAAGCGAAATGGCTGCAACATTCTCCGTTTCAAATAGATAGATTCCCTCAGGGGCTAAAGCCCGTGATCCATTGGATAGCCTCAACGGCACGACTAAAGTCGTGCCCTGACACACTGCCTATCAGCGTGAGACTTTCACCACGGGCTGCTAACCCCTAACCTCTGCCCCCTGCCCCCTGACGTCACGCCCGCTTGTGCACTTCGCGGTCCAGGCGGGCAATCCAGGCCAGGTAGCTCAAAAGCTCCCAGCGGGAGACCCAGACAAAGCCCAGAATCTCTGGAGCGGTCAGCGTTTCAGCTCGCTTGCCGCTGTAGGTCTCGACCCGCCAGCGCAGATATTCGCTGCGCCACGGGGCGAGCCGGTGGCCGCGCGTGGCCTCCCAGAGAAAACGGAGCGGAGCGAACAGAGCGAGTCTCATCGCCTTGAGTATAGACGGCCATCGATCCATTCGTCTTATTCCGGCGGGGCGGACCGTCCCATTCCTTCAAGGCAGGCCGTCTCATTTCTTCAGGGAGAACCATCATGCGAGCCCTTCCCTTCCAGACCGGACCATCCCCTCGCCCTTTCAAGGCGAATCAGGAATGAGAGCCCTGCTCGCCGGCATTCGCCTCCCGCCTCGTTTACCCTAGTTGTCAGGGAGTGCAAGACTTACACCATGGCTCATCAGCAGATCAAATTCGGCACCGACGGCTGGCGCGCTGTGATCGCCGACGACTTCACCTTCGCCAATGTGCGCATTGCCGCCGAGGCCATCGCCGCTTACGTGCACGCCAAGGAAGACCCGGCCAAGGGAATTTCGATCGGCTACGACACCCGCTTCGGCTCCAAGGCCTTTGCGCGCACCTGCGCTGAGGTCGTCGCCGCCACCGGCATTCCGGTCGAGTTGGCCAATGCGATCACCCCCACCCCGGCGCTCAGCTACGCCGTCCACCGGCGCGGCCGGGCCGGCGGCATCATGATCACCAGCTCGCACAACCCGGCGCAGTGGAATGGCGTCAAGTACAAGGGCTGGTACGGCGGCTCGGGCAAGCCCTCGATGATCGCCGAAATCGAGTCGCGCCTCGGCCAGCCGGTCCCGCGGAGTGCGCGGCCCGCCGCGATTGAGGAAGTAGATTTCCTGCCCCCGTACCTGCAGGCCATCGAGAGCTTCACCAGCCTCGACGCGCTCAAAAAATCCGGCATGAAGTTCGCCCTCGACTCGATGTACGGCGCCGGCGGAACGATTATCTCCGAAATCTTCACCCGCCTGGGTGTGGCGCACGTGCAGATTCGCGGCAACGTGGATCCGCTCTTTCCCGGCATTAACCCCGAGCCCATCGAGCCGCACATTCGCGCCCTGGGCGAGGCGGTGGTCGCCAACGGCTGCCAGGCTGGCCTGTGCACGGACGGCGACGCGGACCGCATCGGCGCGACCGACGAGAACGGGAACTTCGTCGATCCGCACAAAATCTTTTGCGTCCTGCTCAGCTGGGCGCTCAAGCACCACAATGACTGGCCGGGAGCCGTCACCCGCGCCTTCAACACCACCAAGATGCTGGACCGCATCTGCCAGAAGCACGGCCGCGAACTGATCGAGCACGGCATCGGCTTCAAGTACATCTGCGACCTGATGCTGGAGCGGGAGATTCTGATGGGCGGCGAGGAGTCAGGCGGCATCGGCTGGCAGCGCCACCTGCCGGAGCGCGACGGCCTGCTGAACTCGCTTCTGCTGGCCAACGTGATGGCCGAAGAAGGCAAGACGCTGGGCCAACTGGTCGCCGGCCTGCAAGCCGAGTACGGCGAACACCAGTACGGCCGCATCGACCTGCACATCTCCGACGAGATCAAGAACGGGGCGATTGCCCGTGCCCGCGCGCTCAAGCCCGGCGACCCGGTCTTCGCCGGAATGCCGATCTATTGCCAGGAGACGCTGGACGGCGTCAAATTCTACCTCGACAACCCCGAAGCAACCAGTAGGCCGAAGGCCGCCGAAACCTGGCTGCTATTGCGCGCCAGCGGCACCGAGCCCCTGATGCGGATTTACACCGAGTCCTGCTCGAAGGAATCGGTGGCCCGGCTGCTGGCGTCGGCGCGCAGCTTTGCGCTGGGCGGGTGAGGACTGAGCCTTCGGCTCCCAGCTCCCGAGGGGGAGATCCGTGAGACGAAGGCCAGGCAGCAGGGCGTTTTTTGCCTCGCGAACAGAGCCCTGCTTGCTCGCTTGCGCGGTGAATTTAGAGCGGTTCTCCAGTTAATGTGGAGTATCGAGAAGCGTGTAAGGTGGCTTTTACTCCCACCCCAGCGACGAAGACCTGTCGCCGTGGACCCCCGGAGAGGAAAAAGCCACTTGAGTGTGAGGTCTCTGTAAAGAGCAGAAGTGAAAATGCTGTAGGCCGGAGTCAGCGCACTCAAAAGGACTTGTGTTCATTCCGAAAATGCTCTAAAAGAACAAATACTTGCGCCAGCGGTCATCCCCGCGGCCCAGCATGCGCATAATCTGACGGCTGGTGTGCAGCGAGAAGGGGCGGGGCTCGCGCAGGAGGATCATGTCGTCGATTTCGCTCAGCAGGCGGTTGCCCTTGCGGCGGTTGCAGGCGTGGCAGCAGGCCACCAGGTTCTCCCAGGTCGAGTTGCCGCCACGGGAGCGGGGAATCACGTGGTCCAGCGTCAGATCGCCGGGGGCCAGCACCTCGCCGCAGTACTGGCAGGTGTTGCGGTCGCGCAGCAGGATGTTCTTGCGCGAGAGGGCGCGCGTCTGGTAGGGGATGCGGCGGTACTCCAAAAGCCGGATCACCGAGGGCATGGCGATGCGGCTGCGCTGCGCGTGGAGGGTCAGCCCGTGCTCCTCCTCGGTGCGCGCCACGCCTTTGAGCACCAGCACCAATGCGCGCCGGGCGCCGCAGATGTTGATCGGCTCATAGGAGGCGTTCAGCACCAGCACCGGCATCTGCAGCACGTGGCTGGAGTGAAAACTGTACGCCCCGGCCGCCTGTTCGCCGGCCATCGCCGCGCTTTTGGCGATGGACTTTTGCTTGCGCGCATGAATCATGGCTTTTCCCAGCGACATTCTGTTTCCCCTTGTCCTTCCCCTCGTCAAAAAGGCGGCTGGTCGTGCGATGAAAAAACGCTTGCTCCTTGCGAATCCGCGGCCCATGCATCGTGGGCCAGCTCTTCCACGCTAGGGGCAAAATCGCCTTCGCGGGATGGAATGCCGAAAATCTCCTCCGTATCTTCAAAGCGGGCCGAGGCGTTGCGGCGGCTGTCGCGCAGGCGGTGCGCCCTGGCCAGCGTGGCCACCCACACGGAGGCCGCGCCGGCCTCCATCAGTGTCTTGGCCACGGCGCGGGCCGTAGAGCCGGTGGTGAAGATGTCGTCGATGACCAAAATGTGCTTCCGGTTGACCGCGGCCGGATTGGAGACCGTGAAGGCTCCGCGCACATTCAGGCCACGCTGGCGCGGGGTCAGGCCGGCCTGGCTCTCGGTGGCGCGCAGCCGCATGAGCGTCGTCGAGGCCAGCTTCAGCCGCCACTGCGGATGGGATTTGCCGAGCGCCTTGAGCGCATGAACGGCCAGCGAACGGGCCTGGTTAAAGCCCCGTTCCGCGTACTTTAACCGGTGCAGCGGCACCGGAACCACCAGCATTTCCACCGGCGCTTCGCCCCCCAGTTGGGCAATGGCCCCGGCCAGCATCCGGCCCAATCCGCGGGCCACCGGGTGCAGCCGGTCGTACTTCAGCGCGTGGATGGCCGCCTTCATGCGGTCCTGGTACGGCCCATAGGCCACCGCCCGCGCAAATGGCGGCGGCGCGAGCCGGCAGGCCCGGCACAATCCGGAGTTCGACGGGCCTGCCAGCACCGGAGCGTCGAGCAAGTCTCCGCAGCGCGCGCACAGATTTCCGCTCTGAACGGGAAACTCCGTCCAGCAGGCCTGGCAAATGGGCACGGAAGAGAGATGCGGCAGAGGGGAGCCGCAGAGGACACAAGAGGCAGGAAGGAGGGCGCAACCCAGGGCGTCCACGGGACTTCGCAGCACACGAGCCACTGCGCGCCAACGGGAAGTCTCCGATGGTGGAANNGTCCCTGCGGAAGACGCACCTCACTTTTGGCGGTGCAAGGCTCAAAAACCACCGCCGCCTTGCCCACAGTATAACCGGAGCGAAGAGAAGATTCCATCGGGCTCCAGCCTGTTGTGCATTATCATCTTTCTTATGAGCAGCTCTGCCATATTAGCGGGCGGCGTTAAGGAAGGAATTGCTTGAACTCATCTCTGGGCTCTGGGAGGTTTTTCCCCGAGAACAAATCTGCAAAGGACGGTCATTTACCGTCCCTCGACGGATTGCGTGCCCTATCCATTGCGCTTGTCATGCTGGGCCATCTCAGCGGAACAAGGGGTTTTGGGAAACTGAACCTGGGCATTGGAGACTACGCCCACCTCGGTGTTGTCGTCTTTTTCGTTATCTCCGGCTTCTTGATCACACGTCTTTTGCTGTTGGAACGCGAAAAAAAGGGGTGTGTATCTCTCCGGCTCTTTTATGCGCGGAGAGCGCTGCGCCTGTTTCCGGCCGTGTACGCATTCATCGCCTGCATCTGCCTGTTATGGTGGGCCGGCATGGTGCATTTGCAGGCCGGGGATATCTGGCACGCCGTCACTTACACCGTGAATTATCTGCCGGGACGATCATGGCAAATCGGACATTTGTGGACGCTGTCCGTCGAAGAACAGTTCTACCTGATCTGGCCTTGTGCCTTTGTGCTCTTGTTACCGCGCCGGGCGGGATGGGTCGCCGCTGGAGTCGTTGCATTCGCGCCGGTCGCGCGCGCGGCCGGTTGGTTCTTCCTGAGGGAAACTGCTTATCGAGATATGGAAATGTTTCCGATGGTCGCGGACAGTCTTGCCATGGGTTGTCTTCTGGCGAAGATCAGTGGCTGGCTGGAAGAGAAGAGCTGGTATCTGCGGCTCTTCCGGCCGGCTTACTCGATCGGATTGGTGGCGCTAATACTGTTGGTCAATCGTTACTCGGGCTACACGGTGGTCAGCGTTTTCGGAACGTCAATCGTCAACGCGAGTCTTGCGGTCCTTATTCACCGCTCCGTTTATTATTCCCGTGACTGGATGGGACGATTCCTCAACTGGAAGCCGATCGCCTTCGTCGGTGTTCTCAGCTATTCGCTCTATCTATGGCAACAGTTGTTTCTCAACCGGAGTTCCACCGCCTGGGTCAACGCGTTCCCGCAGAACCTGCTTTTTGCAGTCGCCACCGCACTAGGGTCTTATTTCCTGCTCGAAAAGCCGTTCCTCCGGTTGCGCAGTCGCTTGCGCACATAGGCTGCCGGTGTGGCAGCCTGCGCTGAAAGTGGAATCTATCCGTGCTGTTTTTTGCTGAAAAAGATCAACCTGAATCCCGCCGCAATGCCCGCGATACCCAAAACCGGCGAAATGCCCATCGTATAACTCACTGAATCATCAAGCTGAATCAGACCCATATCCGGGATATCCATGTGGGTCGTAAAGGAGGATTCTCCGCAGAGGATGGCTGCGACTCCGGCAATGACCAAGAGAATTCCGGCGATCTTCATACATCCTCCCGTACGCGGCGTCGGCCGGCGGTTAGCTCATCTCTGACGGCGCGGCACACCCCACCCGCGCGCCTCACAGCGCTTGATAGGCTCTCGGATATGCGCCCCCCACCGGCTTGATTCTTGTGTGGGCTACAGCAAGTTGCGATCCTACGCAACTACGACTTAGCGATGCTTGCGTTCAGGTTTTTCGTTCGTTACCGGCGGTGCCGTGAGGTTGTCGTGAGCATTGCGGACCGCATCCTTCGCCTTGCCGATGGCCGTCTCAGCTTTACCTTTGATCTGTTGAACGGCGCCTTTTACCTGGGTTCCGGTGTCGCCGGTCAACTTTCCTACATGGCGTTTGGCGCTTCCCACCACTTCGTCGATCTTTCCTTTTACTCTGTCCTTGTCCATTTTTTTCACCTCTCAACCTATAGTTGTTCACGATGGCCAGGCGCTCCACAGTACCAAAAGGGACACAATAGCGCCCAAAGCGCACTTTTGCCCGCAAATATATTTTTCCTCTGGAGCATCTTTACCGATGGGGCAATGAAAGCGAAAGCCCCTGGCGCGTCTTCAGTGCGCCGCGGCAGTGATTCCGCGCTTCATTTCTCCTGAGAGCCGCCGGCGGTTCGCTTTTGGCGCTCGGTCCAGCTTATTTTTATCTTTTCGTATGTGGCCTGCATCTCATCCAGCTCCAAATCGCTCATCCTCTCGATATCGATCATCTGATTACGCGCTGAATCCATGGCCCGGATCAACTCATTGAGCTTCAGATTGATCGCGCGCGAATCGCGATTCTGCGTGTTCTGGATCAGGAAGACCATCAGAAATGTCGCGGTGGAGGCTCCCGTGCCGATCACCATCGCCCAGTTGTCTGAGTAATGAAAGACAGGGCCGGTGGCAGCCCACGCGACAACCACCAGGCCTGCTCCCACAAACCCCCACGTTGAGCCCAGCCATCCAGAGGCCACCGCGGCGAAACGGCCGAAGTGGCCGTGTATGATCTGCTCCTGCGCCTCGATTGCTTGCTTGTTCATCGGCCTTGCCTCCTAAATCTGACTACTCTTTGACGGTACGCTGGCAGTGCGGAGCCAGACTGTCTCAAAAGGTGCACAGGGCAGCGTAACCGGCAGGGTCGAGCCGGCCATGGAGGCGAGAGGCAAAGGCGGGGGCGAGTCCTGGATGCGCCGGGCAAGGGTTCTTCGTTTGCGCTCTTCCAGAGCATTTTCGGAATGAACACAAGTCCTTTTGAGTGCATTGAATGTGGCTTTTACTTCCACCCCAGCGACGAAGACCTGTCGCCGGGGACCCCGGAAACCACCCCAGCGACGAAGACCTGTCGCCGGGGACCCCGGAAAGGAAAAAGCCACTTGAGTGTGAGATTTCGGTCTACAGCAATTCCGAAAATGCGCTAGAAACCCGTCAGGGACGCGCCGGAACGATGTAGAAAAGAATGGCGAAGTAGTGGGCAGTGCTGCCGGCCAGCACAAACAGGTGCCACAGGGCGTGGAAGCCGCGCCGATGGTCCAGGGCGAAGAAGACGATCCCCAGCGTGTAAGCCAGCCCGCCGGCGGCCAGCCACAGAACTCCGTGCCAGCCGAGCGCATGGAGCAGCGGCCCTGCTGCGACCACCACCAGCCAGCCCTGAGCCAGGTAAACCAGCGCCGAGGCCACTGCAAACCGTCCCACGGCAAGACTCTTGAAGACGACCCCGGCTACGGCCAGCCCCCATTCGATGCCGAACAGGGTCCAGCCCCACGGCCCGCGTAGTGAAACCAGGGTGAAGGGCGTGTAAGTGCCGGCGATTAGCAGGTAGATGGCCGAGTGGTCGAGGATGTGAAAGAGGTGCCGCGCCCGCGTCCGCACCAGCGAGTGGTAGAGCGTCGAGCACAGGTAGACCAGCACCAGCGTCACGGCGAAGACGGAGCAGCCCACCACCTGCCACGCCGTGCCGCGCGCCGAAGCGGCAATCAGGTAAACCGCGCCCACGATTGCCAGCGCCGCGCCGATTCCGTGTGTGATCGCATTGGCCAGAATCTCGTCCAGCCTGGCGGGGGTTTCCACGGACCTGGTGTGAGTTTCCACGGAATCGATGATAGCGCTCTATGCCGTGGCCCGCTGCTGCTCATGGCCGCCCAGGCGCACGCTCACCACCTTCGAGACGCCGGGCTCCTGCATGGTCACGCCGTAGATCATGTCGGCCGCCTGCATCATGCGCTTGGAGTGGGTGACCAGCAGGAATTGCGTCTCCCGGCTCAGCGAGTGCAGCAGGTCGGCCAGGCGGCTGACATTGGTCTCGTCCAGCGCCGCGTCCACCTCGTCGAGCACGCAGAAAGGGCTGGGCTGGAACTGGAAGATGCCCACCAGCAGCGCCAGCGCGGTCAACGCCTTCTCGCCGCCCGACAGCAGCAGCACATTCTGCAGCTTCTTGCCCGGCGGCGAGGCCACGATCTCCAACCCACTCTCGGCCTGGTTCTCCGTGTCCGTGAGACGCAGGAAGGCCTGGCCGCCGTGGAAGAGCCGCGTGAAGACCTGGGCGAAGTTCTCGTTGATCTTCGCAAAGGCCTCGTCAAATTTGGTGCGCGAAATCTGATCGATCTCCTTGATGGTCTCCTGGGTGTTCTCGATCGACTCCGTTAAATCCCTGCGCTGCGTTTCCAGGAAGCCGTGGCGTTCGGCGGTTTCCTGGTACTCGTCGAGGGCCATCATGTTCACCGGGCCCATCTGCTCGATGCGCTGGCGCAGTCCGCGGCAGCTCTCCTCTTCGGTGGCCAGTTCCTCCTCGGCGAGGCGCGCAATCTGTTCATCGGCGCGCAAAACGGCGGCTTCCAGATTCACTTCGGCCAGGCAGCTTGCCTCCAGGTGTTCCAAATCGGAGCGCAGCTTGGCCACTTCGCTCGAACGGCTGGCGCGCTCCTCGCGCAACTGGTCGAGCGCGGCCCGCCCGGTTTTCAGTTCGGTTTCCAGGGTTGTCAGTTGCTGGCGCAGGGCCTGCGCCTGGGCGGCCAGCGTTTGCGCCAGGGCCAGCGCCTCGGCACGCGCGGCGGCCAGCTCCTGCTCGCGCTGGGCCAGCTCAGCGCTCTCTGTGACGCGCTGCTCGCGTTCCGCCGTAGCCGCTGTCCGCTGCTGGTCAATGGATTGAACTCGGCGCTCCAGGTCGGTATGGAGCCGGTCGATGCGCTGGAAAGCCGCCTCAGCCCCGCGCCGGCGCTCCTCCAACCCGGCCAACTCCGCGGTCACCCGCGCCGCCTCCTGCTGCAAGCCCTCGCGCTTCTGGCGTTGCAAGGCCAGCTCAGCCTGCAACTCATCGAGGGCGGCCTCGGCCGTCCGGTGCTCGTCCTCCAGGCGGAGCATCTCCGCGCGTTTTTCTTCGATTGCGCCCTGTTTGGCCTCGCGCGCCTCCCGGTTGCGAGCGGCCTGCACCGTCCACTCCCCGATCCGCCGCTCGATGCGCTGCGTTTCGAAGTCCATCTGCTTCAGCGCCGCGCCCTGGTCGGCGGTTTCGCGCTCGGCCTGGCGCCGTTCCGCGCTGCGCGCCTCCAGTTGCGCGGTCAGCTCTTCAATGCTCTGAATCAGATCCGAGGCTTTCGTCTCCGTTTGCGTCAGTTCGGCCTCGATCTTTGCCAGGCGGCCTTCAGCCTCGCGCAACTCGCGCTTCAGCGCCAGCGGGCCCTCGCTGGCCGGCTTGCCGCCGGTCACCGTCGCGTTGTGAAAGCACTCCCCCTCTGGCGTCAGGAAGAAGGCGTGGGTGTGCCGCGCGGCCAGCCGCAGCGCCTCGCCAGGATCCTCGACCAGGTAGCCGTGCCCGAGCTTGGGCAGAATCGACTCCAGCGAACGCCCGAAGCCGTTCAGCACACGGATCGAGTCCTTCAGCGGCGTCAGGCCGGGAGCGCTGATTGTCTCCGCGCTCTGCTCCAAAACGCCGTCCGCTCCAGGAGCAGCAGGCGCGGGAGCAGGAGGGTGAATCAGGAAGGTGGCGCGGCCATCCACGCCGGACTTGAGCAGCTTGACGCCCTCTCCGGCGGCCACCCAGCTCTCGACCACCACGTAATTCAGCTCCTCGCGCAGAAATTCGTCCACCACGCCTTCATATTCGCCGCTGACCTCGATAAAATCGGCCAGCGTCCCCACCGGCGCCATTCCCTCGGCCAGCGCACCGGGCTTCAGCAGACGGCGCACCGTGTCGGTGGAGTAGCCGTGGTTGCGAATCCGCGATTCGAACGAGTCGCGCCGTCCGGCCACGGTGGCCTGTTCGCCTCGCAGTTGGTTGGCGCGTGCTCGCTGTGCGGTTTCCTCGGCGCGGCGGGCCTGCACGGCCTCGCGCAGCGCCGCAATCTCGTCCTCCAGCCGTTTCAGCGTCTCGGCCGCCGACGCAAAGCGAAGTTTTGCCTCTCCGCTGCGCGCGCCCAGACTTTCCAGCTCGTTTTGCGCCTGGTTCCTCTCGGTTTCCAGCCGTCCCGCCTCGCGTTCCAGAGCCGCCAGGCTCTCCTCGCCCTGGGCCGTGTGGTTGCGGGCGTTGGCGGCCAGGGTCAGCAGGTGCATGGCGTGGCGGCGGCTGGACTCCAGTTGCCGCTCGGCCGCGAAGACCTCTTCGGCCGCCGTGCGCGCCTCGATCTGGCGCGCCTCCACCTGCTGGCGAAAGGCCCTGGCCTCGCCGGCCGCCGTCTCCAAAAATGAATGCTGCTGCGTTCGCTCCTCGGCAATCCCGCTCAACTGCGTCCGCGTCTGCTCCAGTTCGACGCCAGCCGCCGCAATGCGCGTCTCCAGTTCGATAACGCGCTCGGCGTTGGCCCGCTCCTTGGCCGCGGCCCGCTCCCGCTCGACGGCCGCCGCGTTGGCCCGGTTCTGCGCCTCCTGGCCCTCGCTGTCCAGTTCGTAGCCCCGCCCGGTGAGTTCGTGCTGCGTCGCCTCGGCCGCTTCGATCTGTGCCGCCGAAGCGTTGATCCGCTCCGTCAGGCTGCCGATCTCAGCCTCCAACTTGACCTGATCCGCGTCCATCAGCGCCATGCGGCTGGCCAGCACCACGCGCAGACGGCCGCGCAGCTCGTCGCGCACCGCGGCAAACCGTTCTGCCTTGGACGCCTGCCGCTTCAGGCTGTTCATCTGCCGCGTGACTTCCTCGAAGATGTCGTCCACGCGCGCCAGATTCTGCTTGGCGCTCTCCAGGCGCAACTCGGCCAGACGCTTCTTGTTCTTGAAGCGCGTAATCCCCGCCGCCTCCTCGATGATCGCCCGCCGGTCGTGCGGTTTCGAGCTGAGCAGTTGGCCGATCCGCTCCTGCCCGATGATCGCGTAGCTCTCCGGCCCGAGGCCGGTGCCCATGAAGATGTCCTGAATGTCGCGCAGCCGGCAGAGCTTGCCATTCAGCAGGTACTCGCTCTCCCCGGTGCGGAACAGCCGCCGGGTAATCACAATCTCGCCCTTTTGCGGCGTGCGCTGGAACTTGCGACGGCGAATCTTCAGCACCACCGCCTGCGGACCCTCGCCCGCCACCGCCTGCTGCGAGCCGGCTGCCTGCGGCGAGGCTGCCACCTGCGGTGGGGCTGACCCTTCCAGAGAGTCCTCATCGAGCACCTGACCCGGCTGCTCGTTGGCGATGATCTCCTCGGCCTCCTCGGCTCGCTGGCGGCGCTCTTCATCCTCGTCCCAGTCGGCCGGGCCTTCGTGCTCCACCACCACCTGCGGCTCCACGGGAATCGGGCCCTCGTAAGCCTCGGGATCGACCATGGTCAGCGTCACCTCGGCCATGCCCAGCGGCTTGCGCTCCCTGGTTCCGGCAAAGATTACGTCCTGCATGTGCGTGCCGCGCAAGGTTTTAGCGCTCTGCTCGCCGAGCACCCAGCTCACCCCGTCCAGAATGTTCGACTTGCCGCACCCATTCGGCCCCACCACCACGGCAATCCCCGTGCCCGCCACGGTCAACTCCGTGCGGTCGCAAAAGCTTTTAAAGCCGAGGATGTGGATCTTCTTTAGTTTCAGCATTTTTACTCCGGGTGGTTGAGGTTTTACCGTACTGCGCTCCGGCCTGAGTGGAGCATCGGCCGCCAATGGATCGGGCGCGGCAAAAATCTTGCCCCCAATTACAGACTCTACGGAGCCTGGCGGGCAGGGTCAACGGTGCAGAATGCGGTTTTTGTGGATAAGGGAGGACGGAATTGGGCTCCGGGCGCGGAAGAGCCTCAGCCGCTCCGGCTTCCAGCTCTTCGAGAACCTGACGGGCAGCTTGCCTGCACGGTTTTTCTTATGCGGACTCAGCCATTTGCGCTCTAAATCGCAGCTAGCGCTCGAAAATAGCCATTTGCGCTCTAAAAATGCCTCGCAAAAACCACAAAATTTATTGGCCGCTTTCGTGGCGCACTTTAAGCTGCAACGCTAACGGAAGTTTTCCATCTAATCTCCATAAGGTTTCTGTATGAACCTTGGAGCGAGCACTGTGGCGTGGCGTCCCGCGGCGTTGCCCGGAGCGGCAAAGCGGCGGGCTTACATCAAAAAGTTCGATGGATTCAACGGATTTGATCGAGAAGGGGAACACTATGGACTTTGAAGCAGCCATGCAGAAGTATCGTGAAAATTTCTTCAGCCAGTATCCGCCGGTCAGCGTGAGCGATCTTCGCCCTGGCATGAAGATTGTGGTGCCGGAAGACCCATACGAGCCGGGCGCGGGCGATCTTTTCATGGAAGTTACCAGCGTCGGCGAGCCCAATGGTTTTATGGTCCCCATCCGCGGCAAACTGACTCAAGCTCACCTCGAAGCGGGAGATGTCGGCAACGAGGTGGTTGCACAATCGCCCTGGGACCAGGTCGGAATGCAGTCGAAGGCGGCATAGCGCATTTTCAAGGTGACGCTGGGCTCAGCCGTCCGGTGCGGGAGGGCGTGGCTCCCACGGCTCACCCGCCGGAACGCTGACCAGAGGATTCCGGGGCATGGCTGCGCCCGCCAGTTGCAAACTGTGTAAACTGAGCAGCGGGAGAGTTTTCTTGGCCACCGCTGCCGTTCATTATGCCTCTGCCGTGGTCTCCGACCGCGGCCGCAAACGCGCTTCCAACGAAGATGCATTCGGTCTCTCCGCCGAGCATGGAGTCTATCTTGTCTGCGACGGCATGGGCGGCGCCGCGGCCGGCGAGGTTGCCAGCTCGCTGGCCGTCGAAGAGGTGCTGCGGCAGCTCAGCCGCCGCGCCAAGCCGGAGGCCGCGTCGCTTGAAAATGCGATCGAGGAAGCCGTCGCCGCCGCCAACCAGGCCATCTACTCCTGCGCCCTGAGCAATCCCCGGCTGCGCGGGATGGGGACCACGCTGGTGGGCTTGGTGGCCGAGGCGCGCCGCGTCCTGGTCTTCAACGTGGGAGACAGCCGCTGCTACCGGCTGCGCAGTCTTCAACCGGACCCGAGCAACTCCGGCCCGAGCAGCCCCGAACAGAACCGCCCCGAGCCGATCCTGAGCCAGAACCTCCCAGAGCCTGCCAGACCGGTCCAGAGCCGACTGGAGCAGATCAGTCTGGACCACTCGCTGGTCGCCGAGCAGGTTCGCATGGGCCGCATGACCCAGGCCGAGGCCCGGAACTCTCCGCTGCACAACGTCATCACCCGCGCTCTGGGCACCGAGAGCACGGTTGAGCCGGATTTATTTGAGTTGGAGGCCGCGCCGGGCGACCTTTTTCTGCTCTGTTCCGACGGCTTGACGATCGAACTTGCCGATTCGCTGATTGCATCCATCCTGGCGGCCGATCTGCCCCTCGAGGAGCTCTGCGCCCTACTGGTCGGCGCCGCCAACCAAGCCGGTGGCCGCGACAACATCACCTGTCTGCTGGTGCGCGCCGAGGGCTAGAGCGGTTCTCCAATTGCTATCCGCCGAAACCACGACCGTTAAGTGGATTTTTCCTTAAGAAAGAGCCACCTTGCACGGCTTTGACAAGTGCGCGTGAACTGGAGAACCGCTCTAATGCGTCTTTTTTCGTTGGAAGAGCACGACCAGCGGGATGCACAGCAGAGCGAGAAATCCCATTAGCCGGAAGTTGTCGGCATAGGCGAGCAGCGAGGCCTGTTGCTGAATGCTGCGGTAGATCGCCCCCAAGGCCTTTTGATGCGCGTCAGAGGCGCTGGCTCCTCCGGCTTGGAATCTGGCCTGCAGTCCCTGGAGCAGCGTTCCAACGATTGGGTTGCCCGCCGCCAGATTGGCCCCCAGATAGTTTTGGTGGGCCTGGGCGCCGCGCACCAGGTTTGTGGTCACCGCGGCGATGCCGATGCTGCCGCCAATGTTGCGCATCAGGTTGTAGATGCCGGAGGCATTGCCGATCTCTTCCCGGCGCAGGTAGCTCATCGTCAAGGTGGTAAGGGGAACAAAGAGGAGGCCACCGGCAAAGCCGTTGATGAAGTTCGGCACGATGACCGAGCCGATGGAGATTCCCAGGTTGATGTGGCTCAGCAGCAGGGTCGAATAGCCGAGCAGCGTGAAGCCGCAGGCCAGCAGAATGCGGTTGTCAATGTAGTTGACCAGCACGCCCATCATCGCCATCGCGAGCAGGGAGCCGAGACCGCGCGGACTGACGGCCAGGCCGCTATCCAGTGCCGAATAGCCCATCTGCGTCTGTAAAAACAACGGCAGCATGGCGGTGACGCCATAAAGAATGACGCCGAAGAGGCCGGTCAGCAGCGTTCCGACTCTGAAATTGCGGTTGCCAAGCACGCGCAACTGGACGATCGGTTCCCGGTCCGTCAGTTCGCGGACGATGAAGCCCACCAGCGCGATGGCGGAGACTACGGCTAGGCAGCAAATCCAATTGGCCGCAAACCAGTCCGCCTCCTGCCCCTTGTCCAGCAGCAACTGCAAAGCTCCCAACCCGATGGCCATCAGGCCAAAACCCAGGTAGTCGATGGCTCCTTGAAATGCCCTGCGCAGGTAAGGAGGATCTTCGATGAAGAGGCTGACCATGAACAGGGCCAGCAGGCCCACGGGCAGGTTGATGTAGAAGATCCAGCGCCAGGTGTAGCTGTCGGTGATCCATCCGCCCAGGGTTGGGCCGATGACCGGAGCCACCACAATGCCGACGCCGTAGACGGCCATCGCCGTGCCCTGTTTGCGAGGCGGAAAGCTCTCGATCAGGATGGACTGCGCCAAGGGCTGCATTCCGCCGCCGCCAATGCCCTGCAAAATCCGGGCCACGATCAGCATCGGCATATTCGGCGCCATTCCGCAGAGCAGCGAAGCGGCCGTGAAGGCCACGATGGAGATCATCAGCAGGCGCTTGCGCCCGATGCGCCGCGCAATCCACCCGGCGGCGGGCAGCATGATCGCATTCGAGACCAAATAACTGGTCAGAACCCAGGTCGATTCGTCGGTTGAAGCCGAAAGGTTGCCGGCGATGTGCGGCAGGGCGACGTTGGCCACCGAGGAGTCGAGCACCACCATGAAGGTGGCCAGCATCACCGAGACGGCGACCCACCAGGGGTTCACCGAGGGCTTCCAGTCGCGGAGTTCGGCCTCCGTAAGGCGCTGCGTGTCTCTGGAAGTGCTCATCCGGCTCTTGACTGGCTCTCGTTCCGCGGATTTGGCTGCCGGTGGCCATGACCAGAGTCACGCAGGCAATCTATTTGATTATTATGCGCGTTTTTGCACACTGGCCGGAGGCGCGATTTCCTTGGCGGCCCCGTGTACCATGAACATGGACCACCCATGACCGAGACAAAAAACCTCTCCCCTGAAATCCTCCTTCACATTGCACAAACCTTGAACCTGCCCCTTCGTGGCCTGGTCGCCGTCATCGAACTGCTCGACGATGGCGGAACCGTGCCCTTTATCGCGCGCTACCGCAAAGAGGCCACCGGCAACCTGGACGAGGTGCAGATTCTCTCGATCGAGGAGAAGCTGGCCTACTTTCGCGACCTGGCCGACCGCCGCGCGACCATCCTGGCCTCGATCGCCGTGCAGGGCAAGCTGACCGATGAGCTGAAGACGCGCATCGAGGCCACGCTCGACAAGGCCGAGCTCGAAGACCTCTACCTGCCCTACAAGCCCAAGCGGCGCACCAAGGCCACCATCGCCCGCGAAAAGGGCTTGGAGCCCCTGGCGCAGTACCTGTGGGCGCAGCAGAGCACAGAACAGCCGCTGGAGAGCTTTGCCGCGACTTTCGTGAATGCCGAGCTGGGCGTGG
>PMPH01000135.1 GCA_003161045.1 Acidobacteriaceae bacterium
ACCGGAGGATGGCGGAATTCGTTTCTTCTCTCCGCGTTCGGGGGACGCTGATTCTGGAAGTCGTTGCGGGCGGCTTCGATGCCATCGTGGAAGCCCTGGCGTTGAATCTCCTGGAACTCCTGGGGAGGCGCATCCCAGCCGCCACGATCATGGTCCTGACCATAGCCTTGCTGCGGGTGGTCCTGGGGTTGAGACTGTGCCCTGAGCAGGGCGGACGTTCCCAGGGCAAGAACAAGCGCTGGAAGAGCGAGACGAGTGAGCTTCATGGGTGGATTCCTCCGTGCAGTTTGTGCACTCTTGCTGAGATGGTACATCCTGATGGTTGCGTTGTCTGGAGAAGAGAGCCACTTCAGAATACTTTGAATCTAAGTATAATGCAGTCATAGTGTTATGTAGAACAATCCGCGGGATCTTGAGGAGCCTTCTGTCTTAGGTCTCAAAATCGAGACCTGGGGCATCCTGATTTGTGACTGGTTTGGCGCCCGGGCACGGCTGATACCGTGTGTTCACCCTCGCCATTTACACTGGTAAGCGGAGAAACCTGTGTTTTTTGATAAAGCCCTTACAAAAATTTTTGGCACGGCGAACGAGCGGCTGATCAAGCGGTTAATGCCGGTGGTGGCGGTGATCAACGCTCTGGAAGAGGACACCAAGCGGCTTACCGACGATGAGTTGCGGGCCAGAACGGTCGAGTTCCGGGCGCGGATTGCTGCCCGCGTCGAAGGAATTACTGACGCCGAGGCGGTGAAGGCGGCCGCGCGCGAGGCCCTGGAAGAGATTCTTCCCGAGGCCTTCGCGGTGGTGCGCGAGGCCGGCTGGCGCGCCGTCCAGATGCGCCACTTCGACGTGCAGTTGATCGGCGGCATGGTGCTGCACCAGGGCAAAATCTCGGAAATGAAGACCGGCGAGGGCAAGACGCTGGTGGCCACCCTGGCCTGCTATCTGAACGCCCTGGCCGGCCACGGCGTGCATGTGGTCACGGTGAACGACTACCTGGCCNNCTGGGGCTGACGGTGGGCGTGATCGTTCACGACCTGGACGACAATGAGCGCCGCGCCGCTTACGCCTCCGACATCACCTACGGGACCAATAACGAATTTGGCTTCGATTACCTGCGCGACAACATGAAATTCGAGATAAAAGATTGCGTGCAGCGCGGCCACTACTACGCCATCGTCGACGAGGTGGACTCGATCCTGATCGACGAGGCGCGGACGCCGCTGATTATCTCCGGGCCCACCGACCAGACCACGGACAAGTACGCGCGGGCGCGCAAGATCATCCCCGAGCTCGCACTGGGCGAGGAGATCGAAGCCAGCGACACCAGGCGCGTCGCCGAGCTCGATCTGCAACTGGCCGAGGGCCAGAAGTACCTCACCGGCGACTACATCGTGGACGAAAAGCAGCGCACCATTGGCGTCACCGACGAGGGCTGGGTGACGATCGAAAAGCTGCTGGGCATCGACAACATTGCCGACGCCGAGAACTGGGATCTGAAGCACTACGTGGAGACGGCCATCAAGGCCCACGCGCTTTACAAACGCGACGTGGACTACGTGGTGAAGGACGGCGAGGTGATCATCGTGGACACCTTCACCGGCCGCCTGATGCCGGGCCGCCGCTGGTCCGACGGGTTGCACCAGTCGATCGAGGCCAAGGAGGGCGTGGCCATCCGCAAGGAAGACCAGACGCTGGCCACCATCACCTTCCAGAACTACTTCCGCCTGTACAAGAAACTGAGCGGCATGACCGGCACGGCGGAGACCGAGGCGGCCGAGTTCGACAAGATTTACAAGCTGGAAATCGTTGTCATTCCCACCAACAAGCCGATGCTGCGGCTGGAAAATCCCGACGTGGTTTACCGTACCGAGAAGGAAAAGTACAAGGCGGCGGCCGACGACATCGCCATCCTGCACGAGCGGCAGCAGCCGGTGCTGGTGGGAACGACTTCGATTGAAAAGTCAGAGCGGCTGTCCGGAATTCTGCAGCGCAAGGGCGTGCGCCATGTGGTGCTGAACGCCAAGTTCCACGAGCGCGAGGCGGAGATCGTGGCTCAGGCCGGGCGGGTGGGGATGGTGACCATCTCGACCAACATGGCTGGCCGCGGCACCGATATTCTGCTCGGCGGCAATCCGGAGTTCATGGCCCGCCAGGAGCTGGTGAAGAAGGGCAAGGCGCGGGCCATCAGCGTGGCCGAGGGGGCGATCAACCCCATGGCCCCGGCCGGATTTCTGCGCTTCTACTATCAGGGCCAGGAGTTCGAGATCTCCGTGCCTGAGTGGGCCGAGGTCTTCAAAGTGCACGCCGATGCGGCGCACGAGGAGCACGAGCAGGTGATCGAGGCCGGCGGCCTGTTCATCCTGGGCACCGAGCGGCACGAGTCGCGGCGNNGCGCCGGCCGCCAGGGCGATCCGGGCGAGTCGAGATTTTATCTCTCGCTCGAAGACGACCTGATGCGCATCTTCGCCAAGCAGTGGGTCTCGACGCTACTCGAGCGGCTGGGCATGGAAGAGGGCGTGCCCATCGAGTCGAAGATGATCTCTAACCGCATCGAGGGCGCGCAGAAGGCCGTCGAAGCGCAGAACTTCGAGTCGCGCAAGCACCTGCTCGAGTACGACGATGTGATGAACAAGCNNACAAGCAGCGCGAGGCGGTCTATGGGCTGCGGCGGCAACTGCTGGAGGGCGTCGAGCAGAAAGAGCTGATTCTGGAGGATTATGTCGGCGGAATTCTCAGCGGCCTGCTGGATGAGTTTTGCGGCGAGAAGCTGCATCCGGACCAATGGAATCTGAAGGGCCTGGACGAGAAGCTCACCGACCACTTCGGGCTGAATCTGGCCGCGGCGGGGATCAAGCCTCTGGAGTTGGCGCGGCACGAATTGGGCGACGCCATCTTCGATAAATTGAAGGAACAGTACGAGGCCAAGGAGCGGATTCTCACCTCGGCGACCATGCGCTACCACGAGCGGATGGTGATGCTGAGCGTGATCGACGGGCTGTGGAAGGACCATCTGCTCTCGATGGACCACCTGAAGGANNATGTTCGAGGCCATGATGCTGAAGTTCCAGGAGGACACGGTCCGCTTCCTCTTCCGCATGCAGATTCTAGGGCCTGACGGGCAGCCGGTGGATGCGGCTCCCCGGCCCAGCCGCGCGGTTCCCCCGGCGCCTCCGGTGGCCAGCAGCGCACGGCCGCTGATGTTGGAGGCGGCGGAGCTGTCTGTCCTTGACGAAGAGGCGGCGGTTGCCACGCGGCAGGCCTCGACGACCATCGACGCGCTGGAAAAGGAGTTCCACCGCAAGAAGCAGCGGGAACTGGATGCGGCCAGCAGGGCGGGCGCTGGAGAGGCCAGCCAGCCGGTGCAGCGCCGGACCGGCGAAAAGGTGGGCCGCAACGACCCCTGCCCCTGCGGGTCGGGTAAAAAGTACAAAAAATGCCACGGGGCAGGGAAGTAGCGGGCCTCTCGGCCTGTTTTATCCTTCTCTGGACTCGATGGTTTCCCGCGATGGCCTTGCGGAAGACCAGAACTCTCTGCGAAACAAGGAGAAGCCTCTTTTCTTTTCCGGGCTGGCGGGCAAACCGCAGGCGGTTCTGGCCATCTGGCGGATCGCCCTTGAAATGGGTGAGTCCTCAAGCGCGACCGGAGTGGCGGTGTTCCGGGTGCGCCGTGCGGTGGCGTAATCGTCGGGGATTCTCCACTGGGCCGGCCGGGTGAGGGCCTTGTCGATCTGCTGGTCATCGAAGAGCAGGGCGTGCGGCGTGTAGCGGTTGAGCACAATCTGAAGCTTGCGGCCCCGGTTGGAAAAAAACTGCGAAATCAGGCGATTGGAGTTGCGCAGCTCGGTGACGCCGACCTGCGTGACCAGGTAGAGCATGGCGGATTCTTCAAACAGAGCCGTACCCCTCAAGTCGATTCTCGCTCCGGCATCGACGACTACATAATCGAAGCACTGGCGGGCCACGGCCAGCAGTTTATCGATGGCCTCATCGGGGACTTGAAGGGGTGAGAATTCTCCCGGAGCCGGGAGTACGGACAATCCCGAGCTGTGCCTGGCCAGCAGCGAGCAGAGGAAGTTCGCGTCGAGCCGGCTGGAATTCTGAAAGGCGTTGGCTGTGGAGTACTCGGCGGTCATGCCGAGGTTGATCGCCGCGTCTCCCAGGGGGAGCCCGAAGTCGATCAACAGGGTCTTGTGGCCGGACTCCTGGGCCAGCGCCACGGCGAAGTTGGAGGCGATGGTGGTGACTCCGCAGCCGCCTTTGGAGCCAAGAAAGACGAATAGTTTTCTGGCTGTTCTTCTGATGTGGTGAGTCGCGGAGTGGCGGATCGAAACCCGGCCCAGAGCGCCGGCAATGTCGGCGCGAACCAGCGGCAGGGTGAGGAACTCGCGGGCGCCGGCGCGCATGAAGCGGATCGCCAGATCCAGATCGCTCTGCGCCGAATAGACCATCACCGTGACCGAGCCCGTGGCGCAGAGGCTCTCCACCATATCGAAGGCGTACTCCGGGTCGCTGTCCAGGTCGATCAGGACGGCGTCGTAACGCTGTCCCAGCAGCCTGGGCAACGCGTCCAGGTTGGCCGGAGGGAAGGAAGAATACTCCTGCACCGTTGTGCCCTGGAACTCCGCCAGCGCGACGGCTACCTTCTGGCGGCGCTGATCGTCCGGATCGATGAGCGCCACGGACAGCACCGCAGATCCAGGAGCGTCGGAGATATGGGCAGGGACTGGCATGGCGTCTGTTGCTCCCATCTGCCTGCATTGCCGCCAGATTCAGCCTGAGACCGGCGGAAGATTACAGGCTTTCCTTAAAACATTGTAGGCACTTTTCCAAAGGAACGTGGTTCTTGCGGCGCAAATCAATTTTTTTGCTCCTCCTTGCAGCTTTCGACTTGTTCAAGGAGGTTATCGGCGATAAAGCTAATTTTCGTTAATATCTCTTGGGATTTTAATTACCAGGGGAATGAGGGAGTTGCCGGCTGCCAGCTCCGCATGAACGCGGAAAATCGCAGAGAAAAACCGGCGGATTGCGCCTGTTCTTTCCGTTGTTTGCCGCGCCGCGTTTGGGTTGGCGGCGGGAAGCTGTTGCCGCGGATTTTCAGCCCTTGGCCACTTGGCCGACGGCGGCGAAGGTCAGGTCCTGGACAGTGGAGTTTTGCTGCTCGCGCCAGAGGTCGAAGAGCCGGCCGTAGCTGAGGGTGATGTACTCGGCCGGATCGAGGCCGATGCGGGCGGCGGCGCGATCGATCCATTCGGCCGGGCCTTCGAGCTCGGCGTAGTCGCCGATGGGGGTCTCATCGACCACGCAGTGGCCCTCGCCGTCCGTCCACTCGGTGCGCCATTTTTCGTAGCGGAAGGCGGGAACCAGGCCAAGGGCCAGAAAGATTTCGGCCAGCGCGTCGCCGTCGGCGACCTCGGTCTCGGTTTCGATGCGGTGCTTGTGGGAGTCTTCGCCGGGGCCGATGTCGGGCAACCGCTTGTGGGTGACGGTCCACTGGCCGGCATAGCCGCGAATGCGCAAAATCTCGGTGCGGGCGCGCATCTGCCGGTCCGGCGTGTCATAGAGCACATTCGACTCGAAGGCGCGCGGGGTTTGCAGGTGGAAGCCAGCGGCTTCGAGGCGGCGGGCGAGGCCGGCCAGGTCGTCCACGTGGAATTTGATCTCGGTTTCGACGGGCATGGTGAAAAAAACAGCTTTTAGCCTTTAGCTGTTAGCTTTTAGCTTGTCTTACGACTGAGGAGCGGAGTCCGCTTATCGGGCCGGCTGCCCGGCCAGCAAGCTAAGAGCTAAAAGCTAACAGCTAAGAGCTATCACGGTGAGTATACGGCACAGGTGGCGGGTTGCGCGGCAAAGAGGCGACAATGGAAGGGTGAAGACACTGCGATTGGTGGTGGACCCGGCGCACTTGGATTCTGCCGAGGCCGAGGAAGCGCTGGAGCGCGCGGCGCAGATTTTGCGCGCCGGAGGGCTGGTGGCGCTGCCCACCGAGACGGTCTACGGATTGGGCGCGAATGCCTTGGACGCAGAGGCTGTAGAACGCATTTTTAAGGCGAAACAGCGGCCGTCGTGGGATCCGGTGATTGTGCACGTGGCCGGGGAGAATGGCGCGGAGGCCATGCTGGAGGGCTTGGTGCGCGATGTCCCCGAGGCGGCGCGGAAGCTGATGAAGGCCTACTGGCCGGGTCCGCTGACGCTGCTTTTGCCGCGCACGGCCGCCGTGCCCGATGTGGTCACCGCTGGCCGCCCCCTGGTTGGGGTGCGAATGCCGGCGCACGCGGTGGCGCTCGAGCTGATCCGGCGAGCCGGGGTTCCAGTGGCCGCGCCCAGCGCCAATCTCTTTGCCCACACGAGCCCTACCACGGCCGCGCATGTGCTGGCTGATCTGGACGGGCGGATCGACGCGGTCGTGGATGCGGGACCAACCGAGCACGGGGTCGAGTCCACGGTCCTCGACCCGAACACAAGCCCGATGATGATCTACCGGCCGGGGGCGGTGACGAGTGTCCAGATTCGAGACACTGCCGGGGCGGTCGAGTTCTTTCAGAACAGTGGCGCGCTCAAGGAAACGCCGCGCGAGGCGCTGCCCTCGCCGGGGGTGGGACTGCGGCACTATGCGCCCAGGGCGCGGCTGCTGCTGATCGGGGGAGAACTGGCTGTGAGTGGCCTGGCCGGGGCTGCGCTGGCCGAGCTGGGTGCGCGGCTGGCCGAGGCGGTTATGGCCCAGGCAGGCGAGCGGGTGGGCGTGATGCTGCCAGCCGAAGTGGCTGCGCCTGCCGGGGCGGCGGCGGTGTACGCCTGGGGCCGCTGGTCGGACCCGAAGAAGATGGCGCGGGAGCTTTACGCCGGGCTGCGAGCACTGGACGGCGCGGGCTGCACGGTGATTCTCTGCCCGCTGCCGCCGGCCAAGGGGATTGGCGCGGCCATTCGCGACCGGCTGTTCAAAGCTGGGAATAGGGAGGCAGCTTCTAGCAGCTAGAAGCTGTTCTCCGAAACCTCATAGTCCATGGTCGCCCAGCTTGTACATATACTTGATGGCGGATTTGTAGACCAGGGTCTTGGCGCGGCCGCGAAGCTTGAGGGCGTTGTGATCGTACCACTCGATGCAGCCTTCGATCTGCTCTCCGTCTGCGAGCACCAGGACCATGATGGTCTGTGCCTGAATCTGTTTTTGCAGGTAGAAGAGCTCGGTCTGGTGCTGCGAAGGCTCTGGATCCTGGCCGTAGGCGAGCAAGCGAAAGGGAGCAACGGGAGCTGTCCAGTTGCGCGTGCTCGCTTGGGCGCGGGCTGGTGAGGTGGCGGCTTGTTTGCCGGCGCTGGACAGAGTTGGTTCAACACTCATGAAGAAAAACCCCTCCTTGAAAGGCGTTGGGAAAGACGTGGACTAGTCGCGGCTGAGGCCGACGGCCATGGCGTCCAGCGAGAGGGAGCGGAGCAGGTTGCGGCGCATGCCCTGCTCGACCTGAACGAGGGCGCGAGCGGCACTGTCGATCCAATCCAAGCCGGAAACCTGACCGGAAGTCTGGGCGCTGAGGGCCAAGTCCCGGCTCAGGCGGGTGAGTTCGGCTTCGATGTCCAGGTTGCGGATGAGCTGCGGCGTGCCGGCCACAATGAGCAGCAGGTCTTCGATGAGGCTGCCCAAGGCGCGCAGCAGGTTGAGGGTCTTTTCCTGGCCGTCGGCGCCAGCGCGGTAGCTTTCAGTGGCGTGAAAAAGCTGCGAGTAGTCGGGCTCGCGCAGCGCGGTGCGCAGCAGGACGAGGGCGTCCTGGCGGCTGGCCAGATAAACGCTGAGGTCGAGGGTGAGGGCGCGGCCCACGGCGCCCTCGGCCAGCCGCGCGGTCAGGGCCCGCTCCTGCGCCTTGAGTTGAGGGCGGCATTGGGCCAGCAGGGCCTCCAGGTCAGAGGCGGGAATCGCGCCCAGCCGGTGCACCACGGCGCGGGAGCGGATGGTGGGCAGCAACTCCTGCGGATTTTCGGTGAGCAGAACCAGCGAAGTGTACTCGGGCGGCTCTTCCAGAACTTTAAGGAGCGAATTGGCCGCCTCTTTCATGAAAGCCGAAGAGGTGAAAATGGTAAAAGCGCGGCGCGCCTCGACCGGCGGACGGTAGTAGGCCACGTGAATCGCCTGGCGAACCTGGCCGAGCTTGATGAGCAACTGCGGCGGGTCGGGGGGAATGACGAGCACGTCCGGGTGGGTCTGGATCAGAATGCGGGTCTCGCGCTTGTCGGCGTCGCGCATCTGCTCGCGGGCTTCGACGGCCTCGGCGACGCGCTCTTCCAGGTTGGCCGAGCCGGCAATGCGGGTGCAATTCGAGCAGACGCCGCAGAAGTCTGGAAGTCCATCGGATTCAGTGGGTTGGAGGCAGTTGACAGCCTGGGCCAGCATCAGGGCCAGAGTGTACTTGCCCGCCCCGCGCGGTCCGGCCAGGATCAGCGACTGCGGGAAGCGCCCCGCGCCGATGCTCTCGCGCAGCCGCGTGACGGTGGCCGAATTGCCAAGAAAATCTTGAAAGCCCACGGTTTGAGTCTAGTGCATTTGGGGCCAACCCGCAGTGGAGGGAGTGAAATCCAGCCTTGAAGGCGAGCCGGAGCCTCCAGCAGGCGGCCGTATACTGGCCCCATGCTCACTTTCTCCGCGCCGTCCCGTTTGTTTTCATCCGCCCTGGCCACGGCCGGGCTGATTTGCCTCCTGGCTCAGCCTCCGGCGGCCCGCGCCTGGGGCAATGGGGGCCATCGTCTGATCAACAAGCTGGCGGCCAGCTCCTTGCCCGCCGATCTGCCTGGATTTTTGCGTTCCCCGGAGGCGGTCGCCGAGATCGAGTACCTGGGCCCCGAACCGGACCGCTGGCGCTCACCCGCCGAGCCGGAGTTGAACGCCGCCCAGTCCCCCGAGCACTTCATCGACCTCGAACAGGCCGACGCGCTGGGCCCCTTGCCGCATCGCCGCCTGGATTTCGAGGCCAAGGTCTTTGCCGCCGGCGAGCGGCCGGAGAAGATCGGCCTCCAGCCCTGGGAGACCGACGAGGTCTGGGAGCGGCTGAAGTCCGCGATGCGCGATTACCGCAAGCTGGCCGCCGGCCATCGTCAGACCCGCCCCGTTGAGCAGGCGATCATTTTTTACGCGGGCTGGCTCGGCCACTACGTCGGCGACGGCTCGCAGCCGCTGCACACCACCATTCAATACAACGGCTGGGTGGGGCCGAATCCCCACGGCTACACCACCGGCCACCAGATTCACTGGCAGTTCGAGGGTCCGTTTGTGGACGCCAACCTGGGCGAGGACGAGGTGCGGGCCAAGATGACGCCGCTCAAGGCCATCCACGGCGACCTTTTCGACGCCTATGTGGCCTACCTGCGCCACTCCAAGACCTATGTGGAAAGGGTCTACCAACTGGACAAGGCGGGTGGATTTATGGGCGCGGGAACGGCTGATTCGCGGGAGTTTACCGCCGGACGGCTGGCGGCCGGAGCCAGTATGCTGCGCGATATGATCTACACCGCCTGGCTGGAGAGCGCCAAACCGGTGGCCGAGCCCTACGCGGCAAAATGAGGCTATCTCCCACCCTAGCCGCAAAAACAAGAACGCGACGAGGGTGGGGCACCCAGATTATCTGACCCCTGACCCCTGATCCCTGCCTCAGTCGACGGAATCGGCCGCGGCCACGGCCGGAATCCGGCGCAGCACGGCGGTCAGCGTCACGGTCATCAGCGCCACCGCCGGAATGGCGATCACCAGCCAGGCCAGCAACGCCTGGCCAGCCAGTCCGCCCATCCGCGAAACCAGCGCCAGGGGCGATGTATGCAGCAGGGCCCCGGCCTCGATAGCGCGTCCCGAGCCGAGGGAGAACAGCCGCCCGCCCAGACGCGCAAAGGGCACAATCAAAACCATTTGCAGTGGCATTACAGCGTAGTTGGCCGCCTGGATGGCGGGCAGATTCAGCTTGAGCGCCAAGGCCAACAGCGCGCACAGTACCGTCGGAATCCCCACCACCGGAATGCAGCCGATGGCGAAGCCCAGGGCAAGCGTCAGCGCCAGCCGCCGGGGTGAGATGCCTTGCCGCAGCCAGGCCGCCACCTTGCGCTTCATCGATCGTGTGGATTTCGACGTCATCCTTTCCAGGTTATCAAGATAAAGGCACAATGTTATCAAGATAAAGGCACAATCTGGTAGTTTCCCCACGAAACTTTGGTAAACCCAAGCCAAGCGGGCAGTAAAAAGCGAAAGTCCATCAATTCCGCGAGGAGAAATTAACCGCCGCCGCGCATCAGGTCAATTTGCAGGCCGGGGAGCTCTTGTCTGGCTTGCGTACTGCAGCAGGCAATCGCTTCTGCGCCACGAGCCCGTCCAAGGCGCGCACTGTGTGGGTGAAAGGGCTTACGGCAGTTTTTCGCTGGTTTCCCTATTCTTCGACCACCGCCCCGGCCAAGGCGGCAATCTTCGGCGCGAGCCGCTGGAGTAGCCTGGCCACCCGCCGCTCCACCCGCTGGCCGGTCTCCTGGACCTCCTCGTGGCTCAATGGAGTTGTGCTCAACCCGGCGGCCAGGTTGGCCACGCAACTGATGGCCAGCACCTCGATCCCCATGTGCCGCGCAACAATCGTCTCCGGTACGGTGGACATGCCCACTAGCGTGGCGCCCAGCGTGCGGAAGGCGCGAATCTCGGCCGGCGTCTCAAAGCTCGGCCCGCTGACGGCCAGATAAACCCCCTCGTCGAGCGCAAATCCCTCTTCCCCGGCAACTTGCTTCGCCAAGGCGCGGAGGCGTTTCGAGTAGGCCTCGGTCATGTCAGGGAAACGAAGGCCGGAGGCAGGAAATTGGGGGCCGGAGGCAAGCAGATCAAGGCTGGAGGCGGGCAAATGGGGGGCTGCGGCGGGAGAATGCAACTCCGCTTCGGGTTGGAGGGCGAAGCGCGGCTCATTCGGCCCCACCAGCGGATTCCATCCCATGAGGTTGATGTGGTCGGCCAGAGCCACAAGCTGGCCTTGGCGGTAGCCCTCGTTGATGCCCCCGGCGGCGTTGGTCAGCACCACGGCGCGAATTCCCATCGCGCCCAGCACGCGCATGGGAAAGGTGACCTCAAGCGGCGAGTAGCCCTCGTAAAAATGCACCCGCCCCTGCATCACGATTACCGGAACATCACCTAGCAGCCCGGCCACGATTCGCCCCGAGTGCCCCTCGACGGTGGAGGGCGGGAAGTGTGGAATCTGGGAATAGGGAACGGCGATCGGATCGGCCACGGCTTCGGCCACCGCGCCCAGCCCGGAGCCGAGGACGATTCCCACGCGAGGATTGAATGGACCGAACATGGCCCGTAGAAATGCTGCTGCCTCAGAGACTTGGTCGAAGTAGGTCATTTTTTGAGCGGTGCTCCAGTTTAGGTGGAGTTTTGAGTACCATGCGGGGTGGCCAGTGGTTTCCACTACAGCAACTGGAGAACCGCTATAAGCCAGATGGCGCGCTGAGCACATTCTACAGGCAGGGTTTTGCGCCCCGTCTTCTCCGCTCGGCAGTTCGCCGGGGCCCTGGAAAACGGATGAAAGCAGGGAATGGAAAACTGCTGGAAGCAGAGGCGGCAAAAGCAGGCCCCTACTTGCCCTTATAGGGACTGCGCAGGCGCTTTCGCGCCGTGTCGGCGCGCGCGGTCCCGGGACCGGCCTCGATGGCGGCCTGGTAATCCCGGATCGCCAAGGAGCGTTCGCCGTTCATGTCGCGGCATTCTCCGGCCGCCAGCAACGAGCGAATTTTGAGCTCGGGGCCGATGTCTTTGGTCCAGCCGGCCTGCTCATAGGCCTGCGCCGCCTCGTCGAAGTGGCGCTGGCCGCGCAGAGCGTCGCCCAGGCCAAAATCCGCCAGTTCCAGCCGCGCATCGGCAAAATAGCCCGGCCTGCCGTCGTCGGCCAGAACCTCCCGGTAGGCGGCCACGGCGTCCATGCCCTCGCCGGCGTCCTTGCGCAGGTTGGCCTCTTCCAGGCAGAAGAGAAAATTGTGCGGGTACTGCTTCTTCAGCCCGCGCACCACCTGAATCGCCTGCTGGTACTTCCCCTCGCGGCGCAGGAACAGGGCGATTACGGTGCGCGCCTCGATGCTGGTCGTCACGCCGCGATTGCCGGCGTCGGTGAGCATCTCCATGCCCTTGGACTTCGAGCCGGTGATGCCGGCAAAGCCGATCACCAACTTGAAGGGCCAGGGCAGCGCGCCCACCACGTACTCGTAGACCCCCGCCACCAGTTTGGCGTCGGCGTAATTTGGGTCCAGTTCCAGGACGCGCATCTCATCGTCCTTGGCCTTCGTGGCCACCCCAAACCCGGCGCGAAAGCCCCGCTCCGCCATGGCGATATAAGCGCACTGCAGGGCACGCGCCCAGCCGCGGGCATAGAGGGCGTCGATGTCGTTGGGGTTCTTGCCGATGCGTGCGTTGGCCTCGCGAACGGCCTCGTCGGCCAGCCGCAGAATGCGGTCGCGGGTTTTAGGGTCTTCCGTGGTGGCGTGGCGGCCGGAAAGAAAGCCGTCGTTGGCGTAGAAGGTAGTGTCCAGCAGGTCCAGCCGGTAGAGCTCCTGGAAGACCACGGCTTCCAGCAGGAGCGCGGTGGCCTGCGGATCGCCGGGGTGCGCGGCTTGGACGCGCTCGAAACGCTCGACGGCCCCTGGATAGTCCAGGTTGTAGAAGTGCTGGAAGGCCTCGCGCACCAGCGGCTCGCGGTTCATCGGATTGGTGTGCACCTCGGACCAACCTAGGCTGGCTGCCGCCAACAGCACAAAGGCCCATCCGCAGTTGCGTAGCCCACTTGAAACCGTCTTCAAAGCCAACCTCCCTTGCCCGTCATTATTATCCGGCGCATCGCCCGCTTTGGGTGAGATTTTTCCGCACCCGGCAAAAGGGAATTCGACGCGGGTTGGACGCTCGGGCCAATTTGACGCCCACCCAGCCGGAAGGTGCGTTGAAGAAACTCCGCCGCCGCGCGGACAGCTCGAATTTAATCCCTTGATTCCCTTTACTTTCCATACATTTTTCAATAAAAGCTTGCAATCCCATAAAATGGGGCTATGCCGATTCCTGAGCGGTTAAATCCGACTTTTGCCTCCGCCCGCCAGCCCGTGGTGGATCTGGTCAAGGAGGCCCGCAAGCGGCTGATCGTGGCCCTCGATGTGCCCGATGCGGCCTCGGCGCTGGCCCTGGTGGCCGAGTTGGAGAACACCTGCCAGTGGTTCAAGGTGGGGTTGGAGCTGTTTATCGCCGCCGGACCCGCAGTCATCAAGCCGCTGGTGGCGCGCGGCCACTCAGTCTTTCTCGACCTGAAGCTGCACGACATCCCCAACACCGTGGCCGGGGCGGTGCGCTCGGCTGCCGCGCTGGGAGTGAAGATGATGACCCTGCACGCCGCCGGTGGCCCGGCCATGCTCACTGCCGCCAGGGCCGCGCTGGAGGGAATCGCCGAACGGGGCGAACTGGAGAAGCTGCCGGAGCTGTTGGCCGTCACCGTGCTCACCAGCATGGACCAAGCCCAGGTGAAGGCCGTCGGCCTGGGCCGATCGCCCGGCGAGCAGGTTGAGTTGCTGGCGCGGATGGGCCTGGAAGCCGGAATGCGCGGCTTTGTCTGCTCGCCCCAGGAGGTCGCCAGAGTGCGCTCGCTCACCGGACCAGAGGGTGTGCTGGTCGTCCCGGGCATTCGCCCGGCGGGAGCCGCAATTGGCGACCAGAAGCGCATCGCCACGCCCGCCGAGGCCCTGCGATCAGGGGCCAGCTTCCTGGTTGTAGGCCGTCCCATCACCCAGGCCTCTGACCCGGCCGAGGCCGCCGAGGCGATTTTGAGGGAGATGGCGGAGGCGCTGGAGGCCCCGGCTCTGGAAGCGTAGCCCGCAAACGCAAAAAGCCCGGCCAAAGCCGGGCTTTTTGCTGCTTCAGTGTTCAACCAGGGCTTAGAGTTTCTCGTAGAAGTCGCAGACAGAGCATGAGATGTAGACGCCGCCAGGGACGCCGCGCTCACGGTCCTTCACGCGCTTGACGATGCGCGTCGGCTTGCTGCACTTGGGACAGTCGGTCGACTTCGTCGTGTCCATTACCTTCTTGCGGTCACCTGTTTTGGCAATCTTGGCCATCGGTCGGGAGTTCTCCTTCTTGGGGTGTCTCTGCACACACGCGCAATGGAATTGCACGCGGCTTCAACGTCGCGGTCGGTTGCTCGCCTCTGGCCGCAAAACGACTGCGCAGAACCGGCGGGACTCGCTCTGATCAGTTTACATCAAGGCTGGGTGCGACGCCTTATTCCGGCTTGCTGCCGGCCGTTGGCGGAGGCGCAAAGGCGGGCTGAATCTGCACCAAATTCGGAGTCTCGGGATTCGGAGTCGCGGATGGGGGCGTCACGGCCTCGGACGCGCCCAAGGCGGCCTCGTGCTGGTGGCGGGCAGTGGCGGCAGTGGCGTTCAGATTCAGTGGAACGCCTGCCGACTCAACTTCCGGCACGTTGTACTGGTAGTCCAGTTCGCGGGTGAGACGGTGGAGCACCGGCAGCGCGGCCAGCAGGACAATGAAAGCCACCCAACTGCCGTCCAGGCCGTAGCCGCCGCCGGTTAGCCAGAAGGGCCCCATCGGATTGCCCTCGATCACGGGCGAGTGGCTGTAGTCGCCGCTGATGGCAAGCCCGAAGAGGAGGGCGCGGCTGGCCTTCCACGCGAAGTTGATTCCCCAACTTACCCACAAAGCCTTGGTGCGCAGATAGGCCGTCGAGAGCAGCAGACTGAACGCCACGGAGACGGCGATGCTCGAGTGGCTCGACCCTGGCACGAGCCCCTGCACGATGGCGTAGAAGGCCGCATAGCCGAGCGCCGCGCCCAGCGGACCGACGGCGCGGGTGAAGCGCTGAAATCCGTAGCCGCGAAAGGCAACCTCTTCAGCCAGGGCGGCCAGAGCGAAGAAGGCGGCGTCGGCCACCAGCCACCCCCAGGCCGAGGGCTGAAGAATGAGCACAATGGCGATGCCGCCGGCTGCCAGCATGGGGAGAACGCAGACCAGTGCCAGCGCCCAGCCCACGGCCAGCCCCAGACCGGCTTCAGACGGCCAGCCCGGACGCCTCGGCAGCCCCTGCGAACTCACCGGGTGCGGCTGGCGGTCGAGCGCCACTCCCATGCTCGCGTAGCCCACCAGCAGCAGAAAACAGAGCACAAGCTGCTCGATCAGCGGCGCCCACTGCTCCAGAATCCACTGCTCGTTGACCAGCCCCAGCGCTTCGTGATGAGCCAGCGCCCGCGCCAGGAAAAAGTAGACCACTGCGGCAATAAACTCGAGGTAGGCGCGCAACCGGCCGCCGCCCGTCTGGAATGTGCTCATCGGACCTCCTGGGCAATGGTCAGAGCAGTGCGGGCAGCGCCCGCTTTGTGGGGCAAGCCCGCCGTCGCGTCAAAGCTGCCACGCTCTTTCGTCAACCTTTGCCTCCCGGAGTCAGCCTTCCGTGTAGAACTGCGCAATATTGCGAAACTTGGCCTGGCGCGCGGCCACCAGAGCCTCGACCGGCGTGGCCTTGAGTTCAGCTAAATGCTTTTTGAGCACTGTGCCGAGCAGACCCATGCCCGCCTCGCGGTCGGCTTGAATGCCCTCCGGAGGCTCCTGGACGATCTCGTCCACGCAGCCCAGCGCGGCAACCTCGGGGGCGGAGATGCGCATGGCCTCGGCGGCCAACTGCTTGTGGGCCGCGTCGCGCCACATGATGGCCGCGCAGGACTCGGGGGTAATCACAAAGTAAAGAGCGTTTTCCAGAATCAGGACGCGGTCGGCGACGGCCAGGGCCAGCGCTCCGCCCGATCCGCCCTCGCCGCTGATGACCGAGATGGTGGGCACACGCAGCCGCGACATTTCCAGAATATTGCGCGCGATGGCCTCGGCCTGGCCCCGCTCCTCGGCGCCCAGCCCCGGAAAGGCTCCGGGCAGGTCGATGAAGCTGATCACCGGCCGCCCGAATTTCTCGGCGATCTTCATCGCGCGCAGCGCCTTGCGGTAGCCCTCGGGGTGGGGCATGCCGAAGTTGCGCCGCACACGTTCCTTGGTCGAGCCGCCTTTGCGGTTGCCGATCACCAGCACCTCTTCGCCGTCCAGCCGCGCCATGCCGCAGGCTATCGCCTCGTCGTCGCCAAAGACGCGATCCCCGTGAATCTCGCTGAAATCAGTGAAAATTCGTTCGATGAAGTCCATGGGGTAGGGCCGCTCGGGGTGGCGCGCCCGTTCAATCCTGATCCACGCTGGCGATGCCGTCGGCGTTTGAGGGTGAGTTCCTGTTTCCTGTTCGCTCATCGGTTCCTGCTACTGCTTCCTGGCGCCACTTGCGGGAGCCGCTTGCTGGCGCCGCTCAAGATTAGCACGATCGACCGTCCATGCTGATTCTACGAGTTGCGGGCGGCTGGGACAAATGAAACGATAAAACCGGCAGCGGAACCGGGCCGGGCCTTCGGGCACAATGCCCGACTCCTGCAGGTAGGGCTCTACGCTCCTGACTTCCTCCCGATCTTGGCCCAGGAGTCTTTGAGCGGAAGGGTACGGTTGAAGACCAGATTGCCCGGGGTTGAGTCGGGATCGAGGCAGAAGTAGCCGACGCGTTCGAACTGGAAGTGCTCCGCAAGCTGGGCGTTGGCCAGAGAGGGCTCCAGCTTGGCGCCCAAGAGGATCTCGACGGAGTTGGGGTTGAGATTGCTGAGGACGTCTTGGCCTTCTTCGACGTCGCAGGGATGGGCCTTGGTGAAAAGCTTGTCGTAAAGACGGATTTCGGCCCCGATGGCGTGGGCGGCCGAGACCCAGTGGATGGTGGACTTGACCTTGCGGCCATCGGGAGAGTTGCCGCCGCGGGTGGCGGGATCGTAGGTGCAGTGGACCTCAACGATGTTGCCGGCCGAGTCTTTCACCACGCGCTGGGCGGTAATGAAGTAGGTGTTGCGCAGGCGGACCTCCTTGCCAAGGGAGAGGCGGTGGTACTTGGGCGGAGGAATCTCGCGGAAGTCGTCTTGTTCAATGTAGAGCTCGCGGGAAAAGGGCACCTGGCGGGTGCCGGCGGAGGGGTCTTCGGGGTTGTTGATGACCGGGACGAACTCGACCTGATCCTGAATTGGGCCTTCAGGGTTTGGGCCGGCGGGGTAGTTGTCGATGACCAGCTTGAGGGGGCGCAGGACGGCCATGGCGCGGGAAGCGTGGCGGTTAAGGTCGTCGCGCTGGTAGTGCTCGAGCATCTCAATGTCTGTTGCCCCGTTGGTGCGCGAGATGCCGATCGAGGCGCAGAAGGCGCGGAGAGCCTCGGGGGTAAAGCCGCGGCGGCGGATGCCGCAGAGGGTGGGCATACGGGGATCGTCCCAGGCGCTCACGCGCTTTTCACTTACGAGCTGCAACAGCTTACGTTTGGAGAGCAGGGTGTAGGTGAGGTTGAGGCGGTCGAATTCAATTTGTTGCGTGGGGAAGATGCCGAGCTGCTCGATAAACCAGCGGTAGAGGGGCTGGTGGTCCGTAAACTCCAGGGTGCACATGGAGTGGGTGACGTGCTCCAGCGAATCGGACTGGCCGTGGGCGTAGTCGTACATGGGGTAGATGCACCACTGATCGCCGGTGCGTTGGTGAGAAGCGTGGAGGATGCGGTACATGACCGGATCGCGCATGTTGAGGTTGGGCGAACTCATGTCGATCTTGGCGCGCAGCACGCGGCTGCCGTCGGGGAACTCGCCGGCCTTCATGCGGGTGAAGAGGTCTAGATTTTCCTCGATGGAGCGCGTGCGATAGGGGCTGTCCGTGCCGGGCTCGGTGAGGGTGCCGCGATGCTGGCGGATCTGGTCGGCGGAGAGGTCATCGACGTAAGCTTTTCCGGCCTTGATGAGCTGCAAAGCCCACTCGTAGAGCTGGCCGAAGTAGTCGGAGGCGTAGCAGAGGCGCTCCCAGTCGAAGCCGAGCCAGCGGACGTCGGCCATGATGGAATCGACGTACTCCTGTTCCTCTTTTTCAGGGTTGGTGTCGTCGAAGCGCAGGTTGGTCTTGCCGCCGAACTCGTCGGCGAGACCGAAGTCGATGCAGATGGCCTTGGCGTGGCCGATGTGGAGGTAGCCGTTGGGCNNACTTTTTGGTGCGCACATCCTCACGGATCATGTCAGCGAGGAAGTTGGAGGGGGTGCGGACGTCCTGACTCTGAGCTTCTGGGCTTTCCGGATTCGAGTTGGTCATGAGTGCTTTTATTATCCCACTGGAGGGCTGTGCTCAAAAAGAGCGGCGCGGGAGATGGTCTAGCCTAGACGTTCCAGCTTCAAAATGCGATCTTTGCGAAATGTCTTAATCTGGCTGTCTTCATAAGCCGCGAGGTATTCGTTACCGTTTGGATGTTTGCCCGACGGGTGGAGCACCTCAATAGTCCGTTCGCTATACTCTCCGGCGCTGTCCGCATACTCTAATCGGCAGGGCACCGGGGGATGGTAGGTCTCTCCCCAGACTATGGCTGATTCATCGAAGTTAAATCCCGCGTGTGTGTATTTGCGCTCGTGGTGCGGAAACTCGCCTGATTTAAGGTACTCGCAGAGTTGCTGCTCAGTCAGGACGATAGTGCCGTTCTGAGCCGCCGCTCTTGCCTTCGCGGTGTCGCCTCTTGCCGCCACAAGAAAATCGGTATCAAGAAAAACTCGTTCGACGAATCGCGCGTTCTTCGTAGAGTTGATTTTGATGGCAACCTGCGCGCGCGGCTCACGGAGAGTACCAGTGATTGCCACGGTCATCCTTTGCTTATCTTCAAGCCCGTCCTGCTTTTTGGTTGGGTTTGCCCTAGCTTGGGCCGTTGCAGCCTCAATCTCCTTCTCTAACCGCTCGGTATCATAGCCATCGAAGGTGACGGTTTTGCCGTCCCTGATAATGGTTACCGGAAAGGACTCGTGTCCCTTTTTTCGGCCTGTACCACCGGCTTTAACGATCACGGCCACAAGGGCCGCTGCAAAGAAGAAAAGCAAGAGTAGGGTCATTGAAGAAGATTAATCCTCAAAATTCGATTGTCAACTATCGGCAATGAATTCCTCTTCAAGGTCGCTTGCCAAAGTTCCAGATTTTGTGCCGGAATCGAATCAGCCGGGTCCCCCATTTGGAGCTGGGGATGAATCCGTCCAAACCGCGACCCGAACGCTGTGTTCAGGCTAAGAATTGTACGGCTTGGCCGATGCGAGTGAGGCAAACCTCGCGGCCGAGGACGGCCATGGTTTCAAAGAGCGGCGGGGCGTTCTTGCGGCCGCAGACGGCGACGCGGATGGGTTGGAAGGCCTGCCCGGCCTTCAAACCCAGGTGCGAGGCCGCGGCGCGCAGCGCCTGTTCGAGCGAATCGTGGTCGAAAGAGACGGTGGCCAGCACCTCCAGCGCGTGCTGGAGGACGCGGCGGGCCATGGCCGCATCGCCGCCCTTTTGCGGGACCAACTCCGTTGGGTCATACGGAGCAAGTTCTTTGACAAAGAAAAAGTCGGCGGCGGAGACGGCTTCGCCGAGCAGCTTGATGCGCTCACGGATCAACGGGGTCACGGCGAGCAGTTTTTCCGGCGTCGCCTCCAGGCCGGCGGCAGCGAAGAAGGGCTGGAGCAGGGAAGTGAGCTCGGCGACGGGCAGGGCGCGAATATGCTCCGCGTTCAGCCACAGGGCCTTGGGATCGAAGGGGTCATCTTCCGTAAAGTTCACCACGGCGTTGGCGCGGTTCACGCCCTCCAGCGTGAAAGCCGTGACAATCTCGTCGATCGTGAGGAACTCGCGGTCGTTCTTGGGCGACCAGCCCAGCAGGCAGAGAAAGTTGATGAAGGCCTGGGGCAGGAATCCGGCGTCGCGGTAGGTGGTCACGCTGACCACGGGCCCATGCTTGCGCTTGGAGAGCTTGGCGCCATCGGGGGCCACCAGCAGGGGAAGATGGGCGAACTGGGGCGGTTCCATGCCCAGGGCTTCGAAGATGAGCAGATGCTTGAAGGTGTTGGTGAGGTGATCCTGGCCGCGGATGATGTGGCTGATCGCGAGATCTGCGTCGTCGACGCACGAGGCCAGGTGGTAGGTGGGCATCCCGTCCGAGCGCAGCAGCGCAAAGTCTTCCACCTCGTCAGCCAGCTTGGACTGCTCGCCATAAACGCCATCAACAAATCGCAAACTCTGGTCCTGGCCGCGGGGGACGCGATAGCGCAGGGCAAAGGGCTCACCCGCGGCGGCGCGACGGTCGCTCTCCTCCCTTGACAGTTCGCGCATCCCGGGGTTAAACAGCCAAGCGCCCTGCGCGCTGGACTGCTCTTCGCCGGCCGCGTGGGCGGGGGTAAAGTCGCGATAGGCAAGCCCCTTGGCGAAGATCGCTTCGGCCTGCTGGCGGTGCAGCGCCAGGCGCTCGGACTGCTTGTATTCTTCGTCCCAGTCGAGGTCCAGCCAGCGCAGTCCCTCGAAGATGGATTGCACGCTGGCCTCGGAGTTGCGCTCCACATCGGTGTCGTCCAGGCGCAACACCATGGTTCCCCGGTAGCGGCGCGCATAGAGCCAATTGAAGATAAACGTGCGGGCGCTGCCCACGTGCAGATAGCCGGTGGGCGAGGGCGCAAAACGAACGCGGGGAGTCTTCTGCGAGGGCGTCGAATCAGGCATTTTGAGGATTTCTTTCCATTCACGATGCTAGCACCACCGCCCCCGCGGACCGCGGCGGCGGGGGGCTAGTTCTACAGTTGTATTTCCTTCAAGTCCTGGAAAAGCAGCGAGAGCCCGGGCCTGAAGGCCCCGCTTATTCGCTTTCTTTCAGGGGGCTGAAGCCCCCTGTTTTCTCCAGAATCCTCGAGTTACAACCAGTAGTGCTAGTGGTTGCTGGCCTTGGTCCAGGCGATGCGTAGTCCGGCGCGGAGGTTGAAGGGCAGGCTGGGGTAGCCGATGGGGGCAATGTGGCGGCTGTCGGCGAGGTTTTCCGCCTGGGCGTAGGCGCTCAGCCAGGAGAGCAGCTTGTAGCTGCCGCCCAGGTCCAGCTTGGCGTAGCCCCAGTCGAGATTGCGATTGGGCAGAACCAGCGAATTGCCCTGGTTGACGTCTTCATAGCCGAGAAAGGTGGAGTCGTCGCTGCGGCTGGCAAAGGCCGAGGTGAAGACCACGGTGAACTTGGGTTGCGTGTAGCTGGCGGTGAAGAATCCCGTGTGCGGCGGACGGCGGAAGGGGCGCGCGCCTTTGAGCGGCGAGTAAATGCCCACGGGAATGCCGTCGAAGGTGGGCGCATAACCTTCGAGCAGCGCCTGATTGTCGCTCGAAAAGGAGCGCTGCACCACCGCATCGAGGTAGGTGTAGCCGCCGCGGAAGAAGAGGTCCTTGCCGATGCCGCTCTCAACGGTGGTTTCAATGCCCTGCGCGCGGAAGGCGAGCGAGTTGAGGTCCAGCGAGTAGGCGTCTTCGCTTTGGAGGGTAGCCTCCAGAGCTTTCTGCTGCTGCGCGGTCAGGTTGGGTAAAAGCGTGGGGACCAATCCCACGCCGACGCCTTCGATCTCGCGGCCGAACTCGTTGTGGAAGTAGCTGGCGCGGAAGATGATCCGCTGGCTCAAGAAGGCCTGCTCGCCGCCGCCCTCCCAGGTGCGCGCGGTGGGCGCCTGGATGGGGGAGACGTGCATCTGCTGAATGGTGGCCTGGCCGCCATTTTGCTCCAAAAAGTCGTAGAGTGAGCCGAACTCATCGGTCAGCTTGGGCTCGCGCACGCCTTGCGAAAAGCTGAAGTTCAGCCGCGTTCCGCTGAAGGCGCCACGCCGCGGACGCAGCGCATAGAAGCCCAGACCGGCGTGGGGCGAGACACCGTTGCCGATCAGTTGATAGTGCATCGCATCCGCGCCCAGCGTATAAAACAGCCGCTGTTTGAAGAAGTCGCCGTGCGCGCCAAAGAGGTAGTCGTAGTTGGTGCGGTTGACCGCCGCGCTGATGAAGTAAACCGGTTCACGCTCGGCGGCGCGCTCATTTGTGTAGTGGAAACCGGCCAGCAGCGTCAGATGCGGCGTCAGGCGGTAGTCTCCCTGGTAAAGAAACTGGTCGCGGTTGTTGATCACGTCCAGCCGGTTGGGGTAGACGCTGCCGTTGGCTGCGCTGTAATCGAGCAGCGCGGGCCCGGTGGCGCTATAGCCGTTGGCTCCCTGAATGGTGACGGCCAGGCCGTAGAAGTTGCCGCCCGTGTAGCTGTCAGCGGCTCCGTCGCAGCTATTGGCGGGGATGCAAATGCCGGCCGGGTACCACTGCCGGGACTGCTCGCGCTTGCGCGTCAGGCCGTACTGAAGGCGGTTGTGGAAGTCGGGCGTGGTCTGGTTTTCGACTGTGGCTCCGGCGTACAGGTCCTGATCGCCCTGTTTGCGGTCGTCGCTGATGTGATAGAAGTCCCAGGTGCTGGGAACGCCGGTGGCGTCGACGCCGTAGTGCAGGGTGGCGCGAATCTGCGTACTGCCGTTGGGCTGCCAGCCGAGATTGGCGGCCGAGGTGGCCATGTGGTACTCGTCGTTGGGCAGATTGTTGGCCGTCTGGAGCCAACTGAAGGCGCCCAGGTAGTCCAGCTTGTTGTGCGCGCCGGCTACCTCCAGTTCTTCGCGCGAGGTGGAGAAGCTGCCCGCATCGCCCTGGAGGAGAATCGAGGGGAAGCTGGTGGTGCCGTGGGGGGTGGTCAGGCTGACGACTCCGCTGGCCGCGTCGGCGCCGTAAAGGCTGGAGTCGGGGCCGCGGTAGACCTCGGCGCGCTCGATGGCGGTGGTCGAGAGCGGACCGAAGTCGAATTGCCCACCCAGGTCGCCGACACTGACCCCGTCGAGAAGGATTTTGTTGGCGTCCGAGTCGCCTCCGCGGACAAAAAGCGAGCTTTGCGCGCCGAGTTGGCCATCCTGCGCTACGACCGTGCCGGGCATCAGCCGCAGCGCGCTCGTCAGGTCGCTGCGCAGAGCCAGATCAGGCGGGGCGAGGACGCTGGTGGCGGCGCTGGTCTGGGACTGCGGCGTGGGGGTTCCGGTGGCCGTGACCACGATCGACTCGCGCACCCACTCGGGTTCGAGCACCAGGTTGCGCTCGACCGAGTCGAGCCGGCCGGCGTAGAAGCCGGGCGTCTCCAACTGGCGGAAGCTCTTGGCGTTGACGACCAGAAAGAAGCGGCCCTCGACGCCGGCAAGAATCTGGAAGCTGCCGTCGGCGGTGGAGATGGCCGAGGCGACGGCCTTGCCGCCGCTGATCAGGATTACGTTGGCGCCGGTGACCTTGGCGCCGGTGGCGTCGGTGACCACGCCGCGAACTGAGGCTGCCGGGCAGAGGATGGCGCTGGCGGCGAGCAGAAGAACAGCAAGAGTGCGCGGCAGTATGCGCGTGAATGGAAAGCGCGGGTGAGGAGTCTGCAAGCGGCGAGCGCGAAAATGGGCAAAAGCGGGCATGAATAGCTCCTTCGTTCCCCTCGGAACGCAAGCGGGTTGGGGCACCGAGGACCGGTCTCCTGACTTGCGCTTCGTCCAGCTACCTTCCCACGGACGCGCCCGAAAAAGGGTGTCGCCTGCAGTGGTTCACAAGAATCCTCCGCGCGAGGCGGAAGAGCCTTGGCTGGTTCCCCACCATTGGCCGATAGAACCGGCCGTTGGGCAGGGGCGCTCACAGTTGCGGGGCAGTGGCGGAGTTTCACCGCCTTCCCGAACATCCTGGCGATTGCCGTGGTGAATTGTGCCGCCCCTTGAAGGAGCGGTCGGAGTGGCATGAAAGGGATTTCCATGCCATGAATATTTATAGAAGGGAAGGGGCGCGAAGTCAAAAGCCGGGAGACCTCGCGCACGGGGACTGGGCCGGCCGTGCGCGGATGTGGAAGTTGCGCAGCGGCTGGCTAGCGGTACGATTCGTCGCGGTGAATCACAAACTCCGGATAAGCTCCGCCGCCGAGTTCGTGCAGGTCCATGCCGATGCGCTCGCCGTCGGGATCAACGCGGAAGGGAACGACGCGGTTGAGCAGCCAGAAGAGCAGGTAGACCAGTGGCAGCACCAGACCCAGCAGCGTGGCGATGCCGACGAGCTGGGCGAGCAGTTGGCCTGACTGCGGGGCGAAGATGCCCACGGCCAGAAGTCCCCACAGGCCGCCCACGGCGTGGACCGTGATGGCGCCGGAGGGATCGTCGATGGAGAGGGCGAGCTCAAGCAGTTCAACCAGAAGCGGCGTCATCATGCCGGCGATCAGGCCGGCGAAGAGCGATTCACCCGGCGTGAGCAGGGCAGCACAGGCGCTGGAGGTTACCAGGCCGGCCAGCCAGCCGTTGGCGCAGAGGCTGGCGTCGGGCTTGCCGAAACGGATGCGCGTCACGGCGAAGGTGGCCGCGAGGGCTCCCGAGGCGGAGAGCAATGTGTTGACCGCCGTGCCCGCCAGAGTGGTCAGCGGCGCATGGAGCCAGAGGACTGCCCCGGCGACGTTCCAGGCCAGCCAGCCCACCAGCGCCAGCAGGCAGCCGAAGAGCACGTAGATGGCGTTGTGGCCGGGCAGGGCGGTGGAGAGGCCCTCTTTGGGAAACTTACCCTTGCGGGAGCCGGCGATCCAGACCACGGCGAGGGCGCTGAGGCCGCCAAGGACGTGCACTGTGGCCGCGCCGCCGGGATCAAGAAAACCAGCACCGAGTGAAAAGTTCACGCCCAACTGCGCCAGCCAGCCAGCGCCCCAGACCCAATGCGCCAGCAGCGGAAAGACAACCGCGGCGAGGAGAGCTGCTGCGGCGCAGCCAGCGGTGAGGCGCAGGCGATCGGCTCCCGAGCCCCAGGGAATGATAGCGGCCAGGGCAACGGCCAGAAATTCAAAGAGGAGCGCAAGTTGGGACTGGAACGGGGCAGCGCTCAGGCCGCCGAGCAGAAACGGGCTGGCGCCGAGCCAGTTCCAGGGTTTGCCGGCCAGGTGGAAGACGTGGTCCACACTGTCGGGCGAGCCGAACAGGTAGCCGCTGAAGGTAGCGCCCACCAGGGCGAAGACAATGGCGGTAACGGCCACTATGGCAAGGTTGCCCAGAAGCGCCTGGGCGGCCGAGCGGGATCGGCTCAGGCCGGTGTTGATGAGGGCTACGCCGGCGACGGCCAGCGGGGCAAGAAGCAGGAGAACGAAGGTGAGCGCGAAGGCGGCCTCGGTTAGGACGGGAGGGGTAGTGGGCAGAGTCGGGTTCATGAACGGCTTCCTCCTCGCGCTTCCATGTGGCCGCGCACCGCAACAACAAGCCCAAGACCTTCGACGGCCAGGCCGCAGAACACGAAGGCCGCGCGCGGCGCCGGGGAGGGAAACAGCACGAGCGCGGCGATAGAGAGAAAGAATCCGGCTGGCATGACCAGCAATCCGGCGTACTTCATGGACTTTCCTTTCCGATCAACCCAGGGCCGGCCGCCGCAGCCTGATGGAATGGAGGGCCGCCCACCGGACCCAGGTTCGCTTCCGGGTCCGCAATCCCTTTGTTTTGTTTCTGAGAGCAATCGGCTGCAATGCCTGCACAGATTTTAAAGCATACGGAAGATGAATTTTCTCGATAGAGCCGGGAACCTTTCAGTTAGGTTGGACAAAAAGCCACCTGGGAATGGAAATCTACAAGAAAATTCGGCTTGACCCTGTCCTGTTTTTGCAATGACAAAATCCGGGAATAATCCGTCAAGCTTCGTTTACGCGCGAGCAAGCCCCGTTCACGCACGAGCGGTAAAAAACCGCCTACCTGGCTCGCGGATGGGTGCGGTCGTAGACTGCTTCCAACTGCGCGGTGGTAAGTTGCGTGTAACGCTGCGTGGTCGAGAGCCGTTCGTGGCCCAGCAACTCCTGGATGGCGCGCAGGTCAGCGCCCTCTTCCAGCAGATGAGTTCCGAAGGCATGGCGCAGCGTGTGCGGATGCACGTCAGACGAAAGGCCGCGCCGAATGGCAATGCGTTTGACGATGCGGGCAACGCTGCGGGTGGTCAGCCGCGCCTGGCTGCCCACTGCGCCGCCCAGTTTGCCGAGGCCGCGAAGCCGCAAATTGAGAAACAGCGCCGGGGTTGCCAGTTCCTTTGTCTCGCCGGCCGCCGCCAGCCGCGCCGCCCGCTCGGCAAGATAGGTTCGGAGCGCCTCGGCCGCCGCGTCGCCCAGCGGAACATAGCGTTGCTTTTGCCCCTTGCCGCGAATCAGGATCGCCTCGTTGGCCCAGTGAATGTCTTCGAGGTTCAGCCCGGTCAACTCCGCGTTGCGAATGCCGCAGCCGTACAAAAGCTCCAGGATCGCCGTGTCGCGCGCGGGCCAACTGGCGGCGTCCTCACCCACGGAATCGACCACGCGGTTCATCTGTTCGATCGAGGGGACGCGCGGCAAATGCTTTGGCAGCCGTGGCGTGGCCACCAGTGCGGCGGCATTCTGTTCAACCAGCCCGGTGCGCGCCAGCCATTTGAACCAACTGCGAATGGCGGCCAGCGCCCGCGCGGCAGAGGACTTCGCCAAGCCGCGGTCATAGAGCGTGCCCAGGTAGGCGCGGATGTGCGTGTGCTCGATGCTCTTCGGGCTTTGATCTTTTCCGTAGAGCTTTGCGATGTAGGAGACAAATCCGTTCAGTTCGCGCTCGTAGGCCCGCAGGGTGTGCGCCGATGCGCCGCGCTCATTGGCCAGTACGCGCAGGTAATCGGCCACCAGCGACTCCAACGGCGCAGTGGCCATCGGTGCGGGCAAGGAGGCGGCGGGGGTGCTCATACCGTTTCCTTATTCGGTTGGTCAACGCCCGGCTGGCCGGGGCTAGCCGGGCCGCTTGGAACGCCGCAGGGCTTAACGCTCGAAACCTGAACGCTCGGAACCAGGTGCAGCCCCCGGTGCGCGGCCGGGCTCGCAGTTTGGCTCGTGATCGGGCTTGCAACCGCAATCGCCTCAGCCTTCGCCCTCAGCCGCGTCGAGCGCGGATGATGCTGGCGATAAACTTCCTTCAGTCTTCCCAGAGCCAGGTGTGTGTAGACCTGTGTAGTGGAGATGTCGGCATGGCCCAGCAACAACTGCACGCTGCGCAAGTCGGCGCCGTGCTCCACCATGTGGGTAGCGCAACTGTGCCGCAACCGGTGAGGACTGGCGGCCGGATTGGCCGTCTTCACCAAATGCCAGAGCCATTGGCGGGTGAGCGGCATACCCCGCAGCGAGAGAAACAAGCTCGAAGAGCCTTGCCGCGCGGCGCTGGGCTTTCTGACTGAGGTCGACTTCCTGGCCGGGCTGATGCGCGCCAGGTGCGGCCGTCCCTCGCGCAGATAAATCTCCACAGCCTCCAGAGCGGAGCGCCCCAGCGGCACAATCCGCTCCTTGTCGCCCTTGCCGCGCACCTGTACGCGGCCCAGGTCCAGCGCCAGGTCGCCAGTGGTCAGATCCGTGACCTCCGAGACGCGCAACCCGCCCGCGTAGAGCAACTCCAGAATCGCCCGGTCGCGCAAGGCCGTGGCCCGCGCCTGGGGGTGTTCGGCGTTCATCTGTGCCCGCTCCAGCATTCCGGCCACCTCTGACTCGGCCAGCGACTTGGGCAGCACCTTCCACGCCTTGGGCGACTCGATGTTCACGGTGGGATCGTGATGAATGCGCCGGTCCAGCAAAAGCCACTTGTAAAAGCCGCGCAGGCAGCTCAGCTTGCGTGCTACCGAGCGCGAGTCGATGCCGTGGCCGCGCAGATGCTCGAGAAAAGCCGCCACATCCTGCTGCGTGGCCGTCAACAGAACGCCGTGACGGTCCTCGATGAACTCGGCAAAGGTCTTCAAATCGCTGTTGTAGGCCTCGCAGGTCAGAGGGCGCAGCCCTTTTTCCACGCGCAGATAGGCCTGATAGTCCTGCAATAGCGGTAGGTTGCGCGCCGTCTCCACAGATTCGATTATCCGCGCCTTCGACCGCTTCCGCCGCCGCCGCGCACTCAGCCGAACCCAGTTCATCACGGGCTCAACTTCATCAACAGCGACTCCCTCGCGCCAACTGATGACCTGCGCCAACTGATTCCCCGCGCCAACCCTGAAAGGCTCTGGCTTCAGTTTGCCGCCTTCCGATGGCAGCCCCTCGGCCTGGCAGAGTATAAAGCTGGAATGGGAACCTTGGCGGCAGTGGAGATCGACGCCTGGCTGCGCGAGGGCGGCTTGGTGGTCACAGCCAGCGACCGCGCCGCCCGCGCCCTTACGGCTGGCTTCCATCGCGCCCGCCAGGCCGAGGGGCTAACAGCCTGGCCTGCGCCCAGGATTCTCAACTGGAAGAGCTTTGTCAGCGAGGCCTGGCTGAGCCGCACTGTAAGTCAGAACCGGAGCTCCGACCCTCGCTTGCTGCTCAATCCCGCGCAGGAAGAGGCTCTCTGGGCAGGCATCGCCAGCCAGAATCGCTCTCTGGCCACAATTCTTGAAGGCCCGCGCCATCGCCTGGCCGCCCTGGCGATGGAGGCCCACGAACTGCTTTGTTCCTACTCGCCGCAATTTCTGCGGGAAAAGGCGCGGAGCGCCTGGCAGCAGGACGCGGCCGCTTTCAGCGGTTGGCTTGCAGCCTTTGATGAACTCTGCCGCGCCGAAAACCTGCTCGCTCCCAGCCGTCTGCCGCTGGAGCTGATTCCACGGCTTTCAGCGGAGCCGGAGGAGCGTCCGCCGCTGCTTTTGGCCGGTTTTGACCGCATTCTTCCCGTGCAGCGCAGCCTCTTCAACGCCTGGGGATCGTGGCGCGAAACTGCCAAAGGGGAACCGGCCGACGAGGTGCATTTTTATGCTGCCGCCGACGCTCAAGCTGAGCTGGCTGCCTGCGCCCTCTGGTGCGGACGCCAGCTTGCCGCTGATCCCAAGGCCCGGCTGCTGGTCGTTGCCCAGGCCGCCAACGCACGCCGCGGCGAGATCGAGCGCACCTTTCTTGCGCACTGCGGCCCGGCCTTCGAGTTTTCGTTGGGAGTTCCGCTCAGCCAGGTTGCGCTGGCGCGGGCGGCGCACCTTGCGCTGCGCTGGCTCGATGGCGCACTGAACGAGCAGGAACTTGACTGGCTGCTTTCGACCGGCTACATCACCGCCAATTCCCAGGAGTCCGCGGCGCTTCAAGCCTACATGCGCACTCTGCGCCGCTTCAGCCTCGAACGGCCTCAATGGGCGCTCGATGCCTTTCTTGTCCAGCGCTGCGCCTCCGGGTTGCTGCCGGCGTCCTGGGTCGAACGCATCACCCAGGCCCAACGCCGCCTGACTGGTTTCGCGCGCCGCCCGCAAAATCCCCTCGATTGGGCGGAGTTGGTCCCGTGTCTGCTGGACGAGCTCCACTTTGCCAGCGCCCACAAGCTCTCCAGTGCCGAGTACCAGGCCATCCGCCGCTGGCAACTGGCCGTGGAAACCTGTGGCTCGCTGGGCTTCGATGGCCGCCGGATGAGTTGGAGGGATTTTCTTTCGCAACTGGGCCGCACTCTGGACGAAACTCTTTTTGCTCCCGAGTCGCGCGACGCGCCCATCCAGGTCGCCGGTCCCGCCGAGTCGGCTGGCCTCACTGCCGACGCAGTCTGGTTCCTGGGAGCCGATGAAGACGGCTGGCCCGCGGGCGGCGCAACTCATCCGCTGCTGCCCGTCGAGGTCCAGCGCGAGGCCGGAATGCCCCACGCCACGGCTCAGCTCGACTGGGAACTGGCCCGCTCGATTACCAACCGGCTGCTGGCCTCGGGCACACAAATCCACTTCAGCTTTGCAAAGCAAAACGAGACTTCTGAAGCCCGTCCGTCGCGCCTCATCGTTCAGTTTGCCGGCCCCGCGCAGCCTTTGCCGCCGGAGTTGAACGCTCTGGCCTCCGAACCTCTGCTCACCGTTCCGTTCGAGGACTTCAGCCGCATTCCTTTTTCTCCGGGCAAAGTCGCGGGTGGGGCCGGAGTTCTGACCGCGCAGTCGCAGTGCCCATTCAAGGCCTTCGCCACCGCGCGTCTGGCCGCGCAAAGTTGGGAGCCAGCCGAGGCCGGTCTCACCCCCTCGCAGCGTGGTCAACTTCTCCACGCAGTGCTCCACGCCGTCTGGGCCGGGACGCCAGAGGGCATTCGCACCCAGGCCGAGCTGCAAAATCTCTCTGACCGGAAGACCTTCGTTGCTGGCCACGTCCAGCGAGCGTTCGCGCGGGAGCTGCCCTCCCACCTGCGCGAACGCATGCCCCGCCGTTACTTGGAACTGGAAGAGCAGCGGCTCACCGGGCTGGTCACCGAGTGGCTCGACTACGAGGCCGCCCGCGTCGATTTCGAGGTCGTCGCCACCGAGGTCAAACGAACAGTCTCCGTCGCCGGGCTCACGCTCGATCTGCGCCTGGACCGCGTCGACCGGCTGATCGACGGTTCTCAACTGGTGATCGACTACAAATCCGGCAGCGTTTCGCCCAGTTCGTGGGATCTGCCCCGCCCCGACGACGTGCAACTGCCGCTCTACGCCGGATTTGCCCTTGACCGCGACCGCGAACGCCTTGGCGGCTTGGTCTTCGCCAAGGTGCGCGCGGGAGACCTGGCTTTCACGGGGAGGGTTTTCGAGCCCGCGGCCACTCTTTTTGCCAATCTCAAAGGAACAAGCCCTTTGGTGAAGAACAATCTCACCCTCGAACAACTTCTTGGCTGGCGGGATTGCATCGAGCAACTCGCCAGAGATTTTCTCGACGGACGCGCTGAGGTGAACCCGCGCGAGCACCCCAGGCCCTGCGAGCGCTGCGGCCTGCAAACCCTCTGCCGCATCCAGGAGCATCAATCCCAAATAGAGGACGAGGACGACTCCCGCAGTTACAACAACGGCGAGGAGGCTGGCGATGAGTAAGCCGATTGCTGGGTGCCCCACCCTCGCCGCGTTCTTGTTTTTGCGGCTAGGGTGGGATTGCACGGACCTATATTTGCCCAGCTTGTCGGAAGGAGGGCGATGAGTAAGCCCGCGGCCCCATTTACGCCTCCCGATCAGCGAGAGCGCCAGCGCGCCCTCGACTCTGCCAGGTCCATTCTGGTCCAGGCCCCGGCCGGCTCGGGCAAAACCGACCTGCTCGCCCGCCGCTTTCTTCGCCTGCTGGCTGAAGTCGAGGGCCCCGGTCAGGTGGTGGCCATCACCTTCACCAACGCCGCTGCCGCCGAGATGCGCCACCGCATTCTAGCCCAGCTGGAAAAGGCCGCCGCCAACCCCGCTACCGGGGCGGACGAGTTCTCGATGGATTCACTCGCTCACCGCGCCCTGGCGCACACTCAGCAGCTCAGTTGGAATTTGCTTGACCTGCCCGCTCAGCTTCGCGTCTGCACCATCGACTCTTTCTGCCGCGAACTGGCCCTCCAGCAGCCACTGCTCTCCGGCTTCGGCGGCGGACTGGAGATCGCCGAGCAGCCCGAAGAACTCTACCGCCGCGCGGCCCGCGAAACCCTCAAAAAAATCGACCAGACCGGCTCGATCCTCGGCTCGGCCGTCGAAGAACTGCTCGTGTGGCGCGACAACGGCTGGCAGGAGATGGAAGTCCTGCTCGTCGAAATGCTCAAAAGCCGCGACCGCTGGATGCACGGCTTTGTCCTCGAAGGCGAGCCGGAACCAGAGGGCCCGAATCCAGATGCGCTGCGTGAGCGGCTGGAGCGGCCCTTTGTGCGCGCCACGCACGCCGCACTCATCAGCTTGAGCCAGCTTCTCGACCGGGTTCCCGGCGCGCGCGACGAAGCCTTGAATCTGGCGCGCTTTGCCTGCGAACAGAGCGAGGGCCAGCTTCATCGGGAACTCGCCGAACTGGTCGAGTTTCCCGCCGCTCCGTTTACCGGCAGCGCCAATCTCGAAGAAGCTCGCCAGGCTCACGCCAATCTGGCCGCATTGCTGCTCACGGGCGATGGCGCCTTCCGCAAACAGGTCGATAAACGGCTGGGCTTCCCGGCCGACCGCAAACGCGAGAAGGCTCGCCTCCTCGGCCTGATCGCCTCGCTGGCCGCCGTCCCCGGCCTCGAATCCGCTTTGGCCTCCGTCCGCGATCTACCCTCCGCTGGCTACACCGAAGATGAGTGGAAGATTGTGCGCTGCTGCTTCACGCTGCTGCGCCAAGCCGCGGCCGAGCTGCAAATCGCCTTTGCTGAGGCTAGCCGGGTGGATTACATTGAGGTCGCGCAGATTGCGCAGCGGGTTCTCCGGGGCGATGATGGCTTGCCCACCGACGCTGCCCTGGCCGTCTCCGACGGAATCCGCCACCTGCTGGTGGACGAGTTCCAGGACACCAGCCGCCGCCAGCACCAGTTGCTCTCCAGCCTCATCGCTGCCTGGCCCGAGCGCGAGGGCCGCACCTGCTTCGTGGTCGGCGACCCCATGCAGTCGATCTATTTCTTCCGCGACGCCGACGCTGAGCTCTTCCCGCGCGTTCAATCGGTTGGATTGGAAATTCCCCACGAGGAGCCGCTGCTCTTTGACTTAGTTCCTCTGAAGGCTAACTTCCGCACCGCCCCTCGGCTGGTCGAATGTCTCAATAAAGCCTTCGAACAAATCTTCGCGGGCAACGACGGCAGCGGCGTCACCTTTTCTTCCGCCCAACCAGTCCGGGAAGAGATGGCCGACGCTGGTCCGCCCTTCACGCTTCACCTCGACTTCGTTCCCCAATCCGGGCGCGGTTCATCCGCCGATTCTGAGGCCGCGCGCGAGAAAGAAGCCGCCCGCCCCGAGCAGATCAAAACGGCGCAAATCAACGAAATCGTCGATCTGATTCGCAGTCATCAAGGCTCCATCGAACAGGCCCGCCAGGCTCGGGAGCGCGGCGAGGAGAAAAAATTCCGCATGGCCGTTCTTGGCCGCGCCAAAAACCACCTCATTCCTATCGCCGAGGCCTTGCGCAAAGCCCAAATCCCCTTCCGCGCCGTCGAACTTGAGAAGCTCGCTGCCCGCCCTGAAGTTCTTGACGCCCTGGCCCTGGCCCGCGCTCTGCTCAATCCCCAGGACCGCGTGGCCTGGCTGGGCCTTCTGCGCGCTCCCTGGTGCGGCCTCTCGCTCGACGACCTGTACACGCTGGCCGGCGGTGCGAACGGCGACCTGGCGCTGCTTACCCGTCCCGTGCCGGAGCTTGTGGCCGAGCGGCTTCCATTGCTCAGCGAAGCGGGCCGTTCCGCCGCCGCGCGTGTGCTCGACGCTCAGGCCGCGGCCTCTGCTCTGCGCGCCGCCCGACCCGCGGCCTCGCTGGGAACCTGGCTGGAAGAGGTCTGGCTTCTGCTGGGCGGAGCGGCCTGCGTGGATGAAGCCGCCCGTGCCAACCTCAATCTGCTTTGGAACTGCCTGGACCGTCTGCCCGGCGGCGAGACCGATCTGCTCGGCCCCGCTCTCGACGCGGCCCTCGACAATCTCACCGCACTGCCTGATCCCGCGGCCAGCAGTGATTGCGGCGTGCAGTTGATGACCATTCACAAGTCCAAGGGCTTGGAATTCGAGGTGGTCATCGTCCCCGAATCGCAGGCCGCGAATGGGTGCAGCGGGCGCAAGATGCTCTCCTGGCTGGAACGTGGACTGGAACGCGGGCTCGAACGTGGACTGGAACGCGGGCTCGAATGTGGGCTGGAATGCGACCCCGGGCAGGGCCTTGCCGAGTCCGGCGAATCGGAAGAGATTACCGAGTTTCTGATTGCGCCCTTCCAGCGCAAGGGCGACGGCAAGGGCAGTGCAAAGACCTGGGTCGATCGCGTTTATCGTGAGCGCGAATTGCAGGAGACCCGGCGCATTCTCTATGTTGCCTCCACCCGCGCCCGCGAGGAACTGCACCTCTTCGCCCGTCCGGCCTGCAAGGAGCGGGACGGGGAGCTCACCCTGGCGGAACCCGTAAACAGTTTGCTGGCTACCGCCTGGCCTGGGCTGAAAGAAGAGGTTCACGCGCGATTCGAAACCTGGAAGATCGCCAGAACCGCTTCAGAAACCCGCGAAGAGCAACCGGAGAGCGGTGAAGAGCAGCTGAAAACTCGCGAAGAGCAGCCGGAGGCCTATGAAAGCCAGCAGCCGAAGGCCCACGAAAGCCAACAGGCGGAGGCTCACGAAGGCCAGGAGATCGAATCCATCGCCGCTTCGGGCGAGGGCAATCTGTTTGTCATGCCCTCCCCTATCCGGCCCACGCTGCTGCGCCGCTTGCCGCCGGATTACAGGCCCGCGCCCGCCCCAGTCGCCTCTCAACAGGAAGACGCGGAATCAACCCCCTTTCGCGAACCGATGGGTGCCCCATCCTTTCCGCGGCTGTATGCGGAAAGGGTGGGAGACCACGAAGCGCAAACCGCTTTTTCTGACGAAGAAGCGCAAACCGCTTTTCCTGGATCGGAGGCTGGCTCCGGCGGCTTCTACTCCCGTCACGAGGGCGGCCTGCTCTCGCGTGCTCTGGGCACAGCCGTCCATGCGCTGCTCGAAGAGCTGGCCCGTCTGCGCGCCGGGCTCGATTGGGAGGCTGCCCGCTCCGGATTAAGGCGTTTTGAGCCGCGCATTGCCGCCCAGGTGCGCGCCACCGGCGTGGACAGGTTCCAGGCCGCGCGGATCGCCGCCCAGGCCCTCAAACTCACGCTCGACGCCTCCCAGGATCCGATCGGCTCGTGGATTCTCTCGCCCCACTTGAGCGCGGCCAGCGAAGCCGGCTGGGCCGGAGTCGCCGGCGGTCTGCGCACAGTGCGCACCGTCCGTGTCGATCGCGTCTTCCAGGCCGGTCCCGAGCCCTGCGCCGAGGGAGACGATTGCTGGTGGATCATCGACTACAAGACCGCTCACGACGATCACCTTGACCCCGCCAAGGCGCAGTCCGAGTTCCACGCGCTCTTTGCGCCCCAGGTCGAGGCCTATGCACAGCTGCTGCGCAACCTGCGCGGCACAGCCACACCGGTCCGCGCCGGCCTCTATTATCCGCGCCTGTTGCTGCTGGATTGGTGGGAGATGTAGCCTGGCACTCTGAGTGGAGCCGGCAATCCGAGGGCAAATGGAAGCGCACTGCATTTCATCTGCTTGCGCCTCCACGAAAGCGCATTCTAGCACTTCCCGAATTGGCATAGAGTGAGGCCGCAACTGCCGAGTGGCTCTTCCCTCAAGAAAAAGCCACCTTTAATGCTGCTGTGAAGTCAAAATGCTCTGATTGCGCCACTCATGCACAGGTACTCCTGGGTAAGAAGGGAGCGCAGGCGCGGTTGCACGGCAGGCTCGCAGGGAACCTCGAGCGCGCGGCAGCGGTCGATGGCCTGGCGCAGATCCTGGAGGAAGGCCACGCAGGCGGGACAGGCCTCGATCTGGGCGCGCATTTCCTCGCAAGTGCGCGGCTCCAGGCGGCCATCCAGGTAATCGGAGAGGCCGGCAAAAAGTTCACGACAGAGCCGGGGATGCGGTTGGCTCTTCGAGCTGCCCCTCTTACCCTTCGTATTGTTTTTCTCCACTTTTGGATTGTTCTTTTGGCTTTTTGAGCTGTTTTCCGGGGCCTTTGATCTGTTCTGCTGGCCATTTGAACCGTCCTGCAGACTCTTCGAGCTGCTCTGGCTGGAGTTGCTCTTTTCCGAACCAGCCAGGACGCGGCTTATCTGTTTGCGCACGGCTAGCCGCGCGCGATGCAGCCGCACCCGCACGGTTCCCGGTTGCAAGTCTAGAATCCGCGCCACCTGCTCCGTAGTCAGCTCTTCGGTGTCGTGCAGCACCAGGACGATGCGCAATGGCGCGGGAATCCGCAGCACGGCCTGATGCAGAAGATAGCGCCGCTCGGCATCGAGCAGGTTCTCCTCGGGGCTGGCCGCGGCATCTTCCAGCAGGCGCCCCAGCTCGGCTTCATCCGGCATCAGCTCATCGAGTGAAAGCGTTTGCCGGCATCGACTTGAATCTCCTGATTGTTTTCGGCAAAACTGCCCGCCTGCACTCTTGCATTGGCGGCCTGCAGGTGCGCCACAATGGCAAGGGGCGACAGGCCGTAGGCGTTGAGCTTGGCGGTGCTGAGCACGATGCGGAGGTTGCGCGGCAGACCGCCGATGATCTTCGTCTCCGACACATCGGAAACCTGCTCGATCTTGTGCTGCACCTCGCCGGCGATGGCGCGAAGCTGGTAGCCGTCATAGTGCTCGCCCCACAAGGTCAAAGAGAGGATAGGAACATCGTCGATCGAGCGCGCCTTGATGATGGGCTGCGAAACCCCTGGCGGCATGCGGCCGAAGTTCGAGTAGAGCTTGCTATAAACCTTGATGAGCGCATCTTCCTGCGGCGTGCCGACCAGAAAACGCACGATCACCAGGCTCTGGCCGGGGCTGGAGGTCGAGTACATGTACTCGACGCCTGAAATCTGGTGCACCAGCATTTCGATGGGCAGCGTGACGCGCTGCTCGACTTCTGCCGGCGAGGCGCCCGGCATCGCGGTCGTAATGTCCAGCATCGGCACCAGAATCTGCGGGTCCTCCTCGCGGGGGATGACGGCCACCGCGAAGATTCCCATGGCCAGCGACGCGGCAATGAAGAGCGGCGTCAGCTTGGAGTTGAGAAAGGCGTGCGCCAGCCGCCCGGCGATTCCCAGCTCCTGCTTCATGGCCGGACTTCAATGCTCGTTGCGGCGATTCTCTTGCCCTCAAGGTCGCGGTCCGAGGGCTCATCGACCAGCTTTTCCCCGGCGGCAATGCCCGACAAAACCTCCACGAGATTGCCGTGCGCCGCGCCCAGCGTCAGAGTTCGGAGCCGCGCGATTTGCTGGCCGTCGAGCACGTACGCACAGGCCAGCGAGCCGCGCATCACCACGGCGGAACGCGGAATGAGGATTGCCTGCCGGAGCCCGTTGGCAAACTCCACCGTCCCGTACATTCCCGCCCGCGCCGTCTCCAGCGAAAGCTCGGCGGTTTGCTGATGAATGTGCGCCTGGCTGACCTCCAGCCGCAGATGCTCTCGCAGCAGAGCGGCCTGCGCGTCGATTTTTTCTTTCCCCGCGCTCTCCCGCGCCAGTAGGGCGCTCTTGCCCACGGGCAGAATATCGACCGTGATCTGGACGCCGGCCACCCAGTTGTCGCCTCCCGCGCCGGCCGTGGTGCTTTGGTCTTGCTCCCAGTTCCCGTAGGCGCTCACGCGCGGTCCTAACTCTGATTTCGCCGCGCCCACGGCTGCCGATTGCGCCGATTGCGCTTCTCCCAGGGCCATCAGATCAGGGCGCGTTTTGGCCGCCGTCGCCAGCTCCTGCGCCAGTGGAAGTTGGGCAAATCCATGCGGCTCAATCGGTTTCAGCCCAGAGGCCTCGAGCTCCGGCCTTCCCATCGTCTCGCGCAACTCGGCCCAGGCCAACTCCAGCTCTCCCTGGGCCGCAATCAACTCCTCCTTGCGGGCGGCGACGTTCACCTGGGCCGACATGCGGTCCGACTCCACCGCCAGGCCCGCCTTCACGCGCTCATCGGTCGAGGCCAGCAGCGCCTCGGCCGTCTCCTATTCGTGCCGGGCGACGTCAATCTGCCGCTCTGCGTAGAGCACGGACTGACAGGCCTTGACGACCTGGAAGACGATCTGCTGATTAACCGCCTGGGCCTCCCGGCTGCCGGCGCGCGCCAGGGCGGCCTCGGGGCTTTCCCCAGGGCTACATCGATGGCTTGCCGGAGCGTCAACGGTTCCTGCGTCACGAATTCTTGCGCCTCGGGTTCTTGCGCCGCGGCGGCCCATCCGCCCAGGCAGGCCCATCCTCCCACGCAAATAAGAAGGGAAAGGCCCAGGGCTCGATAACGGCGGGAAATCATCGGTAAAGCCTCCTCGGCTCGTGCATTCCTATGAATAAACTCCCAAAAGAGGGAAGCCGTTACCTAAAAACGCCAAAAGAATTTCAAATGGTTTCGGGACGCTCCCAGATCCGTGCGCCGGGCCGGTTTTGAAGCGCGGTGAGGCTAGAATCGAAATAGGGCCTGCAATTGCACGCCAGATGACGCGCGGGATGGCGTTCCTGCGGGATAAATGGCATTTGCGGCAGGCAATTTGCACCGGCAAAGATTCGCAACGAGGCAATTTGCCGCGGCAGAGATTTGTGGCAGGGAATTTGCCACTGAAGATTCGCAACAGGGAGAAAAGACGATGGCGTTGATGAAAACCTCCAATCCGGCACTGGGCGAGAGCACATTTCGCAACCTTTCCGGCAGCCAGTATGGCGGCCTGACGGAGGCAGCCAGCCGCATGACGCTGGCAGGCACCGTGAACAAGACCGGCATTCTGCTGCTCTGCGCCATTGCCACCGCCGCCTGGACCTGGCATTTGTTCCTCCCGGAGCGCGATCTTGCGGCGGTGATGCCGCTGATGATGGCCGGGATGATCGGCGGATTCATCTGCGCCCTGGTCACCATCTTCAAAAAGGAGTGGTCGGCGGTGACGGCGCCCATCTACGCGCTGCTGGAGGGCCTGGTGCTGGGCGGTCTGTCGGCTATCGTCGACCTTCGCTATCCGGGCATTGCGATCCAGGCGGTAGGCCTGACCTTCGGCACGCTCTTCGTGCTTCTGCTGGCTTACCGCTCGGGATTAATCCAGGTCACGCAGAAGTTTCGCATGGGCGTGGTCGCGGCCACCGGCGGGATCATGGTTTTTTACCTGCTGCAGATGGTGATGGGCTTCTTCGGCTTTCACTTCACGTCCGTCAATGGCTCCGGCCCCATCGGAATCGGTTTCAGCCTGATCGTGGTGGCCGTCGCCGCCCTCAATCTGGTGCTCGATTTCGACTTCATCGAGCAAGGCGTGCGCTATGGCGCTCCCAAGTACATGGAGTGGTACGCCGCCTTCGGGATCATGGTCACGCTGGTCTGGCTCTACCTTGAAATTCTGAGGCTGCTCACCAAACTGCGCAGCAGGGACTAGCTCCCTGGCCTCTTCATTTCCTCTTTGCGGCCTGGGCGGCAGCAACGCTTCATTTTGCATTGAATGAGCCAGGGCATTGACCTCCAATCCAGCCGCCGGTATCATCGGAAGAGTTGAGAGTTGTGTGCGGACTTGGCGTCTGCCCGACTCCCGGACGAGCCTTCGCGGCCTGCGAGTGGCTTTTTTCCCGGCGGGGTAGCTCAGCTGGTTAGAGCGACGGATTCATAACCCGTAGGTCGGCAGTTCAAGTCTGCCTCCCGCCACCAAATAAATCAACAACTTGTGCTGGAGTCTCGAAGCCCTTTCGAGGTCGGCGGCAACTCCGGCGAAGCGGGGGAGCGGGCTGGTTGAGCCTGCGTCCTGCGCCAACTCCGCAGTTCGTCAGTCCTGCGATGAATCAGCCTTGCGGCGCGTCAGCCCCGCGATGAATCAGCGCGTGGGCGGCTTGGTACATCTGCCAGGCCGTGGCCCAGTGCAGCTCTACGCCTCTGCGCTCGGCCTCTTCCGCAATCCAACGGAAGAGGTTGCCGAGGCCACCGTTGAGCAGCGGTTCCAGATTCCTCTCCGGCGCGCCGTGGGTGTAAAGCTTCAGAAAAAGCTCATTGCCGATGGTGGGAGCCAGGTCAAACCACCGGCGCACCCGCGCGGGCGTGGGCAGATCGTACCCGGCCAGCTCTCCGGTCTCCAGGCGCGGCAGCAGCCGCTCGCCGAAGCGCAGGCCCAGTGGCCCGGTGATCATCAGCAGGTCTCCGCAGCGGCCGCCGCCCACCGTGGCCTCGATGCCGCGATCGAAGGAGCGGGGACGGTGGTCGGCGTTGCTGGTGCACCAGTAGATCTGGTTCACCACGCGGCCCTGGGTCGGGGAGGGAAGCGAGGGCATGGTGAAATCGGCGTAGCAGCCCAGCTCGCGCAGCAGGGCAATCTCGCCGTTGAGGCCGCACCAACGGCCATCGGGGCGCGAGTTGTCCAGCGCCCAGTTGCCATGAATGAAGCCGAAGGCGGTGCGGCCCTCCCACTGGCGCAGCAGGCCGTGCTCGTCCGTCAGCCGGCGGCAGAACTCGTTGACCTTCTGGATGAAGCTCTCGCGCTGCTCGTGGTCGTGGTGCAGGTGCACCTCCACGTCGCCCGTGCCCAGGCGCACCATCTCCGCAATGCCCTCGAGCAGGTCGCGCCGGTACTCTTCCTGGGGGTAAAAGAAGCTGTACTGGGGGTGCTGGCCGCTGGCGTCCCGTGGGCTGTCGCCAGAAATGCGCGGCCAACGGTCGCGCCACCGGGCGACGCGGCCCAGCGCGGTTTCAACCGAGGCGCCCATGCCCAGCGGCTCATAGTGATCGGCAATGAGAACCCAGGCGCGCTTTGGCCTGGTGGTGCGCAGGGCCTTGCGCAGGCGGTCCCGTAGGTACGGAGCCAGCCAGATTTCCGCGTGTCGAGGAAGCTTCATCGAATTAATCTTCTCTTTGCGCCCGTGGACCGTTCACGGCCAATGCGCTGCGGCCCTACGAATGCGCCGCGGCAGCCACCGCCAGTCCGAAGTATCGGGTACGCCTCCTCTCGCTGTCAAAGCCCTCCACGTAAGAACTTCCGGCCCACCAGGCGGAGTTTGCTGGCGCGGCCGTTCAGCGGGCCGGGAGGAAAATGCTGGTATGTTTTGAATGCTTCAATTAAGATCGCCATATGGCATAGAGACTGATTCCTGCCCTCTCTAGAGCATTTTCACTTCACAAGTTGACCTTACGGGAGCATAGAAGGTGGCTTTTTCTCGAGGGAAAAGTCACTTGGCATCCAGGTTTCTGTAAAGAGCAGAAGTTAAAATCCTACAGAGGCATTTTGCTACCATCTCTTTGGAATGCCAGGAGACGTCAAGGTGAGAGTCGGAACTGATTTCAGCAGAAATAATCTGGATTGCCTTCGTTTGATCCTGGCGTCCATCGTGGCTTTGTTTCACCTCTACGTGCTGTCGGGAATTTCCGCCTTCTCCGTCTTTGGGCGCTACTTATCTCCGCACTTTGCTGTCAATGGGTTTTTTGTCATCAGTGGCTTCCTGATTTATCGCAGTTATACCCGGTCGTCTTCTACTCGCTCGTACTTCGAAAAGCGGGCCAGGCGAATTTACCCGGCCTACTTCACCATCGTGATGCTCGCGGCCATTGCGTTGTGTCCGCTGAGCACACTGCCTTTATCGCAATACTTCGGGATGGGGTTCTGGAAGTATCTTGGCGCGAATCTCCTGTTTCTCAATTTTCTTGCGCCCTCGCTGCCGGGGGTATTCGCATCGAATAGCATCTCGGCCGTAAATGGCGCGCTCTGGACCCTCAAGATTGAAGTCGCCTTCTATTTGCTTGTGCCCGTGATGCACCATCTGTGCGAACACTTCGGAGCAAGGAAAATTATTGGCGCGATTTTCATCCTTTCTTCCGCTTGGAAGTATGGCTTTGCATGGCTGGCTACCATGGGCGGTTCACCGGCTTTATTTTCATTGGACAGGTCGCGCACTTTTTATGAGCAAATGGGGGCGCAGTTTCCCGGTCAGCTTTTATATTTCTGCGCAGGAGTCCTGCTTTTGCTCTATTTCGACACACTGAAGCTGTATTTTCGAAGCATTGCCATCCTCACGGCGGCTTTGTTCCTTCTCGACCATTGGCTTATGAGAGGGACGCTCGATGTTTTATGGATTTCCGGGCTGATCTTTGTCTTCGGCTTCTGGCGCTATTTCGGAAATTTCTCGAAATACGGAGATTTTTCCTATGGCATTTACATCGTCCATTTTCCTATATTGCAGACGCTGATAGCGCTTGGACTGGCGAGGTTCAATCCGGTTATTTTTTTAATTGCCGGCCTATCGCTTATCAGCCTGGCGGGTTTTCTCATGTGGCACCTGGTCGAAAACAGGTTCCTGGCGAGCAGTTCCCATTACCGGCAGGGATTGCTCAAGAGGCCAGCGTAGGCTTTACCGGCCCGGACGCATTCCTTCCATGCCCGGCTTGCCGCGGTTTCCCGCGGCCGTTGCGCGCTGGTTTTTCCGAATGGACTTTTTGTCCGCCGGGTTACAGGCCCCATTGCTCTAAAACGCGCGCATTGTTGGATGCAATGCTGCCGACTCGGTTATCCTGATTCAGATCTCAATCTTTGTGTGAAGCGTTCCCTATGGGTTTCGTACTTAGCCTTCTTTATTTCGTTACGTACTACCTCACGCCCACGGTCATGTTCGGGCCGCTGGCTCCTTATCGCATCGAGCTGATCCTCGCCATACTGATCATTTTCGTATCGCTGCCCAAGCTGGCGGGTTCGATCATTTTGAAAACGCCGCAGTCGGTGGCCGTGATTGGTCTGGTGCTGGCCATCATTTTGTCGGTGCTCATCGGGATGCACTGGGCCGGCGGAACCATCCAGGTGTTTCTAGCATTCATTCCGAATGCCTTCGCGTTCTTTCTTGTGTGCCTGCACTGCAACTCGATGAAGAAATTGCAGGCCATTGTCCTCATGCTGCTGTTCGTTTGCCTGTTTGTGATTGGGCACGGGTGCGTGGATCAGCGCCGCGGGATTTCCGCGGGCGGGTCCCCTTCATCATCAGAGGACGCGAATAGCGCGGAACCGGAGCTTTGGAGCCGCAATCACCCATATGTTCTCGCCATGAGCAGCGGCACGGGTGAAGGGATCTACCGGATCAGGGGACTGGGAGAGATCAACGACCCGAACGACTTTGGCCAGTTGATCATCTGCACGATACCGCTGATGTTCATCTTCTGGCGGGCGAAAAAAATCTTTTGGAACCTGGCGCTGGTGATCTTGCCGGTCAGCGTACTGCTGTACGGGGCCTTTCTGACGCACTCGCGCGGCGCTCTGGTGGCCTTGATGGCGGTGGCGGTGGTGGCGGCGCGGCGGCGCATCGGGACGCTGCCGGCGCTGCTGATTGCCGGCGGGTTGTTTGTGGGGGCAATGGCCCTGCACTTCACCGGCGGGCGGGCGGTCTCTGTCAATGCTGGCGAAGACCGCACGGCTCTTTGGGGCGAAAGCCTGCAACTGCTGAAGGCTCATCCGTTTTTCGGAGTGGGCTTCGGAAATTTGACGGACTATCTTGGTGGTCAAACCTCGCACAACTCGGTTGCCGTCTGCGCGGCGGAGCTTGGCATGTTCGGATTGTTCTTCTGGTGCTTGTTCCTGCTTCCCACGGTGAGGGACGCTTTGGTGATCGCTTCACCGGCGCAGGTGAGTGAAGCAGAACCGGTTGAGCCAGAGGAAGAACTCTTGCCGCTGTCGGCAAGGAAGATTGAAGTCATCGACAGGGCGGAGGTCAATCACCTGGGGCGATTGCTGGTTTTGTCGCTCACCGGCTTTCTGGTGGCGGGATGGTTTCTCTCTCGCTCCTTTGTCATGACGTTTTTTCTGCTGGGCGGCATGGTCGAGGTGGTTTACGAGATGGCTCTGCGGCGAGGGATGGTCGCGCCTCGCCTGCGGCTGGCGCGCGTACTGCCGTACGCCGGCATTCTGGCGGTTTTGCTGATCCTCGTAATGTACATCATGCTCCGGATCGTGAACATGATGCATTGATTTGAACGCGGTGGATTTGACCGTCTTCCAGGTTGGAAACAGCGTACGGGGCTTGGCGCCCAGCGGCCGGAGGTTCAAGCAGCCAGCATGAAAATCGCGCACGTAGTCGACAGCATGGAGGTGGGCGGCGCCGAGACGCTGGTCGCGCAGTTGTGCCGCCTGCAGCGCGAGCAGGGCCATGATCCGCGCGTCTACGCGGTCCTGACACTGGGCCCGCTGGGCGAGCGGATGCGGGCCGAGGGCTTCGCCGTGCAGCCGAATGTGGGCCGCCACTTGCCGGAGGCCACGCGGAATTTCTATCGCATCTTCAAAGAGTCGAGGCCCGATGTGGTCCATCTGCACAATCCGACGCCAGCCATTTATGCGGCCCCGGCCGCCCGGATGGCAGGTGTGCCCAGCGTCGTGTCGACCCGGCATAGCCTGGTGGCTCCGCCGCGCCGGGTGGTTGCGGAGTTGAAGTACGCCGTGGCGGCCGCCTGCTGCGACTGGATCGCCGGCATCTGCGACGCGGCGGTGAAAAATTTAAGGAGCATTCACAGCATTCCGGCGCGCAAGATCGTGCGCGTGTACAACGGCGCGGAGCCGCTGCGGCGCGTGGCGAAAGAAGATTGGCCGGCCAAAAACGGCTTCACGCTGCTCTACGCTGGCCGTCTGGCTCCGGTAAAAAATCACGCGCTGCTGCTCAACGCCTTTCACGCGGCGCTCGGCTCCATGCCGGAGTTGCGGCTGTGGATGGTGGGCGACGGTAGCGAACGCGTGGCGCTGGAGAACCTGGCTGGGCAGTTGGGCATTGCGGCGCAGGTCACATTCTGGGGGCAGCAGCTCGACGTGGCCCCGTTTTTCTCCGCGGCCGACGCCTTCATCATGTCGTCGCACTCGGAGGGGTTGCCGATGTCGCTGTTGCAGGCATTCTCGCTGGGGCTGCCGGCCATCGTGACCGATGTGGGCGGAATGGCGGAGGTCGTGCGGCTGGCGCAGGCGGGATTTACCGTGACCGATGCAGCCGGGATGGCCGCGGCGATCCTGCGGCTGGCGGGCGACGCCGCGGAACAGGAGCAGCTCTCGAAGAACGCCGAGGCGGCCTTCCACGAGCGTTTTACTCTGCCCGCGATGGCCGCCGCCTACATGGACTTGTACCGGGAGACGCCGCGGGCGCGGCGGGCGGCGAAGCACTGAGGGGGTTTCACCGTTTCTGTAAAGTGGGCACCATGCAACCCCACCCTAGCCGCAAGAATGACAACGCGGCGAGGGCGGGGCACCCGGCCGCAAAGTGGCGAAATGCAGCTTCTTCGACTTCGCGGCGCTCCGCTCAGAATGACAAGCGAGGGTAGGGCACTCGGCTTTCCTTCAGGATGCGTTCTCCTCACGGTTTTGTACAAAAAAACAGCCTCCGGCCCGCGGGCCGGAGGCTGTTTCTGTTTTCTGCTTCGTACTTTAACGGTTCTTGGCGATCTCTTCGACGGTGACCGGATCGAGGAAGGGCATGGCGGCGCGCAGCTTTTTCCCAACGATTTCGACCGGGAGCTTGGCCTCGGCCTCGCGGAAGGCCAGAAACTCCTTGCGGCCGGAGTTCTGGTCGGCCAGGAAGCGCTTGGCAAACTCGCCATTCTGGATTTCGGTCAGGATGTCCTTCATGGCCTTGCGGCTCTGCTCGTTGATGACGCGCGGGCCGCTGACGTAGTCGCCCCACTCGGCGGTGTCCGAGATCGAGTAGCGCATGTAAGCCAGGCCGCCACGATAGATCAGATCGACGATCAGCTTCAGCTCATGGAGGCACTCGAAGTAGGCGCTCTCGGGCTGATAGCCAGCCTCGACCAGCGTGTCAAAGCCCGCCTTGATGAGCGCGCTGACGCCGCCGCAGAGCACCGCCTGCTCGCCGAAGAGGTCGGTTTCGGTCTCTTCCTTGAAGGTCGTCTCCAGAACTCCGGCGCGGGTGCAGCCGATGCCCTTGAGGTAGCTGAGGCAGAGCGCATGCGCCTTGCCGGTCGCGTCCTGATGCACGGCGATCAGCCCCGGAACGCCGCCACCCTCGGTGAAGACCTCGCGGACGCGATGGCCGGGAGACTTGGGCGCGGCCATGCCCACGTCGATGCTCTTGTCGGGGACGATGGTCTTGTAGTGAATGTTGAAGCCGTGGGCGAACATGAGCAGCTTGCCGGCGGTCAGGTTGGGGCCGATCTCCTCGGCGTAGAGCTTGGCCTGGGTCTGGTCGGGGGCGAGGATCATCACCACATCGGCCCACTTGGTGACCTCGGCGGGGGTGCCGACTTCAAGGCCGGCCTTCTTCGCCTTGCTGATGGACTTCGAGGTCGCGGGCAGGCCGACCTTCACCTGAACCCCTGAGTCCTTGAGGTTGAGAGCGTGGGCGTGGCCCTGGGAGCCGTAGCCGATGATGGCTACCTTCTTGGCCTGAATCAGAGACAGGTCGGCATCTTGATCGTAGTAAGTCTTCGCCATGATTTCTTTTGTCTTCCTTTGCTTGGTTGAAATTCAGTAAAGTGGGCTCACTGTTGCCTGGCCCGCACTCTTTATTAAGGCTAAACCTCAGGGGCCATGAATCCCACCCTGGCCGCAAAAACAAACGCGCGGCGAGGATGGGGCCCCCAGTTCTCAGGCCAGATCGTCGGTCTCGGGTTGATCGCCAGCCTCGGGCTGATCGCCGGCGGCCGCGCCCATGGCGCGCAGCACACTGCTGGTGTGCTGGCCGCGGCGCATGGTCATTTTTCCGCTGCGGCAGACCTCCAGAATTCTGCCGTCGCTCTCGTTGAGAATCTGAATGAGCCCCTCGATCTTGCTTTCGACGCCGGTCATTTCGATGATCAGCGACTCGGAGGTCAAATCGACGATGCGGGCGCGAAAAACCTCGACCAGCTCGAAGATCTGCGAACGGCTGTGAGGCGTGGCGGCCACCTTGATGAGCGCCAACTCCCGCGTGACCGAGGGCGCCTGAGCGATGTCGTCCACATCGACTACATTCTCCAGTTTAAACAGGCTGGCCCGGATGCGGTGGCCGGCCTCGGCCGAGGCCTCGCAGACCACGGTCATGCGCGACAGGCCGGCGCGCTCGCTGCGGCCCACGGTGAGCGAGTGAATGTTGATGTTCAGGCGGCGGAAGAGCGAGGCCACGCGGGTGAGCACGCCCGGCAGGTCTTCCACGTACGCAATGAATGTGTGCAGCATGGGGCTAGCCTCTAGCTTCTAGCTCCTAGCTGCTAGCTTTTGCTCCTGGCGCGTACGCGCTGCCAATACACTTGCGGCGGCAACGAACAAGCTGGAAGCTAGTAGCTAGAAGCTAGAAGCTGCTTTATTTGTCTTCCGGCGATTCGATCAGATTCTTTTCGGGCCGGCGGATCATCTCGTGCAATGCATTGCCGACGGGGATCATCGGATAAACCGAATCCTCCTTTTCGACCATGAAATTGAGCAGGAAAGCGCCCGGCGCGGAGCGCGCCTCGCCAACGGCCTCGGCGACCTCGGCGCGGCTGCGGACGGCGCGGCCCTCGATGCCGTGGGCCGCGGCCAGCTTGACGAAGTCGGGGCTGATCAAGGGCGTGGACTGGTAGTTGCGCTCGTAGAAAAACTCCTGCCACTGGCGCACCATGCCCAGATAGCCGTTGTTGATGATGGCGATGTTGATCTTGATGCCTTCCTGGGCGATGGTGGACAGCTCCGGCGAGGTCATCTGGAAGCCGCCGTCGCCGGCGATGACCCAGACCTCTTTGTCCGGGCAGGCGGTTTTGGCCCCGATGGCCGCGGGCAGCGCAAAGCCCATCGTCCCCAGGCCGCCGGAGGTGATCAGCGTGCGCGGCTGTTCGTGGTGGTAGTACTGCGCCTCCCACATCTGGTGCTGGCCGACGTCGGTGACCACGATGGCGTTGCCGCCGGTGATGCGCCAGATGTCGTGGATGACGTGAGCGGCGTAAAGGTGGCCCAGGTCGGGCAGGTTCTTGATGTCGCGCACCGCCGAGGCTCCCTTGATGGCGTCGATCGACTTGAGCCAGGCCGAGCGGTCGTGGCTGGGAATGCGCGGCAGCAACAGCTCGAGGACCTCGCGCAGATCGCCGGCCAGTGGCACATCAACCTTGACGTTCTTGTTGATCTCGGCCGGGTCCACTTCGATGTGAATCTTCTTCGCCTTGGTGGCGAAGGTGGCGAGGGTGCCGGTGACGCGGTCATCGAACCTCATGCCGCAGGCAATCAGCAGATCGGCGTCCTGGATGGCGTGGTTGACCCAGGATTCGCCGTGCATGCCCATCATGCCCAGGCTGAGCGGGTGCGAGGCGGGAAGCGCGCCCAGGCCAAGCAGTGTAAGAGCGACGGGAATCTGCGCGCGCTCGGCCAGGGTGCGGATCTGCTCCATGGCGCCGGATTCGATGATGCCGTGGCCGGCCAGGATCACCGGCCGCTGGGCGTTGCGGATCAGCTCGGCGGCCTGCTCGAGGCTGGATTCCTCGATCTTCCGCATGGGGTGCGGACGAACCGGGCGCGGCTTGGCGGCTTCAAAATCGAAGACTGCCGTCGCCTGCTGCGCGTCCTTGGTGATATCGACCAGCACCGGGCCGGGCCGGGCGGATTTGGCGATCTGGAAGGCGTAGCGGATGGCCGGCGCAATGTCTTCGGCGCGGCTAATAAGGAAATTGTGCTTGGTCACCGGCAGCGTAATGCCGGTAATGTCCACCTCCTGAAAGGCGTCGGAGCCGAGCACCTTGCTGGAGACGTTGCCGGTGATGCAGACGATGGGAATTGAATCGAGCATGGCGGTGGCGATGCCGGTGACCAGGTTGGTGGCTCCGGGGCCGCTGGTGGCGATGCAGACGCCCACCTTGCCCGAGGCGCGCGCGTAGCCGTCGGCCATGTGTGCCGCGCCCTGCTCGTGGCGCACCAGGGTGTGGTAAATGGGAAACTTGCGCAGCGCGTCGTAAACCGGGAGAATCGCCCCGCCGGGGTAGCCGAAGACGTCGGTGACGCCCTCGCCCACCAGCGTGGCCCAGACGATCTCTGCGCCGGTCAGGCGGATGGGGGTGGTCTGAGGGGCTTGCGCAGCGCGATTTTTGGCTTTGGTTTCCATAAAAGCTCCTTGTTAGCTGCTGGCTTCCAACTACTAGCTGCTAGCTTGTTTCCGGATGGTGCCAGTTTCGTTCATTTTTCTTGAAGAAGGCCGCCGAAATGCTATTTTCAACCGTGCGGCCCTTCTTTTTAGCCAAAAGCCGCCAGTTTCGAGCTTTTAGCTGGAAGCTGACAGCTAAAAGCTGCCTTCAGCATTTTGCCTTCAGCCAGCCGTCCCGGTCGTGCTTTGCTTCAAATGCATCCAGCTCCGCGGCGTGGCGCAAGGTCAGGCCGATGTCGTCCAGGCCCTCGATCAGGCAGAACTTGCGGAAGGGGTCCACCTCGAAGCTGGCCTTGAAGCCCTGGCTGTCGGTGACGGTCTGCTCTGCGAGCGAGACCGTCAGTTGATAGCCGGGGATGGTTTTGGCGTTTTCGAGCAGCTTGGCCACCTGCTCTTCACCGAGCCGGACCAGCACAATGCCGTTTTTGCCGGCGTTCGAGAAGAAAATGTCGGCGAAGGTGGGCGCGATGACCACGCGGAAGCCGAAGTCGGCCAGAGCCCAGGCGGCGTGCTCGCGGCTCGATCCGCAGGCGAAGTTCTTGCCCGCGATGAGAATCTGCGCCCCCTTGTAACGCGGGTCGTTGAGCACAAAATCGGGCACCGGGTCGCCCGACGGCGTCTGCCGCCAGTCGAAGAAGAGAAAGTCTCCGTAGCCGGTGCGCTCGATGCGCTTCAAAAACTGCTTGGGAATGATCTGGTCGGTGTCGACGTTGGTCCGGTCCAGAGGCGCGGCCAGCGAGGTCAGTGTGTGAAAGGCTTCCATCAGGCTTTTACCTCCTGGGCTGTGGATTGGGTTGAAGGCTGGCGAAGGGTCCAGTTGCGAATGTCGACGAAGTGGCCGGCAATGGCGGCGGCGGCGGCCATCTCGGGCGAGACCAGATGAGTGCGTCCGCCGCGGCCCTGGCGACCTTCGAAGTTGCGATTGCTGGTCGAGGCGCAGCGCTCGCCCGGCTCCAGAACGTCGGGGTTCATGGCCAGGCACATCGAGCAGCCCGGTTCGCGCCACTCGAAGCCAGCCTCGCGGAAGATGCGGTCCAGGCCCTCTTTCTCGGCCTGCTTCTTGACGGCCTGCGAGCCGGGAACCACCATGGCGCTCACCCGGCTGGAAACCTTGTAGCCGGCGGCGATCCGCGCCGCGCCGCGCAGGTCCTCGATGCGGCCGTTGGTGCAGGAGCCGATGAAGACGCGGTCAATGGCAATCTCTTCGAGGGGCGTTCCGGCCTTCAGGCCCATGTATTCGAGGGCGCGCGCGTAGCCCTTGCGCTCGATTTCGCTTGCGGCCGAGGCCGGATCGGGCACCTTGGCCGTAATCGGCGCGACCATGCCGGGGCTGGTTCCCCAACTGACGTAGGGCGCCAGCGTCGCGGCGTCGATCACCAGTTCGCGGTCGAACTTTGCGCCGGGATCGGTGGCCAGCTTGCTCCACTCGGCCACGGCCTTGTCCCAGGCCGCGCCTTGCGGGCTGTAGCGCAGTCCCTTCAGGTAGGCGAAGGTGGTCGCATCGGGTGCGATCATGCCCGCGCGGGCGCCGGCCTCGATGCTCATGTTGCAGACCGTCATGCGGCCTTCCATTGAGAGGGAACGGATGGCCGAGCCGGCGTATTCAATGGCGCAGCCGGTGGCGCCGTCGGTGCCGATCCTGCCGATGATGGCCAGGATGATGTCCTTGGCGGTGACGCCCGCGGGCAACTCGCCTTCGACGGCGATGCGGAAGGTTTTGGCCTTCGATTGGGGCAAGGTCTGCGTGGCCAGCACGTGTTCCACTTCGCTGGTGCCGATGCCAAAAGCTAAAGCTCCAAAGGCCCCGTGGGTCGCCGTGTGCGAGTCGCCGCAGACGATCGTCATGCCCGGCTTGGTCAGCCCCAGCTCCGGCCCGATGATGTGCACGACGCCCTGGTCCGGCGAATCCACGTCGTAAAGCTCGACCCCGAAGTCGGCGCAGTTTTTGCGCAGCGCGGCCATCTGCCGGGCCGCGATCTGGTCGGTGATGTTGCGCCGGCCCTCGATCGTGGTGGGGATGTTGTGGTCCACGGTGGCGACCGAGCGGTCGGGGCGGCGCACCTTGCGGCCGGCCAGGCGTAGGCCCTCGAAGGCCTGCGGCGAGGTGACCTCGTGCAGCAGTTGCAGGTCGATGTAGAGCACGGTGGGTTCGCCCTTGGGCTCGACTACCACGTGCTGCTCCCAGACCTTCTCAAATAAAGTTTTCGGTGCTGAATCCATAGGACTCCCCATTCTCAGAAAGTACGGTGCTTCTTTATTCCCACCCTAGCCGCAAAAACAAGAACGCGGCGAGGGTGGGGCACCCAATTTTTGATCTGTGCAAAAACTAACTGACTACTGTTCACTGACCACTGGTCACTTCGCCAATAGCTTTTTCACCGTTTCCCGCACCTTCGTGCCCATTTCGGTGGTCGAAAGCACGGTCAAGCCCTGCGGATTGCCCCGCGCCAGGTCCGGCGTGCGGAAGCCCTCTTCGAGCACCTTGCGCACTGCCTTCTCGATGGCCGCGGCTTCGGTCTCCAGTCCGGCGGTGTAGCGCAGAAGCAATGCCGCGGACAGAATCGTTCCCAGTGGATTGGCCAGCCCCTTGCCGGCGATGTCGGGTGCGGAGCCGTGGATCGGCTCATACAAATTCACCTTGCCGCCGAGGGTGGCCGAGGGCAGCATGCCCAGCGAGCCGGTAATCACAGAGGATTCGTCGGTCAGAATGTCGCCGAAGAGGTTTTCCGTCAGCACCACGTCGAAGTCGCGCGGGCGGTTCATCAGGTGCATGGACATCGCATCGACGTACTGGTGTTCGAGGGTCACGTCGGGGAACTCGGCCGCGACTTCGATCACCGCGGCGCGCCAAAGTTGCGAGACTTCGAGCACGTTGGCCTTGTCGACGCTGGTCAGCTTCCGGCGGCGCTTCTGGGCCAACTGGAAGGCCACGCGGGCCACGCGGACAACCTCGGCCTTGGTGTAGCGCATGGTGTTCCAGGCTTCGTTGGCGGCGCGGTCCCACTCGCGGGGCTGGCCAAAGTAAAGGCCGCCCAGCAGCTCGCGGACAAAAAGAATGTCGGCGCCGTCGATGATCTCCGGGCGCAGGGGGCTATTGACCGCGAGCTCCTTGAAGGCGAAGGCGGGACGCAGATTGGCGAATCCGCCCAGGATGGAACGGATTTTCAGCAGGCCGGCCTCGGGGCGCTTGTCGGCGGGCAGGGAATTGAATTCATTGCCGCCTACCGCGCCCAGAAAAACGGCGTCGGAGTTGAGCGCGGCTGCAATCGTTTCATCCGGCAGCGGGGTGCCGTCTTTGACAATGGCCACGCCGCCGATGCGTTTTTGATCGAACTCGAACGTGTGGCCAGCGAAGGTGGCAACTTCCTTGAGGACCGCAACGGCTTCGGAAGTAACTTCAGGGCCGATGCCATCACCGGCAATCACGAGAATCTTCAGTTTCATTTGTGTTCTCTTTGTCCTTTTAAAGTGTAGAGCATTTTCCGGTCTGACTGCCGTTTCCACCCGGCTGGCGCCAGTTCAATCGAGTTCGGAGACCGGTTCGCAGCGCTTTTCGCGAATCTGTTCGGGCAGCAATCCGATCAGATCCTGGTCGTAGATGTTCTTTTTGCGGTCGGCGAGAGCGACAAAACGGTAGTAAATCTGCGTCAACTCCTCGCGGGTGACCGCAAAGCCCAACTGCTCCAGCCGGTGCCGCAGCGCCGCGTGGCCGGAGTGCTTTCCCAGCACCAGGTGCGATTTGGGCGCGCCCACCAGCGCGGGGGTCATGATCTCGTAGCAGAGCGGGTTGGCCAGCATGCCGTGCTGGTGAATGCCGGCTTCATGCGCGAAGGCGTTGGCGCCCACGATGGCCTTGTTGGGCGAGGGGCGGAAGGTGATGATCTGGCCCAGCACTTCGCTGGTGGAGTAGAGCTGGTCCAGCTTGATCGCGGTGGTGACGCCGTAGCGGTCGCCGCGGACATAAAGCGCGGCGGCAATCTCTTCCAGGGCCGCATTGCCGGCCCGCTCGCCAATGCCGTTGATGGTGCACTCCACCTGGCGGGCGCCGTTTTCAATGGCGGCCAGCGAGTTGGCCACGGCCAGCCCCAGGTCGTCGTGGCAGTGCGAGGAGAGGACGATGCCCTGTTCGTCGATGGCCGGGATGCGCTCGCGCACCTCGCGGAACATCTGCCCGTACTCCTCGGGGGTCGTATAGCCCACCGTGTCGGGCATATTAATTGTGGTCGCGCCGGCTTCGACGGCCACGCGCACCATCTCGACCAGGTAGTCGCGGTCCGAGCGGGTGGCGTCCTCGGGCGAAAACTCGACGTCGTCGACCAGCGAGCGCGCCAGGCGCACCGATTCGGCGGCCAGGTCCAGGGCCTGCTGGCGGCTGATCTTCAGCTTGTATTCGAGGTGCAGGTCGCTGGAGGCCAGAAAAACGTGAATGCGGGCGCGGTCGGCAAACTGCAGCGCGCGAGCGGCCATCTGGATGTCCTCGGTTTTTGCGCGGGCCAGCGAGGCGATGCGCGGCTTGCGGATAGCCTGGGTGATGGTGGCGATAGCGGCGAAGTCGCCCTCCGAGGCCATGGCAAAGCCGGCCTCGACGATGTCCACGCCTAAATCCTCCAGAGCGTGGGCCATGGTGAGCTTTTCCTGCGTGGTCATACTGCAGCCGGGCGATTGCTCGCCGTCGCGAAGGGTAGTGTCGAAGAAGGCTACGTGATCTGAGCTCATGAACCTGCCTGTCAGGGGGAAACCGTTGCAACTCTTTCAGTCTCTCGCATTCCGCTGTATAAGGCAAAGTTATTATTCTTTGATTGGCGATTAGAATTGCTTATGATGAGGCAGGGGTCAGGGGTCAGGGATCAGTTTCCCATGCCCTAACGAAGGCATCAGCCTTCAATCAGAGGCGGCAGAACAGTGCGCTTGAGCGGCCGCCAATCCTGCGGATGCATAATCTGATCCCTGACCCCTGCTTTTCGGAGGCTCTCATGGAACTGAATCAACTGGAAACCTTTCTGGCCGTGGCCGAGGAGCACGGCTTCTCCAAAGCGGCCGCGCGGCTGCACCGCACCCAGCCGGCGATCAGCCAGGTGATCCGCAAGCTGGAGGCCTCGGTGGGCGAGAGGCTCTTTGACCGCGCCGCCCGCGACGGCTCGCTGACCGCTGCCGGGGTGCTGTTGCGCGATTACGCGCTGCGCCTTTTGGCCCTGCGCCGCGAGGCTGCGAGCGCCCTGGATGAGCTGAAGAGCCTGGAGCGCGGCCATCTGCAACTGGCGGCCAACGAGTACACCTGCATGTATCTGCTGCAGGCCATCGATCGCTACCGGAGGGATTTCCCCCACATCAGCGTGACCGTGCACCGTATGCTGGCCTCGCGCATTCCCGAGGAGTTGAACCTGCGCACCTTCGAGCTGGGGGTCATCTCCTACCGCCCCGACCCGGCGCAGTTCCGCACCATTGCGGTCTACGCCGACAGCCTGGCCTTCATCGTCAACCCCCGCCATCCGCTGGCCGGGGCCAAGCGCGTCTCCATCAACGACCTGGGCGCGGAGCTGTTTGTCGCGCACAATGTGGCCTCGCCCCTGCGGCAGAAGGTGATCGAGGCCTTTCAGCGCTACCGCACGCCGCTGAATATGGGCATCGAGCTGCCCACCATCGAGGCCATCAAGCGCTTTGTGGCCATGGGCAACGGGGTGGCGCTGGTTCCCCACCTGGCCGTGGCCAGGGAACTGGAGACCGGCGATCTGGTGCGCGTGCCGGTGGACGAACTGGAGATGAAGCGGGTGCTGCGGCTGGTCTTGCGACGCCAGGCCACGCTTTCCTACGCTGCCCGGGCCTTTCTCGGCACCGTGCGGACGCTGGCCCAGGAGCAGGGCCCGCCATTTCACTACCAGGTCGAGCGGGCGGACTGAGTATTCTCAAAAATCTGTCATTCTGAGCGAAGTTGGGCGCGTTTTTTGTGCCGATAGCATTTTCGGAATGCTGTAGACCGAAACCTCGCACTCAAAAGACTGCGTTCATTCCGAAAATGTTCGAATGCATCCGAAGAATCCGCGCTTCCGGCATTTTGCCCGCGGGAGAGCGCCCTTACTTTGCCTCAAAGGCTCTCAAATTATTTTGGGGGCAGGGTTTCCGCCATGGACCGCTCCGGCCAGTTACAATGCTGAGAGCGGGGCCCGGCTCGAACCGGAGCACCGGAATCGACAAGCTCGTTGCCAGCCGGACGGTTGAGCAGTCGCGAGGTTCAGAACCGAATGAAGAAGATCGCCATCATTGCATTTTTGCTGACCGTATGCGTGACAGCAGGCCGCGCCCAGGAAAGCCGCCAGGACGTCAGCGTGAGCGGATCGGCGCTTGTGGAGCCGTTCGTCGGCTCGTCAACAGACGTTTATGTCCACTCGAACACCGCTTATGGCCTACTGGCCAGCTACCGGTTCATGCTCACGCCCTCCAGCGCCATCGAGGGGAACTACGGCATCACCGATCATAACCTCATCGGCTACACCAACCCCCACGGCCATTACACAGTGAATACGCGCAACATGGAGTTCTCCGCCGCCTACGTCCGCAGCTTCAACTTCCGCAAGTACAATCCCTTTGTCGAGGCGGGCCCGGGCGTATTCATCTTCGATCCCATCCGCAACATGACCACCACCACGCTGGACGCCAAGCAGCAGCTTGAGGTTGGCGCCATCTTCGGCGCCGGCATCGCCTACGAGATCAGCCCCAGCTTCGACATTCGCGCCGAGTACCGCGGCATCATCACCAAGGTGCCGACCTTCGGCGAGACGGGGGCGCCCGCGAACTTCACGACCAACAAGTGGTACCAGATTTACAACCCGGTGCTCGGCGTGGCCTACCACTTCTAGGGTTGCTGCGGGAAAGCATTTCAGTAAAAAAGGGGACGGGCTTGAGCCTGTCCCTTTTTGTTGCTTCAAAGCCCTGCCGAAGGCTCTGCAATGGGTCAAGAAAGCCGGTTTCAACCAGCAATGCCAGGAACATAGGAGGCCGGCGCGGGCCTGTGCGGCAGTGCGCTGCCCGGTGGAGCGCTGGCCTCTGAAGATAAGAAGTCCCCGTGGCAGCTCAGAAGAGGTCGCTGAGATTTTGAAAGGAATCGAGTTCCAGCAACTGCTGGCCCTGGGGCGCGGGGTCGAGAGTGGCGTGCTCCAGAATCCAGGTATCCCGGTGGAAGAGGAAGACGGCGTTGAGGCCGGCGGCGAGGGCGGGGTTGATGTCGCTTTTGGGGCTGTTGCCGATCATCCAGTTGGTTTGCGGGGCGCGGCTGGGGCGCGGCGCAAGCTGGTGGCGATCGAGGACCTGGAGGTAGGCGGCGGGGTCTTTTTCAGCGACAATCTCCACGGCGGAAAAGTAAGAGGAAAGGCCGGAACGGCTCAGCTTGTCGGCCTGTTCGGCGTGGTTGCCCTTGGTCATGAGAATGAGCTGGTGGCGAGTGCTCAACTCGGCCAGGGTCTCGGCCACGCCGGGCAGCAACTCGATCTCCTGCTCGGCGATGGAACGGGCAAAGCCCAGAATGCGCTCGGCTCTCTCTTCGGTGAGCGGAGCGAGGCTGAGTTGCGCAAAGCAGGTGACCAGCGAGCGGGTAAAGCTGGTGAGCCCATAGCCGTGGGCCAGGACGGTCTCGCGCTCGACGGCGTTCAGCGCCTGGCGCACCTCGGCGGGCGAGTACTCGTGATGGTCGAGGAAGCCGATGAAGCCAGCGATGGCGCGCTCGAAGTAGACGTTATTCTCCCACAGCGTGTCGTCGGCGTCGATCAGCAGCGTCTGGCCTGGAGAATAAAGGGGCATGAGCTTATGGTAACGAATCGGAGCGAAAGAATTCATGCAGGAGCGCATCCGGAAAGCAGAACCGGTCGGGATGGCCGGTTCCATTTTGGTGATTCCCGTCCATTCAGCACAACGCCCCCTTCGAGAGGAGCTTTGCGCGCCGGGGCGCAAGAGCGCGGAAGGGAAGGGAGGCGGCGGCTCATTGGCGGCCGCCCCGGATGAAAAGCCGTCCGTCAGCCGCGGATGCCGGACTCAGCTATTGGCCGCTTCCTGGAGATTCTGCTCAAAGAGCGTGTCCGGGAGCGGGTTGGGCTCGGCCAGCCGGATCAAACGGTGCAAATAAGCCCGTGAAATGCACAGGCTGCGGGCGGCCAGCGTCTTGTTGCCATTGTTTTCTCGAACGGCGGTCACCGCCAGCTTGACCTTGTAGTCGCGAAGCCGCCGCTCGAAGGAGCCCGCGGGGTGGTAGTCGCCGATATCGACCACGCCGTCGATGTCGTTGATGTTGGCCTCCGCCTCCTCGATGTTCAAATTCAAATCTTCCGCGCGGACGGTCTTGGCCGGGGCGAGAATAATGGCCCTCTGTATCACGTTTTCCAGTTCGCGCACATTGCCGGGCCAGGAATAACCCTGGAGCAGGGACAACGCATGGGGCTCGAAGTCGTCCATCGGTTTTTGAAAGATCTTCCCATACTGGTGCAGAAAATGCATGGCCAGCCAGGGAATGTCCTCGGGATGCTCCTGCAAGGACGGCGCTTCAATCCGCATGACATTGATGCGGTAGAAGAGATCCTGGCGGAATTTTCCCTCGGCCACCAGTTTATCCAGATTCTGATGCGTGGCGAAGATCAGGCGGGCGCGCAATGGAGTGAGCCTACTGCTGCCCAGGCGGCTGAATTCCATCTGCTGCAGAACGCGCAGCAGCTTAACCTGCGTAAACAGGCTCAGGTCGCCGATCTCATCCAGAAATAGCGTGCCGTCGGCCGACTGCTCGAAGTAGCCCTCGCGCGCCCCGGACGCGCCGGTGAAGGCGCCCTTTTCATGTCCGAAGAGCTCGGCCTCGATCAGATTTTCCGGGATTGCGCCGCAGGAGACGGCCACAAACGGACGGCTGGAGCGGGAACCCAGGTTGTGGATGGCGCGGGCTATCAATTCCTTGCCGGTTCCGCTTTCGCCGGTCACCAGCACCGCAGCATTGAGATTGGTGACGCGATGTACCAGCTGATAAACCCGCTGCATCTGCGGGCTGGATCCAATCAGCAGATCGCAAATGCCGGGCGCCTCCAGTCGCTGCTGCACGGATTGCAACTGCTGCCTCAGCGAAGAGTTCTCGAAGGCCCGGCTGAGCATGGTTTTGAGATCGCGAATCGAGGGCGGCCGGCGGCAGTAGCCGAAGGCCCCGGTGCGAACCATCTCAAACGCGGTCGACCGAAGGGCGTCGTCGGCCATGATCACGGCGGGAACCTGTGTTGCAATCAGGCGCTGGGCACAGCCGATACGCTGCTGCAAGGAATCATGCTTTGATTGCAGATCGAGAATCATGACATCGCAATCGCCGCAGAGCAGATTCATGCCATCCTCATCCGGCTCCAGGTGGAGATTGAACTCCTTGCCTAAAGCGGAGGACAGCAGCGTTTGGAGCGTACGGTCTTCTGAATACAGTCCAACCTTGATCATAGCCGGTTCCGTTCTTGCAGTATGCCGCCACCCCGGAGTGAAGATGTGGAGAGGTTGCGACCATCCTCACTCCGCAGCGGAAATGCCGATAGCCAGTTAACGCCAACTAATGCCATCCAGAGTTACACCTCCGGCCGACAACATGGCCCAATGAACTCAATCGACAATGCTTGACTCTACCTTAGCACGCAAAGCCAAGTCAGTACCGTCTCAATATTACCCATGTAACATTTTTAAAAGAATTGGCAATTCTGAAAAGCCAGAATGGGAGAATCGTTGAAGGTATGAAAAGGAGCATAAGAAATAACGGCGCGTTCTCTCCTGTTTTTGCTCCACTCGGATCAAAATGTGACGAATCTCCTCTTTTTACGAGCCTTTTGCGCGGCCGGAGCCTTCTCGTTGAACGCAAAGGCGAAGATTCCGCCGCGCATGGCCGGCACCGTTGGGTCATCTTCACGTTCCGATGGCGTCGCTTCAGCGCCCTTCAGGTCATAGAAAGTCCCGGTGTTGACTTCAAGTTCAGGTGTTAACTTTCGAGGTACCTCCTGCGCGAACGTCACCGGTTGCCGCTTTTCTCCGGGCGTGTCTGGGGGCATTTCTGGCCCTGAGTTTGATGCAGCGGCGCGGCCGGGTTCCGAAGCGGGTGTATACCTCCCGCTTCACTCTGGCGCCGCCTTCAGTAAACATACGTGTACACCCGTCCAGCGGCGCGCCGTCAATCGTCTGAATTTGGGAGGCTTCTGGCTGTGCGCGTTTGGTACATTAATTGCAGCTAACATTACCTTACTGCAACGATGAAGCTTTCCCGGAAGGCTGGGGGAAACGCTGGGAAGAGGAGGGGCTATGCACTGGTTTGCCTGGTGGCCAACGCTGATCGTAGTCGCTGTGGCGGCCTTTATGGATCTGCGCAGCCGCCGCATCCCCAACTGGTTGGTGCTTCCGTTTTTACTGGCGGGGATCGTGGTGTCTCCCTGGCGTCATGATTGGCCTGGCCTTCGCCAAGGCTTCTGGCATGGGCTGGGGCTGAGCTTTGCCGGTCTGGCGCTGGGCCTGCTGGTCTATGGATTTCTTTTCTGGCTGGGCGGCATGGGAGCCGGGGATGTGAAGCTATGCGCGGCGATCGGGGCCTGGATTGGCCCGTCTCAATTATTCATGGCCATGATCATCACCGCGATAATCGGCGGCGTCATGGTGCTGTGCTGGGCTGTCGTGGGTGGATTTTTCAAAGAATTGTTCACCGGCACGGGCGATTTGCTCTTTGGCTGGAAGCAGCGCGGAACGGTGAGGGATCCGGAAGTGGTCCTGGCCAATCCCCTGAAGCGAAGAATGCCTTATGCGCCGGCCATCGCCATCGGAACACTGATTTCTTTCTTCGCTCGTTGAGGATCGTAGGGATTAGGAGCAGATTTCATGTCCAACCTGCAGTCGATCTATCGATATTCAGCTGACCCGCAAGCAGAGCCCCGCGCGGCAGAGAGCGGCAAAGTTGTGAATTCAGACTTATCTTCAAGCCTCGATGACCCGTATTCGAACTCTCTGGGGGGCGACCCTCTGTCGATTGCGCTGATCGGTCCGGACGAGGAGCGCCGCCAGCTGGCGGCCAGTGCCTTGGCCGAATGCCAGGGCGTCGAAATCCGTGAATTTCCTTCCTATCCGGAGAGCCTCGACGAGGTGCCCAGGCTGCTGGAACAGGATTACGACGTCGTCATCATCGACCTGGACAGCAATCCCGAATACGCCCTGGAACTGGTGGAGAGCATCTGCGTCAACAGCCCGGCGACGGTGATGGTCTATTCGATGCAGGGCGACCCTGAACTGCTGGTGCGTTGCATGCGCGCCGGGGCGCGGGAGTTTCTTTCTCTGCCCTTTGCTCCCAGCATCATGGCCGAGGCTCTGGTCCGGGCCTCGGCCCGCCGTCCGGCAACGCGCCTCCGGAAGAAGGCGAACGGCAGGTTGCTGGTCTTTTTCGGCGCCAAGGGCGGGGACGGCGCCACCATGCTGGCCTGCAATTTTGCCGTGGCCATGGCCCAGGAGTCGGGCCAGAGCACACTGTTGATCGATCTGGATCTTCCGTTGGGAGACGCCGCGCTCAATCTTGGGATCGCGGCCGAATACTCGACCCTCAACGCTCTTCAGAGCTCCGGCCGGCTGGATTCGAATTTTTTCTCGAAACTGCTGGTCAAGCACAGCTCCGGGCTCTCCGTGCTTGCGGCCCCAGGCAAGTTTCCTCAGTTCCAGGCCACCCAGGAGGCCGTCGACAGGCTGCTCGAAGTGGCGCGGCAGAACTTCGACAATGTAATCGTCGATATAGGATCGAGACTTGATCTGACGGGCACGGCCCTCTTCCGCGAGGGCTCCACGGTCTACCTGGTCGTGCAGGCCAGCATTGCCGGGTTGCGCAACTCGAACCGGCTGATCTCACAGTTGTTCTCCGGCAGTATTCCCAAACTAGAAATCGTGCTCAACCGGTTTGAACCCCGCTCCATGGGCGTCTCTGAAGACCAGATTTCGAAGGCCCTCACCCGGCCGGCGCAGTGGAAGATTCCCAACGATTATGCCGCGGTACGGCGCATGCAGCACACCGCCATTCCGCTGGCGATGGAAGATTTACCTATCTCCCGGCTGATTCGGCGGATGGCCCGGTCCGCTTGCGGACTTCCGGCAACCCGGGAAAAAAGGAAGATTGGCTTCAGCCTCAAGAGTCTCTGGCGAGGTCTTGCAGGCAAGAGTCCCACTTCCAAAACGCCCCCCCCCACGCCCCAGCAGAGGCCAGCCGCCGCGCCGCCAGGGTTGAGCCCTGGCCAGAATCGGGCTGACGCCGCACCGGGTGCAACTCAGCCCGGCCCCTCCGCGAATATCCCCACCAGCGCCCCCCGTACGCCTTTGGCGGGCAGCCTGCCGAAGGCGGAAACTCCGGCGTCATGGACGCCCGCCGGCGCCGTGGTGCTCACCGAGTTTGCCGCCGGCGCGGAGTCTGTGGAGGTGAAACGGGCGACGTTGCAACTGGTGGATGCTCCCAGCCAGCAGGATGAACAGGATGAATCTGAAACGCGCTTTGGCGGGGTTGCGGCCCCGGTGAAGGAAGCCGAGAGCGAATGGCGACCGCGCAAGATTCAGCCCCGTGCCGTGAACAAGGAGACGCCAACCATTCTGTGGATGGCGCCCGATGCGATCTCCTACGGCGACGCGCTCAGCGACGCCCAATTGAATGCCAGTGCATCGGTTCCGGGCGTCTTCACCAATACCCCTGCTGCTGGGGAACAGCTTGCGCCGGGCCGGCACACGCTTTCGGTCACCTTTACGCCGGACGACACGGCGCGCTACGCCGCGGCGCAGGCCGAGGTCGCGATTGATGTCGCCCAGGCAACGCCAGCCATTTTGTGGCCGGCGCCTGATGCGATCACTTACGGAGCTGCGCTCAGCACCGTTCAGCTGAATGCCAGATCGTCGGTTCCGGGCAGATTCGTCTATATTCCCTCCGCCGGCTCGGTGCTGGCGGCTGGAACGCATACTCCCTCGGTCATCTTCACGCCGGAGGACACGGTGAACTACACCACGGCGCAGGCCGCTGTCTCGCTCACGGTTGCTAAGGCGACGCCGGCCGTCATCTGGCTGACGCCCGCCACGATTCCGTACGGCGCCGCGCTCGGCGAGGCCGAGTTCAATGCCACGGCATCGGTTCCTGGTAAATTCGTCTACACTCCCGCCGCCGGTTCGGTGCTCGCGGCCGGGACGCATACGCTTTCGGTAGCCTTTACTCCGGCCGACATCACGGACTACGTCGAGGTGCGGGCCACGGTCTCCCTTACGGTCACCGAGGCGCAGCCGACCGTCATTACCTGGCCCATTCCAGCCCCCATCCCCTACGGTACGGCGTTGAGCGAGGCCGAACTCAATGCCACTGCCTCGGTTCCGGGCGCTTTCTCCTACGCTCCCGCCGCCGGCGAGCGGCTCGATGCGGGCAGGCACACGCTCTCGGTTACCTTTACTCCGGAAGAAGCCAACTTCCCGGCGACGCAGGCCTCTGTTTCGCTTACGGTCGCCAAGGCGCCGCCCCTCATCACCTGGCCGGAGCCGGCCGCCATCTCTTATGGCGCCGCGCTCACTGACGCCCAGCTCAACGCCACGGCATCGGTTCCGGGAACCTTTGCCTACACGCCTGCCACAGGGGTTGCGCTCGAGGCGGGAAAGCATACGCTTTCGGTAACCTTCACTCCAGACGAGAGCGCAAATTACGCCGAGGCGCAGGCCATAGCCTCGCTCACAGCCAGCAAAGCGCCGCCCATCATCACCTGGCCGGCGCCGGACCCCATCACTTACGGCACGGCGCTCGGTGAGGCCCAGCTTAACGCCACGGCATTGATTTCAGGCGCTTTTGTCTACACCCCGGCTGCGGGTACCATGCTGGCAACGGGCAGACAGAGGCTTGCAGTCACCTTCATTCCCGCCGACAGCACCGACTATGCGACGGCCGAAGCCAGTGTGACGCTGGTGGTGGAAGGGTTGCCGAACCTGGCTTCGCTTATGCCGCCGGCGGCCGATGCGAATCTCGATGCGAAGGAGGCAGAGCGTCGCGCCGAGTTCGTGGAGACGAAACGGATGGAACTGGAGAGCTACGGTGCGATTAACCCGCGGCCGGGCGAGCCTGAAACTCGCACATATAAGGGCGCTACCTACGTGAAGGGGGTTGATGGTCAATGGCACCTTCTGAAGAAGTAGAGTGGTCGTCTCGCGCGGATTTTAGCCGATGGAATGAGAGAGGCGAATTCCTCGCGGACGGTGTCCCCGGCACAAATGCGGGAGGCTAGAAACGCGCAGATTGCGGGCCGGGCAGGCGTAAATTGAGGGCCGGGCTGGCTGAAGATGACGGGCAACGCAATTTTCTCTCCGGATGTAGTGATCCCGGCAAGAACCCCATCGGTCGGCTGGGCTAAAGTGGCTGGGCAACGCAATCTTCTCCTTGGATGTAACGGCGAGTCTAGGGCTTTTTGGAAATGAATGAATTTTCTCTGCTGATCGAAGGTGAAATGTGGAACTTCTGAATCTGGAAAAGTACAAAGCGGAGATACACCGGACGCTGATCTCCAAGCTGGACCTGGAGAAGCTGTCGCGCGTCAACAACAGCCAGGCGCGGCAGGCGGTCTCCGGCATCGTGAAGGAGATCATCGCCGAACAGCGCGTGCCGCTGAACTTCGACGAGCAGGAGAAGATACAGGCCGATCTGCTTGACGAGGTCTTCGGCCTCGGCCCCTTGGAACCCCTGCTGAGGGACGCAAAGATCTCCGACATTCTGGTCAATGACAAGGACCATGTCTTTATTGAGAAGGGCGGATTGCTGCAGAGGACCGATACGGTCTTCCGCGATGACGCCCATTTGCTGCAAATCATCGACCGCATCGTCTCGCGCGTGGGCCGCCGGGTGGACGAGTCCTCGCCGATGGTTGATGCCCGGCTGCCCGACGGCTCTCGCGTCAACGCCATTATTCCCCCGCTGGCGCTCGACGGCCCCTCGCTTTCCATTCGCCGCTTCGGGACGGGGCCCCTGGCCGCCAATCAGCTGGTTCAGTTGCAGAGCGTCTCCCCGGAGATGATGGAAGTGCTCTCTTCGGCGGTCAAGGCCCGCATCAGCATTCTCATCTCCGGCGGCACCGGCGCCGGCAAGACGACCTTCCTGAATATTCTCTCGCAGTACATTCCGCGCAATGAGCGCATCGTCACCATCGAAGACGCGGCCGAATTGCGCCTGGCGCAGGAAAACATCGTGCGCCTGGAGACCCGTCCGCCCAATATCGAGGGACAGGGAGCGATTCGCCAGCGTCAGTTGCTGATTAACTGCCTGCGTATGCGCCCCGACCGCATTATCATGGGAGAGGTGCGCGGAGAAGAAGCCTTCGATATGCTGCAGGCCATGAATACCGGGCATGAAGGCTCGATGACCACTATTCACGCCAATACTCCCCGCGACGCCATCTCCAGGCTTGAGTCGATGGTGGCGATGGGCAATCTGAGCATCCCTGAAAAATCCGTTCGCCAGCAGATAGCGTCAGCCATTACCATCGTTGTTCAGGCTGCCCGCATGAGCGATGGCACCCGCAAGGTGACCAGTGTCTCGGAGATCACCGGCATGGAGGAGAATGTCATCAGCATGCAGGAGATATTCGCCTTCAACAAGAAGGGGATTGGGCCTGATGGCAAGGTCATCGGCGTATTCCAGCCAACCCGTATTCGTCCGCGATTCCTGGAGCGGCTTCGCCTCTCGGGCATCGTCCTGCCGCCAGCTCTGTTTGAGCGCGAGACGCCGGTCAACTAAGCAGAAAGGGGGCAGCAGAGATGGGATTGATCGTTGGTTTGGTGTTTCTGGGCGTCTTCTCGGTTATTACTCTGCTGATGATGGCCGCCAGCATGGGGGCCTCTCAGCAGGCCAAGCAGGTTCACGCCGCACTTCACTCCGCCTTGGCCAGCGAGAGTATGGAGGCGAACAAGCAGGCCGTCAATCTGCGCAAGAACGAGCGGCTCAGCGGCATTCCCTGGCTGAACCGCTGGCTGCACCAGTTTGAACTGGTGCCGCGGCTGCGAATCCTGCTCAGTCAGGCCGATCTGAAGTGGACCGCCGCGGGCCTGATGATCGGCTGCGGGCTCTGCTTTGTGAGTGCGGCTTATCTGGTAGATTGGCGTTTCGACTCCCTTCTTGCTGCCTGTGGGGCCGGGGTGCTGCTGGGCGCCGCGCCTTTTTGGTGGGTCTTCCATAAGCGCAGGAAGCGTCTCGACCAGTTTCAGCAGGGATTGCCGGAGGCGCTGGACATGATGGTGAGCGCGCTGCGCTCCGGACAAAGCTTTATCGTCGCCATGGGGTCGGTGGCCCGTGAATGCGCCGACCCGGTCGGCTGCGAGTTCAAGGGATGTGTCTCGGAGCAGAACTACGGCCTTGAGTTGAAGACCGCCATGGATAACCTGATTAGCCGCGTCCCCATTCAGGATCTTCGCATTGTCGCCACCGCGATCATGATCCAGAAAGAGACAGGGGGGAACCTGGCCGAGGTTCTCGACAAGACCTCTCATGTCATCCGGGAGCGTTTTCGCCTTAAACGGCAAGTCGCGGTTCACACCGCGCAGGGCCGCCTTACCGGGTGGATACTCACCCTTCTTCCGGTGGTGCTGGGCATCGCTTTGTATGCCGTCAACCCCCATATGATGAGCATCATGTGGACGAATCCGACCGGCATCAAAGTTCTCTGGGCGGCAGGCGGGATGCTCGTGGTGGGCGGGCTTATCATTCGCCACATCGTCAACATGGACGTCTGAAGGTGGGCTATGGGAATTGCGATTTTCACTTTTGCGGTCATCTTCCTGCTGATTGTGAGCGGCGGGCTGCTGCTGTTCTATCGGGAAGAGATGCTGCAGCGAATCTCCGAGGCGATCAACCCGCGCCCCAAGCAGAAATCCCTATTGACCGCCATACAGCAGACCGGCCTGTCGATCGGCGGCGTCGTGGAGCATTTCGAGAATGTTCTGCCCAAAAGCCAGGCCGAGGTCTCCGTCGCCCTGCAGCGTCTGCAGCGCGCCGGTTACCGCGATGAGTCGGCGATCAAAATCTTCTATGGCTCCAAAGTCTTGGTTCCTCTGCTGCTTTGCGCCTTGGCGCTAATTACCGGCGTGTGCGCAATGAGCCCCTTTTTCGTGTATATACTGGCCTTGGCCCTTGGATTCATCGCACCGGATTTTTGGCTGGGAAGGCGGATTTCCACCCGTCAGAAACGCATTCGGCGCGGCTTGCCGGATGTGCTTGACCTGCTGGTCATCTGCATCGAGGCCGGACTGAGCCTGGACCAGGCGACGGTGCGCACCACGGTGGAGTTGAAAAAGGCCCAGCCGGAGATGTGCGATGAATTGGGCATTGTGGTGCTGGAGCAGCGCGCCGGGCGTCCGCGCGGCGAGGCCTGGAGGCATATGTCGGAACGCACCGACGTAGACTGCGTGCGCAATCTCGTTTCCATGCTGGTTCAGGCGGAACAATATGGAACCAGCGTCGCTAAAATCTTGCGCGTTCATGGCGATACACTCAGAACACAGCGTGTGCAGGCGGTGGAGGAGGCGGCGGCAAAGACCAGCGTCAAACTGGTCTTCCCGCTGGTGCTGTTCATCTTTCCTTCGCTCTTTGTGGTTACGCTGGGACCTGCGTTCATCTCCATGATGGAGTCATTCAAGGTATTAAATCAACATTGAGGGAAGGAGGAGCCGATATGGACCAAACCATGATCATCAGGGTTGCTGCTGGTGTGCTATTTGTTGTTGTGCTGATCGTTTTGATTCAGCGCCGCCGTACGCGGGTCAAGTAGTTTGGGCCCTTGCGCAAGTTTCATGGCTGGCGCGTGGAGCCGTGAAGCGTGGCGGGGTTTGCTGGACCTTCCGATCATCCCGCGAGAGCGGCGATTCAGTTGACGAGCCCTTATCAAAGCCATGCAAGGTGGCTTTTTCTTTCGCCCCAGCGACGAAGACCTGTCGCCGGGGATTCCAGAAAGGAAAAGCCACTCAGCGATTGAGGCTGTTTTTGGAGGGGGCGGCAATTGAAGAGTCGCTGCGGCGGCGAAGACCTGCCGCGGGGGCGAAACGCGGGGGGCGAAAAGGGAAGAGCCGCTCAGCGGCCGTGGTTTTCGGGTGCGGCAATTGAAGCACCGCTATAGCTGGAGGCTGGACGCTTTATGGAATTGCGAAGACTTTGCGCATACAACCAGACTCGCGAATGTTTTCTCGGCCTGGAGGTCGCGGTTGCCGACCTTTCGTCCGTGGATCTCAGAATTTTGCTTGAAAAGCTGGCGCTAAAGTCCGGCGAGGGCCTCTGGATGGCGCCGTTCAGGAGAATTCCCGAGACGGAAACGCATATTCCGCTCGATCTGATGTATTTGGACGGGGATTGCCGGGTGATTGAGGTGGTCGAGTCCTTCCCCACCTTTCGCGTCAGTGCTTCAATTCCGCAGGCGGCAAGCGTTCTGGCGCTGCCCGCCCACTCGATCTATCTGTCGCAGACCCAGTCAGGCGACCAGTTGGTGCTTTGCATGGCCGAGGAGATGCAGCGCCGGCTGGAGCGGTTTTCCAACTCGAGCAGCGCTGCCGGCGCGGTGCAAAACGCCGCTTTGTTGCGTAGCCGGCCGCTTTGGAGCGGCGGTCCCGGCGTGGTGGGACTGGAGAACCGCTCTGGCGAGGAGCAGGCTGGCTCCCAGCCAGTCTATGAGATGGACCTGGTCGAAGCGGGAACCAAGAAGCACAAGCCGCCGAAGAACTGGCTGCGGCGCTGGTGGTCGCCGGATCCACGAAAAGCTCCGCGGATGTCCACGTCCGACCTGGCTGCCTATTACTGGACGGGCGCGGCTCCGAAGGCGCACGACATCCGGGATGTCAGCTCGACGGGATTGTACGTGGTGACCGAGGAGCGCTGGTACCCTGGCACTCTGATCCTGATGACGCTGCAACAGGCCGGCGACGGGGAAGAAAGCAGGGAGCAATCGATTGCCGTGCACTCCAGGGCCGTTCGCTGGGGCAACGACGGCGTCGGTCTGCAGTTTATTCCGCTCGATACTCCGGCGGCGCACAAAGTGCCGAATCCCCTGTTGAACGGCGTGGATCAGAAGCAACTCGATCAATTCCTGCAGCGGCTCAGGAAGGACAAGGGCTAGGCGTCCATGGGGCGCGCCCTGCAAATATCTGCCCGGATGGCTGCGAAATGCGTTGTCGAACCGAGCTTTCATGAACGGCAATGAGTGGTGGAAAAAACGATGAAGATACCAAGCAGATTGCATGGACAAACCCTGGCGCCGCGGCGAGGTCAATAGGTTGAAGTGAAAATGCTTCTGAGCGACACAAAAAACTGTCTTCCATCCTCATGGGATAGGTCTATTTAGATGGAAGAATCGTGCTTCGAGTCATGAGAAGCATCTGTTTATACTTCCTGTCCTATTTTTGCCTTCTCTTTTATATAAATACCGTGGAAGGGATGAGTTCTTATTGCATAATATATACCATATGGGGTAATATGCGCCTCGATGGCTTTCATTCCAATGTGATGCGCGAACCTTAATGCACGAAGAAGAGACGCGGAGGAAAGACGATGAAGATAGCGGGTGATCTGCATCGGCAAGTCGTGGCATTAGGGCGCTATCTGCCCCGCTTCGCGGCAGCCAGCAGAACGAGCGTGAAAGCCCGGTCCATCGGCGGCCGGCTTCGCGCCAGTTTTCGTTGCGGAGACGAGGGACAATCGCTGGTCGAGCTCGCCTTTGCCTTGCCCGTGCTGCTGATGGTGTTGACGGGCATACTATCGCTTGGTTATTTCTTCTTCAATGATCAGGCGCTGACTTACGCCACCCAACAGGCCGCAACGACTCTTCAAGAACTTCCGGGTATGTCTGGCGCGTCGGACCCCTGCAATGCGGCTGCCACCGCTTTTATTGGAGCTTCACAGGGGAACCTGATCCTGACGGGAACCAGCGGGGTCCAGTTGACGGTACAGGTTGGCACCTACTCGTATGGCCCACACACGCCGTCTCCCATCGCAAACTTCACATGCAGCGCCGGCGCAGCCTATGTGTTGCAGGGTGCGAGCACAACAGTAACAGCAACATATCCCTGCAGCGTCGGAGTTTACGGGTTCAACTTCGCGTCCCTATGCCCGATGCAGGCAGTAATAACGGAGCCAATGCAATGAAAAAGAATTGTAAGTCTTTTGTTCGCAGAGCTCTGGACGACCAGCGTGGCCAGATGCTGGTATTGGTGGCGCTGGGAATGCTTGTCCTGATGGGAGTGGCCGGGTTGACGATCGACGCGGGCCATGCCTATCTTGTTCGCGATAAACTCCAAAGCACCGCCGACGCCGCGGCATTGGCAGGAGCGGACTCGGTGTACACCAACAGCAGTGCAGCCAGCGTTGCGAGCCAGTACGTGACGAATAACCTCAGCGCCGGAGAGGGAACTGTCACCCCGAACATAACGACGCCGTGCCTGAACGTGCTGATACCGGCGCCATCGACCTGTGCCAACAGCACTCCCGCAAATCCGCCAAACGCCGTCAAAGTCAATCTGACGGCCGCCGTGCCGACGTATTTCATGCGACTCTTCGGCTTCACTACAGTGAATGTTGGGGCAACCGCGATCGCATCCATGCAGGGCCTCGCGCAGCCATGGAATGTGGCCATCATCCTGGACGCGACGGGATCGATGGGCAGTCAAGATCCCTACTGCCCCCAAAGCGGATCTACGGCGGAGCAATGCGCCATGACGGGCATTCAGACTATGCTGCTCAGCGTTCATCCCTGTGCCGGGGGACAAGCGGGCTGCACTTCCAGTAGCGCAAACGCGAAATTCCGCGTGAGCCTGTTCTCGTTTCCAAATGTCCCTGTGACCCAAGTCGCGGATGACTACAATTGCAAAGGAACCCCTACGGCGAATGTATACAGCCTCCCTGCGATTCCCGCCTCGGGGTCAACATCCGCGTATACGCCATTCGCTTATTCAGGCACTACGGCGTATACCGCGACTTACCAGATCACACCGCACAGCGCCGACATGACGAATATCGATGCGAATGGCTTTACCAGTGATTACCTCACTTCTGGCGGCGCATTGAACTCCAGTTCCATCCTCGTGAAGGCGATCGGGAATAGCAGCACCAGCACCAAAGGTTGCCTGAAGCCTCCGAGTACGAGCAGTTGGCCCGACTCGAAGTATATGACCTACTTTGCGGGCGCGATCTATGCTGCACAGACGGCGCTTCAGGCCGAACAGGCGGCGACGACTGCGCTGGGAATCAATGCGAATAACGCAATCATATTCGTCAGCGATGGTCAGGCGAATATGCCTTATGACGGGTTCCCCCAGAAGACAAGCACGGCTGGCACCGGCGGCGATTCGGTTACTTCCGCGGGGACCACGAAGTACACAACTACGGCCGCCAATTTGACTGGTGTATCTACAAAATGGGGTACATACCCAGACTCCAACGCGGATTGCCAGCAGGCGATCATGGCGGCCCAGTATGCCCAGAATGCGGGAACCAGATTTTACGCGGTGGCTTACGGTTCGGAGTCTAACGGATGCGTCACCGATGACGGCACACTTGGCAGTACTCAAGTTGTCGTTACTGGCACTCTGAACGTCCCTATCACCTCGGCGTCGCAGGTCGTCCCATGCGTGGTGATGGAGGACATGGCCTCACCGACGGGTAAAGTCGCTTATCCGTGGTATTTCTACACCGACCAATCAAGCGCAGCCAACGGCTGCACGAATAAGACCATGGATCTGAACTCCATATTCGGTGCGATCGGAGCGACCTTCACGCAATCGCGACTGCTCCTCAACACCGCCACATAGCCGGATGAAAGAGAATAAGGCCCGCGTTCCGACGGTCCGCCCATTTGAACTGGATCGTGAAGCCGATCTGGACAGATGGGGATGGGGGAGGGACGCGGGCCTTATTCATGCTCTTCGGGCTTGTCGCTGTTTTTTGGATTTATTCCTGCTCGGGAATGATGAGTACCACTTCCACCTTGATCTTCTGACCATTCTGCGTCGCCGGCCGGAACTGCCACTGGGCCAGCGAGTCGAGCACAAACCGCGCCTGCGGGAACTGGGGCGGGAAGGCGATGGCCAGAGCCTCGAAGCGGCCCTCCTGATTGATAAATCCATGCACGATCAGCGCATCGTCATCAATGGCTCCGGGAGCCAGGTTGGGCGTGACGATGTTATAAGGCCAGGGGGCCGCGATGCGCGCCATGCCGCCCGCTTCTGCCGCGTCCTGGGCGCGCGGCAGCGAGTACTGAAGAATCCAGCTTTTGGCCAGGCCCACGTGCAGATAAACGGTGTACGCCATCCGGCCGCTCCAGAGCCCGGCCGTCTCGGGATACTCTTCCGCCATCGAAGAGCCCACCACCACCGCTCCAAACTGGCCGTTTTTGGGCAGCGTGATGTGAGCGGCCGAAGGCTGGCCGCTCAGCCCCAGGGCGCCCCGGCCGTTCGACGCAGCCGCGGCGGATGCAGGCAGGTCCGCTGCCTCGATTGCGCTCTTGCCAGCGCCTGCTTTGCCTGTCTTGCCGGTGGCGGGGTCACCGCTTTTACTGGACGGGTCTCCACTTTTGCTGGCGGGGTCTCCATGCCCTGGCTGCAAGGGCTCCTTTGCCTGCCCGGCTGCCGGCCGGCCTGAGGAGTTCGCGGAGGCCGTTTCATTGACCGGCGGCAGCGTGACGGGGCCATCCTTCATGTGCAGGTCGGAGAGCGAGAGGATGGCGGCTGAAGTTGGCTGCGCCGAGCCTTGCGCGGTGGTGATCGGCACAAGCGGCGACGGCTTCTGCGCCTGCGTCACCACGGGCGTAGCCGTGCCGGCCTGAATGGGCTGCTTTTGCGCAGGCAGATCGGAGGCCTTCAAGCTGAGCTCCGCCAGGCTCTGCTCCTCATTGGGCAACTGCATGGAAGGCCGCAGATCGGCGGAGGGCGGCTTTTCCGGCATAGGGGCGACAATCGTTTTAGCTGGGGCATTTCGCGCGTTCCAGATCATCACCGTGGGCGCCGGCATCTTCACGGCGAGCGCCAGCGGCTTGACAATATCCGGCTGCAGCAGCGTCTGGGCGGCGTGCGCGGCTATTGCCATCTGCCGCAGCACGGGTGGCGTCACGGCGGGCCTGTCGCCAGGCGAAGGCTGGTGCGAGCCCGCATGCCAGCGGGGATATTCGATGGCGCTGCCGGCGCTCTGCCGCATCTGGGGTTCAAGCGTGTGCAGGTCCAGGCGCCGCATGGCGTAGCGCTCAGTGGGCGCCAGGGAGTTGACTTTGGGCGCGCAGAGAATTCCGAAGGAGATCAGGCCCAGCGCGGTGCCATGCAGCAAAATCGAAGCCACAAAGGAATAGGAGTGCTGACTCGGCCTTGGCTGCTCGGAGAAGAGCGTCATTGTCGGGGAAGGGCCCATAACCGGATGAATTTCCTCCCATGTGCGCGGAACCGCTTCTAGAGCGAGGGTTCCATTGCAGGCATTGCCGGCCTGAATGAGTGCTGAAAGAGGCCCTGACGTCTCATCTTCAGAGTTCAATTATAGTCTTCAGAGTTCGATCTGAATCTCTTCAGAAATCTCTTATAGCAAGGCTTGGGCAGGAATTCACTACTATATAGTAGGGCTGCCGATAACTCTCTTGGTACCCGCCCTTCCCGCAATAGCGCTTCCCGGCATTCCCCACATTTTTTGGTAATAAACTGAATTAGCGGTTCAAATTGATTCAATAATTTGTACGCGTAATTTAAGTTTCGGGTTAAAATCGGCAATTGTTTCTTGAGGCAAGGTAATTGCCGCAAGGGATAGAAAGGCGAGGCTGGCAGGGTAGCCAGTTCAAACAGGCTTTCCATGAACCGGAGACTGCTCACGATCCTTCTGGTTGCTTTCTTCATAGCCGGTGCTTGCGCTTACCTGGTTGCACGCCTGGTTGGTGGCCGTATGGCGGCAGCGCGGCCGTCCGCCGTTACGCGCCTGGTCGCGGCAAATACGGACATCAAACTCGGAACCATTCTCAACGCCGATAACCTGAAGACCATTGAAATTACGGGAGCGGTTCCCGCTGGCGCCATTCCCGTGAAAGACGAGAGCAAGGTGATTGGACGGGGCGTCATCTCGGACCTTTATGCGGGCGAGCCGATCATCGAGAGCCGTCTGGCCGCGGTGGGCGCCGGTGGAGGATTGGCCCCCGCCATTCCCCCTGGCATGAGAGCCTGCGCGGTCAAGGTCGATGAGGTGGTGGGCGTCTCCGGCTTCGCCACTCAGGGAATGCGCGTGGATGTGATTATCTCCGGCACGCCTCCCGGCGAGCAAAACTCCACGCAAGGCGCCCAGGCAAGAACGGTCCTGCAGAACATCCAGGTGCTGTCGGCCGGCACGGATTATCAACAAGTCAAGGACAATGAGGGCAAGGCAAAGCAGGTGCAGGTGGTCAACCTGCTGGTCACCCCCGAGCAGGCCGAGACCCTTGAGCTGGCCAGCAGTGAGACCATCCGGCTTATACTGCGCAATCCGCTGGACACCAAGATTGCTCCGGTTCCCGGCACGGCCACAGGAAGCCTCTTTACAGGCCAGAATTCGGCTCCGGCAAAGACTGTGCGTGTGGCCTCCAGCAGGAGTGCAGCGCCCAGTGGCTATTCCATCGAAGTGATCAACGGCTCGAAACAGAGCGAAGCAAAATTTGCCTCCGGGGGACGCCAGTGAGAGCGAAGACCAGTATCTGCATCGCATCTTTCAGCGTATTATCAGTTCTCCTCTTTGCCGGGTTGGGCCTGCGCGCTCAGGCTATGTCGCCGGCCTCTCAACCCGCCAGCGCCACCATGCAAGACTCTGCAAATGATCTTTTCGTTACCATGGGAAAGACGGTTCTGGTTGACTGCGCGTGGCCCATCAAACGGGTTGCCATCGCGCAGAGCGAGACTGCCGAGGTGCAAGCGACTAGTCCAACCGAGGTCATGGTGACGGGCAAAGCGGCGGGGGAAACCAGTCTGATTATCTGGGATACCCGCGGCGGCCGGCAGTTCTTCAACGTGACGGTGCGCCCCAGCGAACTGGTTTCCCGCGATAGTCTGGAAGGGATCCGCCGTGAGATCAGAATGGAGCTTCCCGGGCAGCCGCTGAAGGTCAGCTCGGAGAATGGCTCCATTTTTCTTCGCGGCACGGTCACGGATATCAACAGCTCCCAGCGCGCCGTCAAGATCGCCTCGACCGCCGGTAAGGTTATCAACCTGCTGAACGTCAATGTGCCCGCCTCCGATTCGCAGATTCTTCTCAAGGTGCGCTTTATCAGCGTCGACCGCAGCAAGGAGACGCAGTTCGGCATCAATCTCTTCAATAACGGGCTGGGACACTCCATCGGTTCGATCTCCACCGGACAGTTCTCTCAACCGCTGACGACCTCCGCGGGTACAGCGATCACCAGCGACCTGAACATCATGGCCTTCTTCCCAGGCTTGAGTGGTTTCGGCGCAACCATCCAGGCGATGGCGACCAAAATCGGGGCGCAGGTTCTGGCCGAGCCCAATCTGCTGGCGGCCAATGGCAAACAGGCCAGCTTCCTGGCTGGCGGAGAGTATCCTTATCCTGTCGTTCAGGGTGGTTCAGGCGGCAGTGGATCCTCGATTAGCATCATGTTCAAGGAGTATGGAGTCCGCCTCAACTTCATCCCCACCATTACCCCCCGCGGAACCATCCGGTTGCAGGTGGCTCCCGAGGTCAGCGCGCTGGACTTCACCAATGAGATTGAGGTCTCCGGCTTCGTCGTGCCCGCCATCAACACGCGGAAGATGAAGACCGAGGTCGAACTGGCCGACGGTCAGAGCTTCGTCATCGGCGGGCTGCTGGACAACACCGAGTCGGAAACCTTCTCAAAGATACCCTTTCTGGGAGACATTCCCGTACTGGGCAAGTTCTTCCAGTCGATGCAGAAGACCAAGGCGAACACCGAGCTGATTGTGATTGTGACGCCGGAGATTGTGGCTCCCATTCAGGCTGGAGCCCCGTTGCCCACGCTGAAGTTTCCGCAGAAGTTCCTGCCACCCAACTCCGGCATTCCGATGAATACGCCGGATGCGAAGACCGCCGCCAACACACCGGCCCCCGCGCCGCCTACCATGCCCGTCGAGAAACTGATGGACAGCATGAAGCCGGAGACGCCGCTGGCAATCGAAGGCGCTAGCGTAACCTTTGGCGCGGCATCGAGTGGAGAAAGCACCTCGGCTGCGTCCACAACTTCGAACCAATGAGCTTTCCGGCTGCATCTTCCTCGATGCAGCCGGCAGCCTTCTGCCCGTGGTGCGTAAGCGCTGTGGCCAGTCCTGGCAGGTTCAGCCCCTTCAGCGGATTTGGCAGTTTAAAAGACGTTGTGTCGTGAAAGCGGCGGCCGCCGGGCGGAGCAGGGCGAGGCGGTAAACAGGTGTAGCAGTGCGGCTGACAGGCAAGGGCTCTGAGAAAAGCGGATGAATTCCTTTAGTCGGATGCTATCGGGGCTGCGAAAACGGCTTGCTTCGCGCCGCCAGGCAATCGAGGAGACGCGCCTGCGAGTCACGAATCTGACGCGCGATACGGTTCTCGCCACCTGCATGGAAATCGCTGACAGCGCGGCAAAGCGCAACAAGGGACTGCTGGGGCGCGAGGGTCTTGCTCCCGGAGAGGGGCTCTGGATTAGCCCCTGCGAGGCCGTGCACACCTTCTGGATGCAATTTCCCATCGACCTGGTTTATCTGGACCGCAAGAAGCGCATCAGGAAGCTGGTGAGCGATGTACCCGCGTGGCGGCTCTCGGCCTGCCTTTGGGCGCATTCGGTCCTCGAACTTCCGGCGGGTACGATCCGCGAGACGAAGACAGCGCTTGGGGACACTCTGGAGTTCTTAGAGGTTTCCGCGCAGCCTGCTCCCCATCCGATTGCTGCCCGCAACTTTACGGATTCTCAACATTAAAGCATTTTCAGGATCGGCATAAAGTGAAGCCGCATCTGCAAAGTGAATTGTCCTTAAGAAAATTCACACTAAACGCACTTGGCGACTCTACGGTAATCCTGAAATGCTCTAGAGCTCTGTATACAATGCATGTCTGTCTGGCGAGATTCGTATACATTTGTTTACACCGCGAAGCGATATGTCATTGGCCTCGAATTGAGTAAGTGATTGATTTATAAAGAAAGTTCATTGGAATTAATAATGGAACGGTACGTGCAGTACAATCAGCACTCCCCGGCTCCATGCAGGGAAAATCAACTTACGGAGAGGACACATTATGAACACCATGCTTCTCAAGCTGTATGTGAAATTCCAGGACCTGAAGAACCGCGAGGAAGGTCAGGATCTGATCGAATACGCTCTTCTTGCCGGCTTGATCGCCCTCGGCGCCACCGCCGCCATAACCAGCATAGGCGGCTCAGTTGGCACTATCTTCAACAAGCTTCAAACCGCAATGACCGCCGCCGCCTAGTCCCTGCCGAAGCACCGGCAGGCCAGCGACGCTCAGCAACCTTCGCGCCTTCGCGGGAGAGGGTGCGCCAGATTTGGGCCAGGCGTACTCTCTTGTCCAAGGCAATGCTCGGTAGAATTTGCGACCAGGCATTCGAGTGCTCGATGGCGGGTGTAGCGGGTTCAAACTAGGTTTCTTACCGCTTGTGTAGTACCACTCATGGGTGCCTCGGGTTCCAATTTATGGGTGCTGGGATTGGGCGAACTCAATGGACAAAATCATACTGTCAGAGGCCTGGTACTTCCACTTGGGAGAGGATAACAATGAACACCATTCTTCTCAAGCTGTATGTGAAATTCCAGGACCTGAAGAACCGCGAGGAAGGTCAGGATCTGATCGAATACGCGCTGCTTGCCGGACTGATCGCCCTCGGCGCCACCGCCGGCATAACCAGCATAGGCACCTCCGTTGGCACTATCTTCACCAAGCTTCGAACCGCAATGACCGCCGCCGCCTAGTCCCTGCCGAAGCACCGGCAGGCCAGCGACGCTCAGCAACCTTCGCGCCTTCGCGGGAGATGGTGCGCCAGAATGGGCTCAAGGCGTACTCTCCCCGACAAAGGATGTGCTGTACTCAACTGACAACGAGGCCGCCGTATGTGGCACGGAGTCTTGAAACTCGTCTTCAAATTGCATTGCCTGATGGCGATCGAGGAGGGCCAGGATCTGATGGAGTATTCCCTGCTGGCTTTTCTGATTGCATGCGGTGCAGTCGCAGGCGTGGGCCAATTCGCCTCCGCCGTCGGCACGGCATACAACAACATCGCCCAGGAGTTTGCGAACGCGGTCAGCGCGGTTGGCGCGTAAAGCCAGCCGAAGGCAGAGCGTGGCGCTCATATCAATTCGCTGTTACGGGGAGAGATGCGTTGGGCAAATCAGTTGCCTTGACATCCTCTCCCTTGCTTTATACGCGTAATTTCAAATGGCCGCCATCCGCTTCTTGGTCATGATTCTTATTCTGTGCGCATGGACGTGTCGAGCGTGAAAGCGAGCATGACAAAGACGCAGCGGATCGCTCTGTTTTGGCTGCTGTTGTGCTGCGGGCTCTCCGCTTTATGGGGCGTATCTATTGAGCGCAGCTCGCCTGGCGGAATGATAGATTTCAAAGGCGTCTACTACGACGCGCGATGCCTGCTTGAACACACTGATCCCTACAAAGCAGGCGAGCCACTGCGTGTTTACCTCGCAGAAGGAGGGAGTCGCCCAGGGCCCAAAGAAGATGGACTCAGACAGAATCTGACGTGGAATGTGTACTTTCCGACCATATCTATCTTTATTACTCCGTTCGCGATACTGCCATGGGGGCCTGCGCACCTGCTGTGGATGATTCTCACCGCTGGGAGCCTCATCTTAGGCGCTTTCCTGATGTGGGATTTCGGGGCCAATTACGCGCCAGTCATTTCCGGTGGCTTGATCTGCTTTGTTCTTGCCAACAGCGAAATTCTCTTTGCAATTGGCAATACCGCGGGGATTGCCATAAGTCTTTGCCTAGTGGCCGTATGGTGCTTTCTCAAGGAGCGGTTTGTTTGTGCCGGCATCCTGTGTCTTGCAGCCAGCCTCGCCATCAAGCCCCATGACGCGGGGTTTGTCTGGCTGTATTTTCTGTTGGCTGGCGGGATCTATCGGAAGCGCGCGCTGCAGACCCTCCTGGTCACTGCTGTTCTGGCGGCGCTGGCCCTCCTGTGGGTAGCGCCGATCGCGCCCCATTGGATTCAGGAACTGCACTCCAACATTC
>PMPH01000045.1 GCA_003161045.1 Acidobacteriaceae bacterium
AAATCGGCCTCCGGAGATAAAGCTTACCCCTGAAGATCGACTATTTCTGGCCATTTTGCTCAGCTGTATCGACCAAATGCTTGTCAAACTTCTCGGCGAACAAAAATGATGGCCTGTGCAGAGGTTCCCTAAATGGCTATTTCCCGCTGGAGATAAGTGAATACAGTACTTAAGGAAAATATTAGTCTACTTTAATGTGTCAAGAGGAAAATATTATCAGGAAAACAGGAGTTAATTGCAGATTCATAAGAAGCTTGCTTTATACTCTCTGAGATTTTGAGGATTTGCCCTTGCCCGCGTCTCCACGTCCACCCGCATCTCCGCGTCCAAGGATTTTATTGCTGATTCCGCATCTGGGCGGCGGCGGCGCGGAGCGCGTCATGGAACTGCTGGCACGCCGTCTGCCGGCGGAGAAGTACGAGCTGCACCTGGGCCTGATTACGCAGGCGGAGACAGGCGCCGAGGGGCTGCCGTCCGGGGTTCAGCTTCACGCGCTGGGTGCTCCCAGGGTGCGCTCGGGAGCCTTCCGGCTGCTGCGGCTGATTCGCCGGTTGAAACCGGATCTGATCCTGCCGGGAATCTTCCACCTGAATTTTTTAGTACTGCTGCTGAGGCCTTTGCTCCCCAGACGAACCCGCATCCTCGCGCGCCAGAACGGAACGGTTTCCTCCGCCCTGAGCTTTGGCGGCCTGCCCGGCTACACCCGTCTGCTTTACCGGCTGCTTTACCGCCGAGCGGACCGGGTGATCTGTCAGACGCGGGCCATGGCCGCGGACCTGGCCGAGCAACTCGGGCTTCCCGAAGACCGGCTTGTGGTGCTGCCCAATCCGGTTGATGTGGAGCAGATTCGCCGTTTGATCCGGCTGAATCCAGTGCCGCAAACCGGCTTCAGGCTGGGCCCCGGCCCGCATCTGCTGGCCGTGGGCAGGCTTTCGCGGGAAAAGGGCTTCGATCTGCTGCTCAGGGCATTGGCCGAGGTTCGGAGGCAGTTCGCCGAGGCCAGCCTGCTGATGGTCGGCGCCGGACCGGAAGAGGCGGCGCTGAAGGCCGAGTGCCACGCTCTAGGGCTCGACCGCGCGGTGCGCTTTGCGGGGCAGGTCGCCGAGCCGTGGCAGTATTTTCAGGCGGCGACGCTGTTTGTGCTCCCGTCCCGGCATGAGGGCCTGCCCAACGCCCTGCTGGAGGCGGCTGCGGCGGGAGTTCCGATTGTGGCCTTGCCGGCTTCGGGGGGCGTGGCGGAGCTGCTCAGCGGCCAGCTTGGGGTGTGGCTTGCCCCGGAGGTCTCGGCGGAAGCGCTGACCGCCTCTCTGCTTGCCGCACTCTACGCCCTGCGGCCGGGGGAACGGTTCGCCCACCCCTTTGTGGAGCCATTTTGCATTGACCGCTCAATTAGAGCCTATGAAAATTTGATTGACGCCAGCCTTCATGAGCAGTGGGGGCGGGCAATTCCGATAAGCGAAGGAGTAGACAAATGAAAGCTGTTGCCGTGGCAGTGGTGGCCGTGGCGCTTCTAGGAGCCGTGGCCGCCTTCGGCGCAGTTCTCTCGCCGGAGTCCAAAGAGGTGCGCGCTGAGGGCTGCGTGGAGCCAGGAATCGAGGTTCAATGCCTGATTGTGAAGGACATCAAGAGTGGAACGCTCTACAACCTTTTCGTCAAGGAACCGCGCCCCAGCATCGGAGATGGCATTGAATTCACAGCAGTACCGTTCGACGGAATGACCTACTGTATGCAAGGCACGGCCGTCGTGGTCACCCATTGGGCGCGCAGGCACTCCCTGAAGTGTGTGCAGAGCGGCACGCCTGAAAAATGACAGCCAGCCTAACAACAGGCGCGACTCTCACGTCTGCCAGCATCGACGCGCAATTCATGCTGAACCGTTGCCGCTCTACCGGGAGCGGAGTTTCCGCCGCTTCCGGGCTCGGTAGGCCCGGACTCGCCAGAGCGCCCAGGATTCATAGAGCCGTTCGGTCAAGCCCAGCCTGGCCGGTGTCAGCTCGGCCAGTACGCGGCCTACGGAGGTGAACTCGGCGGCATGTTCGCGGACAAAGGTATAAAGCTGGGCAACCTGGGCGTCGGTGGCAGAGTTGCTATGGATGCAGATGGTCCACAGTCCCTTGTTTTTGGCGACGGGGCCCCAAAGCTGCTGCGGAATCCAGATGAGGCCGCCGCGGATGAAGGGAAGGCGAGCGAATCCGTCGGAGAGCAACGGAATCCCTTCCTGGCCGAGCGCGCGCAGGGTGGCCTGGTCGAAGCCGTGGCGCGGGGCGACGAAGATTCTGGGATTGAGCCCCTGGCCGCGCAGAATGCCTAGCCCTTCGCGAATCCACTCACCCTGCGTTTCTTCCGGCACGCCGGCAAACTCCGAATGGCGATGCAGCGGCAACAGGCTCCGTCCCAGGCTCAGGCAGAGATGGCGGTAGCCATGCAGCCCAATCGTCGCTCCGGCCGCCTCCATCGCCCGCATCCGCGCCCAGAACTGAGGGTCGGGCGGCGAAAGAATCAGTTCCCGGTCCTGGTTGTCGGGAACCACGGCCAGGATCGGCCGCAGGCCGAACTCTTCGATCAGCGGCAGGAAGCGCTGCCAGCGAGGATGAGAGACGGTGGGGCAAAGATCGTCAAAGCGAAGAAGGTACTGCGCCGGGCTGGGAATCACGTTATTGTCCCCCCAAAAAACGAAATGGCATTTTCCCGCCCTTCCGGCTGCTGGGCTTACCGGCTTCCATCGCCGCGCCAGCTTCGGCTTACGCTGGTTTTCGAGAGCCTTCGTGAAGCAGCTTCCAGGTCCAAAACCAGAGGAAAAAGAAGGTGCTCACGGTCCACAGCGAGGTGGCCAGCGCGATGCCCGCCACGCCGAACCAGCGCATGAGAATCAGATTCAGCACAATGTCGAGCGCCAGATTCAGCGCGCCACAATAGAAAATCAGGTCGGCGCGGCGCATGGCAACCAGAAAGCGGTAAAAAACCCGGCTGGAGACAAAAAAAGGGATTTGAATGGCGTACATGGCTAGCACCGGCGTGACCAGGGCAGTGTCGCGCGGCCCGAAGACGCCGTGCTGAAAGGTGGCGCGGATCAGCCAATGGGAGCCGGCGATCAAGGCCAGCGCAATGGGCGTCGAAACCAGCGCCGTGAGCCGGACCCAGGTTTTGAGGGTGTGGCGGCAGCCGGTCCAGTCGCGGTGGGCGATCATGCGCGAAAAATGCGGCACCACGGCCGAGGAAACCGCCCCGGCCAAGAGAGTGACGACCACGCTGACAAAGCGGTTGGCGTAGGCCAGGGCGGAGACGCTTCCCGAGGGCAGCATGGCGGCCATCGATTGATCGACCAGCAGGCCCCCGGAGGCCACCACGCCGCTCAACAGCACCGGCCCGTACTGTTGCGCCACCTCGCGCGTGGCCTCGGTGGCTCCGTGCCAGAAGAGGCGGAAGCGATAGCCGTGATAGTCCATCATCCAGGCCACCACTCCGGCGTGAATCAGGGCGCCGGCCAGGGTCGCGTAGACCATCGCCCAGATTCCCAGCCGGCCGCTCCAGAGCAGCGCTCCCAGGATGATCGCGGCGGGGGTCGCCACCGGCGCCAGAGCGGGCAAGGCGAAGCGGTCGAAGGTGTTCAGAACGGCGGTGCAGTTGGTGGCGATGCCGGTGATGAGCACCACCGGCAGCAGGGCGTAGAAGAGCCGGATAGAGAGCTCGAGCTTGGCCGGCGGAAAGTGCGAGGCGATCAGCGGGAAAAAGCCGCGCGCGGTGAGCGCCATCGCGATGGAGACCGCCGTCAAGAGCAGGCAGACCCAGAGCATGGCGCTGGAGAGCAGTTGCTGCGCCCGGTCGTGGCCCTCCTGCTCCCTGACCCGGACGAGTGTGGGCACCAGCGCCTGGTTCATCGATTCGGAGATCAGGTTAATGAGCAGGTTGGGGATGAGAAAGGCCGCCAGAAAGGCGTCCATGGCGTCCGAGCGGCCGTAGACTCCGGCGACGGCGAACTCCTTGAAGGTGGCGACAATCTTGACCAGAATTCCGGCTGCCGTGACTGAGGCCGCCGCGCGGAAGATGCGGCGATTGACGCTGCCGCCCTGGAAGCGCCGCGCGATTTGGGGGACAGGAAACATGCTGGCGGATTTACTCGCCAGTCTACAGGATTGGTTCGGTGGCCGCGGCAAACTCACGGAGTGGCGCGCTGTCCGGGAAGCAAGCGGCCAGCTCCTCGGGTTCTTCGACGGAGAGCCGTCCGGCCAGGGCGATCAGGGCCAGCAAGAGCCAGGTGGTGCGGCTCTCTTCGACGGTGGCCACCAGCGAGGTGGTGACCCAGACCGCAAGCGAGACGGCCATGGCCCACTTCAGCGGCCCATGGGTTTGCGTGATCGACCAGAGGGCCGCGGCCACGATCAGAGAGGCGAGAAAAAGCGCGCACAGGCCGCCGGCGACGGCGATCGAAAGAGCCGTGTTGTGCGCCGTGTCGACGGGCGCGAGACCCGCCGCCGCGACAAACGAGCCTGCCCCCGTGCCGAAGAAGGGCGCGCGTGCGAAGGCGTGCCAGCCGGCCTGCCAGATGTTCAGCCGCCGGTTCAGATCGCCGCCATGGAGCAACTCGGAGACAGTGGCCAGCCGCTCGAAGGTCCCGCGCGGAATCATCAGCCAGAGCATGAAGGCCATCGGCGGCAGAGCCAGCGCCCCGGCCAGCACGCGCTTGGGGTGGCCATAGGCCAGGAGCAGGCTGCTGCCCACCAGAGCCACCACGGCGGCCAGAAAGCCTCCGCGCGAGGCCGTGAGCAGGACGGCCACCAGGCCCAGCGGCAGATAGCCGGCCGCCAGCAGACGCCACGGCCAGCGCCGTTCACTGTTGATGAGCAAGGCCGCCAGCGGAAAGCCCAGGTCGAGAAAGCGGGCCACGTCGTTGGGGTCCTGCCCGGCGGCGACAAATCGAATCTGCTCGGCGACGGCCTGGGCGGTGGCGAAGTTGGCCACAGTGAGCAGAGCCAGCACCCAGGAGCCGGCCACGAAGACCCGCAACAGGGCGCGCAGATCACGGGCGTCATCGGCAAATTCCCAGACCAGCCAGAGAATCATCATCTCCTGAAAGTAGCCGCGCAGCTTGTCCAGGGTCGCCAGCGGCGCAATGGTCCAGAAATAGGAGCAGCAGAGCCAGAGATAGAAGGCCAGCGCCAGCCAGAGCATCGGCCCCGGAGCGCGCAGGCGGCCGGAGGCGAGAACCGCCGGAATGGCCGCCAAAAGCACGAAGAGGCCCACCAGGCGGGCAATGTTGCCCAGCGGGTCGCCCAGGTCCAGGGAGTATTCCCAGGGAATCGCGAAGGCGAAGAGCAGCAACAATCCCCAGGCTATGCGGCGCATCACGGAAAACCTCTCAGGAATCCCTGTCGACAGGAAAAAATCTTGTGGAAATGGCTTCACGCCGGAGAAAAACAACGGGAATTTGCAGCGCAACAAACAAGGCTATCGCCACCGGGAAGCTGAGGAGCCGGAAGGCCAGCGGCAGCAGGCAAACAACGAGTACTGCGGCGCAAAAGACCATGGTCCAACGCGCCCGGCCGAGAGACTTGAGTCTTCCTCTTACGCTGAAAAACCACGGCAGTAAAAGCAGGCCCGAGGCGGCGTCCAGGGCCAGCTTCAAAGCCCGTGAGTGGTCCATGCCGCCAACGTCGCCGCGCAGCAGGTGCAGAACGTGCCACAGGCCGGCGATCAACAGCAGGTAAATCGCAAACTCGACGGCTCCGAGCGGCGCAACCGGCCGGGCCGGTTTGTTTTTATGCGAGGCGGCGGCTTGAGCGCCAGGGGGCAACAGCCCGGCAGGCGCGGGAGCACTTTGAAACAGAATCGCCGGAAGCTGGAGAAGGAAAAAGAGCGCGAGGGTTCGCGGGCTGTTCGCGAACCGGAGCGCATGGGCCGCAAAGCAGGCGGTGAAGACAATGAGGAAGTAGGGCCAAAAACACCAGCGCGGCAATCCGGCATCCCGCAGCCGCCGCTCCAGGCTTCTGATCCAGAAGACTCCCAGAAGAACGAGACAGTATTCCAGGAGCATCGTGGCGCGCGGACTACCCGCATGGGGGCGCCACAGGCGCAGAACGCCGCCGCCGAGAACGGCGATCAACGCCAGAGACAGCAGGAATCTTATGCGTCCCATTTGCCGGTGCAAGATTGAGTCAGACAAAGGTTAACTCCCTTCCTCTTCCGTAAGTTTCTCGAATGCCGTGAGTCCCTCGAAGCCCATGCGTCCCTTGAAGTCCGTGAATTCCTCGAAGCTGGGGAGTCCCTCGAAATTCAGCAGCCCTCGAAGCCCGGGACCGAAGAAATCCCGGAAAAAGCCCATTTAAAAAAGAAATCCGCCGGGAGCCATGGTGCAATCGCTTTTGCTTGATTCCGCGCGGGATCAAGCCTTGCGCCCGGCGAGGCCCCGGTGGATTCAGAGGACTCCCTTCAAAACCGCTGCGAATAGACCAGGCCGGCATAGATGGTGACGCCGATCGCCGATTGAATGGCCGATTCAATGGTCTTGTTCCAGAGGTTCTTGGCCATAGAGTCGGGCACGTAGAGAATGTCGCGGTCGCGGACGGGCTGGTCCGGCTCCTGGCCGTGCAGCATGCGTTTCAGGTTGAGGCTGGTGAGGGTGCGCCCGCCCTTCTGCTCGCGGATCAAGAGAGCTTTGCCGACTGCGGCGTTCTGCGTCGGCCCCCAGGCCAGCGCAAGCGCCTGCACCACGGTCAGCCCTTGCGCCGGGTCCACGGCAAAGCCGCCAGGGCGCTGCACGTCGCCCACCACGAAGACCAGGCCGGCGCGGCTGACCTGAACCGTGTCGCCGGGGGCCAGTTCCGGGTTGTGGTCGAGGGCGGTGTCGGTTCCGCTGGGGTCGAGCACTACCGAATGCGGCGTTTTGGGGTCGTCGCGGTGGAAGATGTTCACCAGGCGTCCCGCGCTCGGCGTCAGTCCGGAGGCGGCCGAGATCAGGTCCAGCAGCCGGTGGTGCAGCGTGTAGGGATAAACCCCGGGGCGCACCACCTCGCCCAGCACACTCACGTCCTGGCCGGCGTAGGTCAGCACCAGCACCGAGACTTGCGGGTGCAGCAGCATTCCCTGCGCCATCAGCGCCGCCTCGATGGCGCGCGCGGCGCCCTGCTCGTCCAGCCCGCCAATTCTGACCTCGTGGATCATCGGCAGATCAACCGTGCCCGAAGGGGTGACGCGCACCTGGGAGTGAAACTCCGGGGTGTGAACCTCGCTGACATCAAGGAAATCGCCGGGAGCGATGGGGGCGGGCATGGGAGCGGCCAACTGCGCAGCCGCCATTGGCGGCAGCCCGGCCTGGCTCGCGTTGTCCCACACGGCCGGCGCTTCCTTGGGATTGGGCAGAATTGGCGCCTGCTGCGAGGAGGGAAGGCGGACTACTCCGGTGGGCAGGCCGGAGGTGCTGGGCGTGGGTGCCTGCGCGTGGCCCATGGCGCAGGCCACGAGCACGGCTAGCAGCGCGACCACGACCCGAGCCGCGGGTACGCGAGCCGCGCGGATGGCCGGGGGACGAATCGACTCCATCAGGAACGCGCCTCCAATCGCCAGCCAGAGGCTGACAAACAGGGTGATGGCCAGGTAGAGCGGCGGATCGGGCGCCACCGGCTTGGCGGGCGGGCGGGCGTAGTCCACTACCGTAATGTCGGAGCCCTGGCTGCTGGCGGCCAGAGCGGCCTCTTCCACCTTCTCCAGAGCCTGTACATAGAGCCCCTGGCTGGCGTTGGCCTCCTCGCGCATGGCCGCGTACTCGGTGGCCGCTTCGTTGGCTTTCATGCCTTCGGCGGTCAGTTGATCCAGATTCTTGCGCACCAGTTGCTCGCGGTTGGCGGCCGTCTGCCATGCGCCGCGAAATCGCTCGACAAGTTTGGCGTCCTCGGCCTGTTTCTGCCGGTCCAGATCCTGCATCTGGCGGCGAACCTCGACTACGCGGGGAAAGTTGGGGCCGTGCTCGATGGCGAGCTGGGCCTGTTCCTCTTCCAGTTCGCTTCGGCGGGCGTGAATCTGCTGGAGCTGGGCGGTAGCAAAGCTGCCGCCCTCGGCCTGCAAGTGCGGATCGGAGGCGACGACCAGTTCTGGATCGCCCTTCGCCGCCGCGCGGTACTCCGCCTCGCACAGGATGCGGTCGCTGGTGGCCGCCACCAACTGCTGGCCCAGCTCGTCAACCTCCAGCACGGCCGAGGTGTGCTGAGTCTCGCCCGGCCGGCCGTTGGCCAGCGTCTCGGGGGTGGTCAGCAGGCCATGCTCGCGCTGGAAGGCCGCCATGCGCTGCTCATCCTGCTCCACGCGGGCCTTCAAATCCTTCAGTTGGTTCTGCAGCCGCTCCGAGGCCTGCCCGGTCGCCTCGATGCGCGCATCGTTTTCCTGCTGGCCGTAGGCCTGGATCAAGGCGTTCACCACGCTGGCCGACAGGGCCGCGTCGTGCGACCGGAAGCTGATTTGAACCAGCAGGGTGTGCGGCACGGCCTCCACGCGCAGACGGTCCTGGAACCTCTTCAGCAGGTACTCCTGGGCGTCGGGGGCTGGCGCATCGGGCCGAAAACCGGGAAGGCGGCGTGCAAAGCTGCCTGGCAGCCACTGCGCACTGCCCATGAATCCCGGAGCCTGGTAAAGCTTGAGGCTGGTGATCGCGTCCCAGGCAAGTTGTTCGCTGCGGAAGACGCTGGCCAGCGTCTCCTGCTGCACGGGCGCGGAGAGAATCGAGGCCGCCGCGAAGGGCTGGGGCGCTTCCAGGCTGAGCGAGGAGGCGGGCGAAGCGCTCAGCGCCACCGTGGCGCTGGCCTCGTACTGATTGGGAGCGATAAGGCAATAGAGAAGACAGGCCAGCAGCAATCCTCCCACCACCGCGCCCACCAGACGGCGGCGGCGGCAGAGCACCTGCCAAGGCTCGCGCAGCGATTGCCCGGAGTTGCGTTCGCCGGCGGCGGGCCGCGCACTGGCCCGCTCTTCAGAGCCGAAGGGGGAGCCGAGGGGGGAATCGCACGAAACTGCTTTGTCTTCCGTCACCTGTTAGAAACCTCCGTCCCAAAGTCCCTCTGGCAGAGTGATCCTGGGATTCAAAGCGAGAAGCCGCCGCGGAGGAATTCCCCGCCAGTGTGCTTGATTGAAATCAATCCGTCAATAGATTCCATCAGATTCCGCGGTGGATTCTGTTTCCGCGGCGGAATCTGTCAGAAATTTCATTGCGCGGCAAATCCGGAGGCGGAAAATCCGCTGCATGGCCCGGTTTTCACTCCTGACCTCCGCCGCCACGGTACCACTCGGCGGTGCGGCGCAGCCCTTCGCGGAAATCGACGATGGGCTTGTAGCCGAGCAGCTCCCCGGCCAGGCGAATGTCGGCCAGAGAGTCGCGGATGTCGCCGGCGCGCTCCTCGGCGTAGGCTGGCTGGCCGCTGTAGCCGGTCAGCTCGCGCAGAATCGCGAAGGTTTCATTCAGCGTGATGCGGCTACCGGTGGCCGTGTTCATTGTCCGGCCCGAGACCTTTTCCGCCGGGGCCGCGGCGGCCAGCAGATTGGCGTGGACCACGTTGTCGATGTAAGTGAAGTCGCGGCTCTGTTCGCCGTTGCCGAAGATGGTCGGCTGTTGGCCGGCTAGCATGCGGCGGCAGAAGATGGCCAGCACGCCGGAGTAGTGCGAGGTCGGATCCTGATGGGGCCCGAAGACGTTGAAGTAGCGCAGCACCACCGTCTCCAGCCCGTAGACGCGGGTGAAGGCGCCCATGTAGTGCTCGCCGGCTAGCTTGGCCACGGCGTAGGGAGAGATCGGAGCAGGCAGCATCTGTTCATGCTTGGGCAGGGTCGGCGATTCCCCGTAGGCCGACGATGACCCCGCATAAATCACTCGCCGCACACCGGCCGCGCGGGCGGCCACCAGAAGATTGAGCGTGGCGTCCACGCAATTCCGGTTGGTGCCCACCGGGTCGGCCACCGAGCGCGGCACCGAGGCCAGCGCCGCCTCGTGGAAGACAATTTCGACTCCGGCGCAGGCCTTTGCGCAGGCGGCCGGGTCGGCCAGGTCGCCCTCGATGAACTCCATCGCCTCCAGCCCCACCAGGTTGGCTCGCTTGCCGGTGATGAAGCTGTCGATGCCGCGGACGGTTTCACCGCGAGCCAGCAAGGCTGCGGCAATCGAACGGCCGATAAAACCCGCCGCTCCGGTCACGAGATAGCTTGGCAAAAAATCCCTCCATAAGCCCGAAGGCCTGAAGCCTGAAAGCCTGTTTGCGGCGAAAAAATCCCCCGCAGTCTATAACGAAAAGCATACTACCCCCAGGCCGCAGGACCGGCTGTTTTGCGTCATCACAGCCGCCTCGGGTTCTGGCTTTACAATCGAGAGCATGACCACTGTGACCGAGAGCCGGCTGGCCGGCCTCAAAGAGAAAATTGAGTCCCGGCAAGCCCTGATCGGCATCGTCGGGATGGGATACGTGGGTTTGCCGCTGGCGCTGCTCTTCAGCGGTGAACGCTTCAAGGTGACCGGCTTCGATGTCGAGCCGGAGAAGGTGAAGACGCTCAACGCCGGCAACTCCTACATCGTGCGCATTCTTCCCGCCGAAATTCAGGCGGCGCAACGGGCGGGCTTCCACGCCACGGCCGATTACTCTGAAATCGCCCGGATGGACGCGGTCATCATCTGCGTCCCCACCCCGCTCGACGAGCACCAGGAGCCCGACCTGAGCTTTGTGACCGGCACGGTCGAGTCGATCGCCCCCTGGCTCCATGAGGGCCAGCTCGTTGTGCTGGAGAGCACGACCTACCCCGGCACCACCGAGGAGATCGTCGTCCCGCTGCTCGAGTCCGGCAACCGCCAGGGCCTGAAGGCCTCGCGCGCGCTCGATGAGCCCGGCCTGCATGTCGCCTTCTCGCCTGAGCGCGAAGATCCCGGCAATGAGACCGTGGCGCGGCACGACATTCCCAAGGTTGTCGGCGGCTGCGGCCCGGCGGCCACCCAACTGGCTTCGGCCCTTTATGGCTCCATCTTCCGCCGCGTGGTGCCGGTCAGCAGCCCCTCGGCGGCCGAGATGACCAAGCTGCTCGAGAACATCTACCGCTGCGTCAACATTGCGCTGGTCAACGAGCTCAAGCAGCTCACGATGAGAATGGGCATTGATATTCACGAGGTGATCGACGCGGCCAAGACCAAGCCCTTCGGCTTCCAGGCCTTTTATCCCGGCCCCGGCCTCGGCGGCCACTGCATTCCCATCGATCCGTTCTATCTCTCCTGGAAGGCCAAGCAGTTCGACTTCCGCACCCGCTTCATCGAACTGGCCGGCGAGATCAACACCGCCATGCCCTACTTCGTGATCGAGCAGACGGCCGCCGGCCTCAACGAGCAGTGCAAGTCCATCAAGGGCTCGAAGGTGCTGGTGCTGGGCGTGGCCTACAAGCGCGACATCGACGACCTGCGCGAGTCCCCGTCGCTGACCATCATCGAGCTTTTGCGCGAAAAGGGCGCCATCGTCGCCTACAACGACCCCTTCTTCGCCACCGTGGGCCGCGGCCGCCACTACGACCTGAACATGACCAACACCCCGCTCGACAACCTGGGCCAGTACGACGCCGTGCTCATCGTCACCGACCACACGAGCTACGACTACCCGGCCATCGTCGCCCAGTCGCAACTGGTGATCGACACCCGCAACGCCACCAAGGGCATCGACTCGCCGAAGATCGTGCGCTGCTGAGGGGCGCGTGCCGGCTCAGCCGTCATAAATTTCCCGCCGGTGCCCGATTTTGAGCACCAGCACCACCAGGCGGTTCTCCTCGAAGCGGCAAACCAGACGGTAGTCTCCGACCCGGTAGCGCCATAGGCCGGCCAGATTCATGCGCAGCGGCTTGCCGAGCCGCCTGGGGTCGGCCGCTCCGGCAATGCGCTCGCGCAGGTAGCCGAGAATCGTCTTCTGCGTCTCGGGAGCCAGTTTGCGCAGCTCCCGGCGGGCGCGGTCGTCGAACTCGACAGTCCACGCCGGTTGGGATTGTTCTGGCTCAGGAGGGGGCATGCTCAGCCTTTCCGGTCAAGCCCCTGCTCCAGTTCATCCAGGGTCCAGCGCCGGGCTGGGTTCTCCAGCCGGTAGAGGGCCGTGTAGGTCTCCTCGATCTCGTCCAGATGCGCCGCCAGGGCCTGGCGCACATAGAAACTCTTGGGACGCCCGGTCAGGGCGGCCAGCTTGTCGAGGCGGGACTCCATCTCGTCGGGGATGCGGACTGCCAGCATGGGGCCTCCTTGGTCGCGAGCCAATCACGTATTACTTGTATGACAAGTATAGCGCAAGAGTGGTCATGTAGTGCCCTGCATCTACGCAAGGGCAAGCAATCGCGTCTCCCGTTTACACTGAATAGGTTATGGCGGAAGAGAACGAACTGCGTTACGAACCGGCGGCGATTGAACCCAAGTGGCAGCGGCGATGGGCCGCGGACCCCAAACTGTATGCGGCCGAGCCCGCGTCCTGCGGCAAGCCCAAGTACTATGTGCTCGAAATGCTGCCTTACCCCAGCGGCCAGTTGCACATGGGGCACGTGCGCAACTACTCGATCGGCGACGCGCTGGCNNGGGACGCCTTCGGGCTGCCGGCCGAAAACGCCGCGCTCAAGCACAACACCCCCCCGCGCGTGTGGACCCTCAGTAACATCGCCGCCATGAAGCGGCAGATGGAGCGGCTCGGCCTGGGCTACGATTGGGCGACGGAGATTGCCACCTGCCTGCCCGAGTACTACCGCTGGAACCAGTGGTTTTTCCTGCGCATGTACGAAAAAGACCTGGTTTACCGCAAGAAAAGCAAGGTGAACTGGTGCCCGGAGTGCGCCACCGTGCTGGCCAACGAGCAGGTCGTCGACGGCTGCTGCTGGCGGCACGAAACCACCAAAGTCGATCAGCGCGACCTGGTGCAGTGGTTCTTCCGCATCACCGCCTACGCCCAAGAACTGCTCGACGGCTTGGACAAGCTCGACGGCTGGCCAGAAAAGGTGCGCACCATGCAGCGCAACTGGATCGGCCGCAGCGAAGGGACGGAGGTCGACTTTTTCCTGGAAGAACAGGGACCAGGGGGCAGGGGGCAGGGATCAGGGTCGCCTCAGACAAGTTCTTCGGATCAATCGGGCGTTGGAGAAGCAGGTCCTTCGACTCCGCTGCGCTCCGCTCAGGATGACAGTGCAGTGAGGATTCGCGTCTTCACCACGCGCGTGGACACGATCTTCGGCGCGACCAGCGTGCAACTGGCTCCGCAGCACGAATTGGTGGCCAAGTTGACCGCGGCCAATCCCGAGCTGAAGGCGCAGGTCGATGAATTGCTCGAGCAGCAGAAGCGGGCGCGCGAGGCCGGCGACCTGGGCGCGATCGAAAAGCACGGCGTTCCCACCGGCCGCTTCGCCGTGAACCCCTACAATGGGCAGCAATTGCCCATCTGGGTGGCCAACTACATCCTGGCCGACTACGGCACCGGCGCCATCATGAGCGTTCCGGCGCACGACGCGCGCGACTTCGAGTTCGCTGAGAAGTACAATCTGCCGATTACCCAGGTGATACTGCCTGTCCAAAACGAGGACGGAGCGAAGCTCCCGTTTTGCTCCGAAGAGGGTGTGCTGGTGAACTCCGGCGAGTTCGACGGGCTGAGTTGCGCGGAAGCGCAGAAGAAGCTCCAAGAGACTGCCGCACGCAGTGCTTTCGGCGAGCCCAAGGTGACCTTCCGCCTGAAGGACTGGGGCGTGAGCCGGCAGCGCTTCTGGGGTACGCCGATTCCGATCATTCACTGCGAGATCTGCGGCCTGGTTCCGGTGCCGGACGAGCAACTGCCGGTCGTCCTGCCCGAGCAGATCGAGATTACCCAGCAGGGCGGCTCGCCCCTGGGCCGCGTACCGGAGTTTGTGAACGTCAAGTGCCCCCATTGCGGCGAACCGGCCCGGCGCGAGACCGACACCATGGACACCTTCGTCGATTCCAGTTGGTACTTCTACCGCTATACCGACGCAAAAAACGCGAACGCCCCCTTTGACCCCGCGACGGCGCAGTACTGGTTCCCCATCGACCAGTACATCGGCGGCGTGGAGCACGCCATTCTGCACCTGATCTACTCGCGCTTCTGGACCAAGGTGATGCGCGACCTGGGCTTGATCGTGAACGACGAGCCGGCCCGCAGGCTCTTCACGCAGGGTATGGTCATCAAGGACGGCTCCAAAATGTCCAAATCGAAGGGCAACGTGGTTTCGCCCGACGAGATGGTGGCCCGCTACGGCGCCGACGCCACGAGGATGTACGCTCTGTTTGCCGCCCCGCCGGACCGCGACCTGGACTGGCAGGAGGACGGCGTGGCCGGGGTGAGCCGCTTCCTGGCCCGCGTCTGGCGGCTGGCGACAAAGTACGCGCCCGTGGCCCGCGCAGCTGGCGGTCAAAAGCTTGAAGCGCCGGCCGGGATTGCTCTGAAGCTGCTGCGCAAGCTGCATCAGACCATCGCCAAGATCACGCTGGACTTTGAGGGCCGCTGGCACTTCAACACTTGCGTGGCGGCCATCATGGAGCTGGCCAACGAGATGCAGGCGGCGGACGCGCAACTGGCGGCCGGCGAGGTTCCCGCGCCGGTGGTGCGCGAACTGCTGCGCTCGCTAGTGCTCTTGCTGGCGCCCTTTGCCCCTTACCTTTCCGCTGAACTGTGGGAAGAACTGGGCGAAGAGGGTGCCGTTTTACGCGCTCCCTGGCCCGTGAGCGATCCCGAGCTGGCCAAGGAAGACGAGCTCGAAATCCCCGTGCAGATCAACGGCAAGCTGGTTGAGGTGGTTCGCGTGGCCGCCGATGCCGATGTAAAGGCCATCGAGGCGGCTGCGTTGGCCGGCGAGAAGGTGCAGTCGCGGACCAGCGGAAAAACTGTGGTCAAGGTGATCGTGGTTCCCGGCAAGCTGGTGAATTTGGTGGTGAAATAGCCGTGTCCGCTCCGCTGCGCGGAACCCAGTCGCTGGTCGGCCAGATGGGCTGGGTCTTCGCGCGGCCTTCGCTCACGGTTTTGGAGATGGCCTGGCGCTGGCTCTTCGGCCTGCCGCTGCTGGTGGTCTGCTGGATCGAGGCGCGGAAGATTCTTGCCGCGCTGCCGCTGGACTCTACCGGGCTGGCCAGCCTCGACGCGCAAAACCCCTGGGTGGCCGCCGTGCAATTGGGCGGCGCCTGGGCACTCTACCAGCCCCGCGTGCTGGCCGTCGCTCACTGGCTGCTGCCGGTGGCCGCTTTAGCCTGGGTGGTTCTCTCCGGCCTGGGCCGCAATCTGGTTCTGAAGCGCCTGGAGCCCCGCTTGCGCCTTCGGCCGGCCGGGATGATCGTCCTGCAGTCGGTCTGGCTGGCTCTTTTGGCCGCCGTCTGCTGGGGCTGGTTCCGCTCGATCGCCTGGGCGGCGGCCACGCACATCGGCCCCGGCGGCAAGCCGGACCTGATCGGCTACGCCATGTGGGTGATCGTCCTTTCGCTGGGCTTCTTCACCGCCTGGGCGCTGGCCAGCTGGGCGTTTTCCGTTGCGCCGCTGCTGATGCTGCTGGAAGAGCGCCCGGCGCTATCCGCCCTTGGCCGGAGCCTCTGTCTGGAAAAGGCCTTCAGAGCCAAACTGGTCGAGATCAACCTGGTGATGGGCATCGTCAAGCTGGCGCTGATGGTGCTGGCCATGGTGCTATCGGCCGCGCCCCTGCCTTTCGGCGACCAGTTGGGGCCGGATGCGTTGCACCTGGTCTGGGCCTCGGCGATGCTCTTCTATTTTGTCGCCAGCGACTACTTCCAGGTGGTGCGGCTGAAGGGTTTTATCGAGTTCTGGAAGATCTTCCGCGAGCCACCGGCCGGCGAGCCTGAAAGTTTGCAGCCGCGCACAGGCTTGCCGGCAGCGAAGAGGCTTTAAAAAATCTTCAGGTGAATGACAAAGTACTTTTTGGGGTTTTCGCGGATGCCCTTTACCAACTGCTGGGCCTGGTCCATGGTCTGGTCGGTGTGGTCGTAGAGGGAGCGGTTCTGGACCAACTGCCCTAGCGAGCCTTTGCCCGCATCGACGCTGGTCAAAATGCCGTCCAGGCGGGTGACGGTGTCGTCGAGCTTGGCGGCGAAGGTGGGGTCTTTGGCGATCATGCCCAAGGTGCCCTTGCCAGAGTTGATCTGGGCCACCAGTTGATTGGCATTGGCGACCGTGGCGTTCAGGTTGTTGTAAAACGTATCGTCTTTGAGCAGTTTGCCTGCGCTGCCCTTGCCCTCGTCCAGATCGGTGGTGATTCTGTCCAGCCGGTCGACGGCCGAGTTGGCGCGGGTGTAGAGCGTATCGTCGTTGATCAGCTTGCCCAGCGAGCCCTTGCCCGAGGCGATGGCGCCGGTAACGGTCTGAAGGTCGGTGGCGATGAGCGTGATCTTGTGGCCGAGTTCCGGGTCGTTGATCAACTCGCCCGCGACGCCATGCCTCGAGTTAAGTGAATCCATCAGGATCTCCGCCTTGCGCATCAGTGCGGCGATGTGCTCGATGGAGACCTTGCTGGTGCGGATCACATCCTGAATGCTAGGCGAGCCGGAGGACTTCAGTTCGGCGTTCTCCACGGGAGTTGGGCCGGTGGCGTGCACCGAACTTATGTCCACGTAGCTGTCGCCCAGAACGCCCGCCTGGGCAATCGAAGCGGTCGAATCGGTGTGCAGGCCGCGCAGGTACTGATAACCCACGCGCATCGTCACTTCGACCGGCATGGGGCTGCGGTCGGGGACCACGCGGATGCGAATCACGTTGCCGATGGTCACGCCCTCCAGCGTAACCGGCGCGCCACTCTTCAGCCCGGAGGCATTCTCGAAGTAGGAACGAAGCGTAAGTTTGCGCGCAAACAGCCCGCCGGTCGAGCCGGACATAAGAAAAATCAGGAAGATCAGAACGGCCATGGCCGCCAGAATCAACGCTCCCACTTTCAATTGCGACCACTGAATTTCTTTGCGGCTTGGCACGGCGCTCCTCGGGCAAGAAAATGAGCCGGTTAACGCCTTGAGGATAGCAGAAGTGGCAGAATATGAGCGATTTTCCAGAAGCGATTTTCCAATTTAAGCGGCATTTCTGGCGCCATGCAAGGCAGTTTTTCCTCCTCTTCAGGGGCAGGAGGCATGCAGCAGAGCAACTCCGCAGGAGGAGGTGCTGTTCTGGCAGGGGAAAGAGCGGCTCAGCGGCAGCGCTCAGGCAGCGCTCAGCCTTTACGGCGGCAGGAGAACTTATCAGCGTTGGTCTCCGCGCTCGTCTCGGTACTCGCCTCAGCTCTCGTCTCGGCGCTCGTCCTCGAGCACCACGCTGGCCATGGCCAGATCGGCGGTGTGGGTAATCGAGAGCGCCGCGTGGCGCACTCCCAGGCGGGCGGCAAACTGGGCGGCGCGCCCGTGAAACCGGAGCGCGGGCCTTCCGCCGGGCTCGCGGACGACCTCAATCTCCAGCCAGTTCACTCCCTGGCTGATGCCCGTTCCCAGGGCTTTGGCTCCGGCCTCCTTGGCGGCAAAGCGGGCGGCCAGGCTCTCCGCGGCTTGGCGCTTGCGCAGGCAATAAGCCTGCTCGGCGGCGGTGTAGACGCGGTCGAGAAAGCGCTGCCCGTAGCGCTCCATGGAGCGCTGGATGCGCCCAATCTCCACCAGGTCGATTCCGGAGCCGACAATCATGCTGTCTATGAAGCTACATCATTTCCTTTTATTATGTTTGCGAAGGTCCGGCGCGCCTTTTCCGGGCCTGCGCCACGGCCTTGATTTCCAGGTTTGGGCGCGCATCCAATTACCAGCGCATAGCCTCAGCGCCACACTTGAAGCCCGGCTGTCCTAAAGCCGGTCAAGTGCCGTTTGACTCCTGAACAATGGTTAAGCTGTGCGCGATGGCTCCGATAAGGCGGATGTGAGACTAACGGTGCCAACCCGCGAGACAGAACAAATAATCAGCATCCCCTGGGCGATGCAGATGAAGGCTATCTCCATCGAAGAGCCATCGCGGCTGGTTCAGACCCTGACCGGAGCCATTCTGGGCTGTGGCGGCTGGGTTCTCAGCCGGGGCGCAAATGACACCGGGATGGTGAATATGCTCTTCGAATTCGAGCGCCAGGCCTGCGTGGAGATCTACAGCATCCTGATTGCCGCCGGACTGGAGTTGAGCCAGAGCGGGCACATCCGCTTTACCGAACTCTGCCAGTGCACACGCAGCCACCAGAAGGATTGCGGCGCCGAGATTGCCAGCATCGATCTGGAGATTCAGACCTTCCCCACCGATCTGATACGCGACACGTGCGCCACCGGAGCAGCTTGAAAGGCTGATCCCGGTTCGAATGGGTTTTGGCTGAACCGGACGAAATCTCTCCTGATGAGAAAGGCTTCCCGCCAGACGGCGCGCTCAGCCCGCCTCGACCAATCCATAGCGTCGCTGCCAGGCCTCTTTGAGCCGTGCCCAGACGCGCGCCCGCTCGGCCTCGGTCGTCTCATTGGCCGCGGCATCGCCGGGCTGCGTGTTGGCGAAGCGAGCGGCTTCCATCTTGGCCAATTCCATCAACTGCCGGTCACGCAGCAGATTGGCCACGCGAAAATCGGGCAGCCCGGCCTGCCGGGTGCCGAAAAACTCACCTGGTCCGCGCATCGACAGGTCCAGCTCGGCCAACTCGAAGCCGTCCTGGGTGCGGACCATGGCGTTAAGCCGCTCCTCGCCCAAGGGCGAAACCCGTTCGCCGGTGATCAGAATGCAGTAGCTTTTGGCCGCGCCGCGGCCCACACGGCCGCGCAACTGGTGCAACTGCGCCAGGCCGAAGCGCTCCGCGTGCTCGACCACCATCACCGTTGCATTGGGCACATCGACGCCCACCTCGACGACCGTGGTGGCCACCAGCACATCGATTTCGCCGCGCTGAAAGCGGCGCATGACGACTTCCTTCTCGTCGGCCTCCAGCCGCCCGTGCAACAGGCCCACGCGCAGGCCGGCTAGCGGCCCCATGCGCAGCTTTTCGTGCATTTCGACGGCCGACTTCAGCCCCGATTTTGCATTCGGATTGGCCTCCTGCGCGGCCTTGGGAAACAGCTCCGCGGTTTTAGCCTTCCGGCTGGTCTTGCGCGCGGCGGCGGGTGGCGGCTTAAGGCTGGCCCCGGCGTCGACCCCGGCTCTGTCGCGCGGAAGGTTCTGTGCCGCTGTTTTGCTCTTGCGGGCGGAGATCCGCACTGCGGGCGCAGGTGCCCCAGGTCCGGATTTTCGGACCTGAGAAGCGGAAAGAGGCTGCGGCGCCTCGATGCTCGCCTCAGGGCCCGCCTCCGGGTCGTCGGCGGCGAAGTCCAGCTCCGGCTGATCCTCCCGGCTGCCCTCGATGACCGGGTAGACGATGTAAGCCTGCCGTCCGCGCGCCACCTGCTTGCGCACGAAATCCCACACCTCTTCGGCCATTTCGCCGGGCACGCGCCGGGTGACGATGGGCGTGCGGCCGGGCGGCAGCTCGTCCAGAACGCTGACGTCGAGGTCGCCGTACAAACTCAGCGCCAGGGTGCGCGGAATCGGCGTGGCGGTCATCACCAGCACGTCCGGCTCGGCCTGATCGGCTCCCGCCTGGTCGGGCTTCTTCATCAGCTTGAAGCGCTGCAAAACCCCGAAGCGGTGCTGCTCATCGACCACCACCAGCCCCAGCCGGCCGAACTCGACCTTCTCTTCGATGAGCGCATGGGTCCCGATCACCAGTTGCGCCTCGCCGCGATTGATCTCGCCCCGCGCCGCGCGCTTGCGGTCTTCCGAGAGCGAGCCAGTCAGTAGCACAATGCGCGGCTTGCGCGAGGACTTTTCCAGCAGCTTGCGAAGGCTGAGAAAATGCTGCGTGGCCAGAATCTCTGTGGGGGCCATCAGCGCCGCCTGATAGCCGTTCTCGATGGCCACCAGCATGGCCTGCAAGGCGACAATGGTCTTGCCCGAGCCCACATCCCCTTGCAGCAGCCGGCGCATGGGGTTGGGCTGGCGCATGTCGGAGACAATCTCGCCCAGCGCCCGCTTCTGCGCCCTGGTGGGATGAAAAGGCAGCACCTCGCGCAGCGCTTCGCGCACCTTGTCGGTGGTCGCAAAGCCGATGCCGGTGCGCTCCCTCATGCGGCGGCGCTTCAGTTCCAGGCCCAACTCCAGAAAGAAGAGCTCCTCGAAGATCAGCCGCCGGTGGGCCGGCGTCGTCCAGCTTTGCAATTGGGGAAAGGGCGTGCCCTCGGGCGGAAAATGCGCCTCGCGGAGCGCCATTTCGCGGCCGGGCAAATCCAGCCGCGCGAGCATCGTCTTCGGCAGGCATTCGGGCACCAAGCCGCGCACCCCTTCGAGCAGATGGAAGATCACCTTGCGCTGCCAGCGCGAAGCCAGGGCCGCCCCGCCCAGCGATTCGTAGACCGGCGTAATGCGGCCCACCTCGAGCAGCCGCGTCTCGGCGTCGGCGCTGGCGTCGGGCAGGATTTCAAACTGCGGCTGGATCATCTTCAAATTGCTGCTGGAGCGCGATGGCTCGACCCGTCCGTAAACGGCCACCGTCTGCCCGGCATGAAACTTGCCCTCCAGGTAGCTGCCGTTGAACCAGATGCACTTCAGCGCCAGCCGTCCCTGCCCGACGGTCAGCTCGAAGATGGGGGCCTTGCGCGTCTTCAGCAGCGACGAGCCGCGCACCTCGGCGATGACCGAGGCCATCTCGCCGGCCTTGAGTTCGTCCAGGCTGCGCGGATTCTGCCGGTCCTCGTAACGAAAAGGCAGGTGATAGAGCAGGTCTTCGGCGGTCAGAATGCCCTTGGGGGCGAGCAACTGCGCCACGCGCGGCCCCACGCCGCGCACGTACATCACCGGAGTGTCGAGGCTGGGCACACTCCAGATGCTAAATGGCTTGCGTCCGGGGGACAAACGCGGTGGAAGCCCGTGCGCATTCACAGGTTTCAGGAGTGCTGGAGGTGGGGGAGCGGGTTCACGCGGATTCTGCCGTGCTTGCTGATCTTCCAGAGGTTGTACTGGGTCTGCATTCGCAGACAGGCTTTGGGCTCGCGCAGTGCGGGGTCAGGAAATAAGCTTCGACCGCCTGCGCCATGGCCGCGTGATCCAGGTGCGGCTTCCGGCCATCGTAGCGGGCCGCCCAAAGAACCTGGTTCATAATGTCCCTAGGGTGGCATTGGCGCAGCTCCTGCTTCAGCGTTCCGCGGATGAAATCGATCAGATCCGCGGGAATGCTGGCGTCAAAGGGGACCTGATGCTCGTCGGCGACCCGGCGGAAGATCTCGCAAAACTGTCCATCGGAGACCGGGCCAATCTTGATTTTGGTTTGAATCCGGCGCAAGAAACAGGCGTCGACCAGTTCGGCCGGGTCCATGTTGGACGCGAAGACGACCAGCATCTCGAAAGGAACCTCAATCTTTTTTCCGCCCGACAGGGAGAGGAAATCGATTCTGCGATCAAGGGGCACGACCCAGCGGTTCAGCAGTTCTTCCGGACGAATCCGCTGCCGGCCAAAGTCGTCGATGATCAGGACCCCATTATTGGCCTTCATCTGCGCAGGGGCAACATAGAACTTCGCAATCGGGTTGAATTGCAGGTCCAGCATCTCGGCCGTCAGCTCGCCGCCCACCATAACTGCGGGACGCTGGCAGAGCACCCAGCGGTCGTCCCGGTTCTTGGGCCTCGGCTCCTCCACTTGGCAATGAATAGCCGAATCGTAGACAGAAATAATCTGCCCATCCACCTCTACCGCGTAGGGAATCCAAACCTCATCCTCGGCAATGACTCGCGACAAAGTTTCGGCAACGGTGGTCTTGCCGGTTCCCGGTGGGCCATAGATAAAGATTGAACTGCCCGAGTTCAGCGCCGTGCCGAACTGCCGCAGCATCTCGCGGTCGACCACAAGATGGGAAAAGGCGCGCTGCACATCCTCCGCATGCACCTCCACGTTGCTGAGGCTCTGCTTTCTGGTCTGCTTGACGTAATTCTCCAGCGAAACCGGCGCGGGACCCGTGTAACGGCACTGGGAGAGCAGCTCCATCGCCCGCGTTCTGCCCTGGGAGGTAATGGCAATCTGAGGAATATAGCCGTTGCTTCCGGTAACCTGGCAGAGCATCTCCGTGCGCAGCCGGAAAGCCAGCTCCTTGGCCACTTCAAAGCTGAGCCGGGTCTTTTCGGAAAGCTCGAGAATCGAGAGCGAACTGGACAGGTAAAGGATTCTTAATGCGAGATCCTCAAGAACTGCCTGGTGAACGTCAACTTCCCCAATGGACTGGGGCCTGTACGTTGGACCATCGACGGGCTCGATTTTGATAAAGTCGTAGGCAGACACGCTCATAAGGTTACCATCGCTTCCCCCAAAGGTTACCACGAACTTAATCTGATGGGGTACCTAAGTAGGTACTTTTGTGCCATTTTTTTTACAGGCCTCCCAAATTGAAATCGCAGACGGGGTTGCTTCCCGGACTTGGGAACGGGCCGCGTCCCAGCTAAAGCGGGCTGGGTTCCAGCTAAACCGAGAGTTCCAGCTAGAATCAAAGCAGTGACCACCAGTTCCAGCCCCAGATTCACACTCGCCCAGCGCCTTGTGCTGGCCGTCGTCCCGCGCGCGGTGTGGGCGCTGCTGTGGATTGTCAGCCGCACCTGGCGCTTTGAGGTCATCGCCGAAGATGGCGTTACGCCCATTCTCGAAGGCCAGAAGGCCCCGACGGCGGAGATCTTCTGCTTCTGGCACCAGTGTGTGCTGCCCTGCACGGTCTACTTCCGCGGCTCCGGGGCCGTAATCCTCATCAGCCGCAGCTTTGACGGCGAGTTGATTACCGGCATTCTGAAGATGTTCGGCTTTGATGCGGTGCGCGGCTCGAGCTCACGCGGCGCGCGCGTGGGTCTGCTCGGCCTGGGGCGTGTGATCGAGACGGGCGGAACGGCCATCTTCACCGCCGACGGCCCGCGCGGCCCCATTTATCAGACCAAGATGGGCCCCATCAAGCTGGCGCAGATGACCGGTGCGCCCATTGGCGCCTTTCACCTGGAGCCGGAGCGCGCCTGGGTCATGCGCTCCTGGGATAAGTTCCTGGTTCCCAAGCCCTTTACGCGCATCTGCGTCAGTTGGGCAAAGGCGGTGCGCGTCCCCGCCGAGCTGGCCGCCGAGGACTTCGAGCCCACGCGCCAGCAATTGAACGCGGCCCTGGAACGCGCCCGATTGCGGGCGCTCGACTATTTCAAGAAGGCCGGCGGATGAGCCGTCTGCGCGTTGCCGACTTCGACTTCGATCTGCCCGTCGAGCTGATTGCGCAGCAACCGCCCGCGGAGCGCGGCCAGAGCCGCATGCTGGTGATGAGCCGCATGGACGGCGCCCTGCGCGATGCGAGCTTTGCCGAGTTTCCCTCGCTGCTCAATCCTGGTGACCTGCTGGTCCTGAACGAAAGCCGCGTCATCCCGGCCCGGCTTTATGCCCGCCGCACAACGGTGCGCGACCGCCAGCAGCCCAGTGGAGAGGTCGAAGTGCTGCTCACAGAGCCGGCGGCGCAGGAGGCGGGGGGAAATCTCTGGCGCGCGCTGGTCAAACCGGGCAGGAAGGTCGGCGTGGGCGAGCGGCTGGCGTTTCCGTCGCCCTCCGGAGCCGTCGAGCTTGAGGCGGAGGTTTTGGAGCGCGGCCAGTTTGGCGAGCGGCTGCTCTGCTTCCAGCCGGTAGAGGATTTCTTCGCCGTCCTCGACCGTATCGGCCACATGCCCCTGCCGCCCTACATTCGCCGCGAGGACGCGGCCACGGATCGCGAGCGCTACCAGACGGTCTTCTCCCGCGAACGCGGTTCGGTGGCCGCGCCCACGGCCGGGCTGCATTTTACGCCGCAGGTGCTCGATGCGCTGGCCGCCAAAGGCGTCGAGGTGGCTCGCGTTACTCTCCACGTCGGCCTGGGAACCTTTGCTCCGCTGCGTGTGGAGCGAGTGGATGAGGTCCGCCTGCACCGCGAGCGCTATATGCTCTCCGCGGCTGCCGCCGAGGCCATCAATCGCGCCCGCCGCGAGCACCGGCGCATCGTCGCCGTGGGAACAACGGTGGTGCGCACCCTGGAGCACTGCGCGCTCCAGGCTCATGGCGCGTCTCAGGTGGCTGGCAGACTGCTCCAGCCGGACGACAGCCAGCTTCAACCTGCCAGCAGTCCGTTCCCGTCTGCCAGCGAACTGCTTCAGCCGCACTCCGGCGAGACGGAGATCTTCATTTCGCCGGGCTTTGAGTTCCGGCTCGTCTCCGCTCTGCTCACCAACTTTCACCTGCCCCAGTCGAGCCTGCTCATGCTGGTCTCGGCCTTTGCCGGACGCGAGCCGGTTCTGGCGGCCTATCGCCACGCCGTCCAGCGGAAGTACCGCTTCTTCAGCTACGGCGATTGCGTGTTCCTCTCCTGAGACTGGGGAGTCATTTTCGAGGCGCTCGTAGAGCCTGTCCAGGAACTCTGTTTGGGGTGGAGGGTACGGGCTTTAGCCCGTACATGATCGAACGCAGAAATGGGTTTGGCTCTAAACTCCACTCGGAAGCCGTCCGCTTCCTTTAATACGGATGGTTTCTGAAGAGATTCTGGGAAATCGACCCCGATTTTTGCTTTAAAACTGACGCTCTAAATGGACGAGTGGAGCGGGACGGATGGGGGGAGAGAGTTGGCGCCCTCCGCCAGTTCGGCGACGGTTGCCGTGTTCAGCACCTCCAGCATCGCCTCCTGAGCCCGGGCCCAAACGGGGTGTGCCGGACAATGGGAGCTGCGACTGCAGGAGGCGCCGGAGATCAGGCAGAGATTCAGGCTGATGGGACCGTCGATCGCCTCGATCACGGTGCGGATCGAGGCTTGGCGGCCGGGGGCAAGAATCTGGAAGCCTCCCGACTGTCCCCGTTGGGAGGCAATGAATCCGGCGTGGCACAAGGCTTGCAAAATCTTGGAAAGGAAGCTCTTCGGAGCTCCCGTGGCGCAAGCCAGCGCGGGCAGCAAGGCGCGCTGACCGGCGGGCAGCGTGGCCAGGTGGATCATCACGCGAAGCGCATAGTCGGCGGCGCGCGTAAGCTGCATCGAGGAACTGGATTGTCCCAATTGTCCCATTCGGTTAATTTCCCTATTACTGATCCTAAGGCATTTTCTGAATTACCGTGGAGTCTTCAAGTGTGAGCGGGGTGGTTTTTACTTCCACCCGGGCGACGAAGACCTGTCGCCGGGGGCCCGGAGAGAAATAATCCACTTGGCAGTTGCGGCTTCACTCTGTGACCTTCGGAATTGCTTGGACGCGGAGGGGCACTTCACGGAAGATCAACGCGCTAAAGATCATCCGTGACGTGCGGATCCGAGGCCAAAGGGCAACCCGCGCAGCGAGCGGTTCTGCGGCAATAGGCCTTGCCCACGGCGACGGTGAGGGCATGAAATTCGTTGAAGAGCCGCGCCTGGTTTTCCGCGGCGTCAGAGGCAAAGGCCTGGCGGGTCAGATTGGCCAGGGCCTCATAGCCCTTGTGATTGCGGCCAGGGGCTGGCTCGATAAGCCCATGACGCGCGACGATGCGGCGCAGGTACTCGTCGGCGACCGGGACGGGATGGCCGAGGGCGTAGAGCAGAATGGCGTCGGCGGTCTCAAAACCTACACCGGGCAGGGCCAGCAGACGGCGGCGCAGAGCCTCCGTGGGGCTGGCGGCGAGATTTTCAAGAGAACCGGCAAATTCCTCGTCCAGCATAGTCAAAAACGCCTTCAGCGCGGGCGCCTTGCGGCTGTGAAAGCCGGTGGGCTGGACCTGGCGCTGCAACTCTTCAAGAGCCAGCGAGCGCAGGCCGTTCACGGTCAGGGCTCCAGCCGCGCGCAGGTTGCCGAGCGAGCGCTCGACGGCCTTCCAGGCGGTGTTCTGCGTGAGGTAGGCGCCGAGGACGACTTCAAAGGCAGTTTCGGCCGGCCACCAGTGCTGCGGTCCGTACGCTTGGGCTAGCTGATCGTGCATCCGGCGCAACCGCTCCGCCGGAGTGGGCAGATGCGGGGTTTTCACGGCAGGAAATCCTCGTCGGGCGGGGCCGGTTGGGTTTGGACCTGGATTTTTTGCCCCGGAATACCGGAGTGAGCGGCCGCCGCTGCCGGATGGAATGCCGAAGAGGATTCTCCCGGAGCGCCCGCGCCGACCGGAAGACTGGGACGGCCGTCGAGTTCGAGAAAGGCAGGCAACAGGCTCATGGCGTGATTCTAAATTGACGGCTCCGTGATTCTTCCCGTGGAGTGTGCGGCTGGGGGCGTGCAGGCCGCGCGGATCTGCCTATGTATCTCCGGCGAGGCAGGCGCGGAGTTCGTCGTTCGAGTGGCGCGAAAACCAGGCGTGCAGGTTCTCCTCCGGCTGGCGATCGGCGAGGTAGTGGCGAAGCAGCCGCTCGATCGCCTCCGGGACCTGCAGCGCGAGGCAGCGATAACCGACCGGACGAGCGATGGAAGCCTGCTGACCCAGCGCTCCGCCGAGGCAGAAAGAGTACGCGTCGACGGGCTTGCCTTCGTCCCTGATTTTTTTGCCTTCGAGGCCGATGTCGGCGATCCAATGCTGGGCGCAGCCATTGGTGCAGCCGGTCACGTGCAGACTGAGCTGCTGGTCAAAACCTGGCAGCCGCTCCTCCAACTCATCCACTAGCCAGCGGGTAAAGCTCTTGGTTTCCGTGCTGGCCAGCTTGCAGAACTCCGTGCCGGTGCAGGACACCGCCCCACGCCAGAAAGCGGAGGCCTCGACCGGCAGGCCGATCTGCGCCAGTTCCCGCGCCAGTTCCACTGTCTTGTGGTTGGGAATGTCGAGGAACAGGAGGTTTTGCGAGACGGTGGTGCGCAACGCTCCACTGCCGAAGCGCTCGGCGAGTCCGGCAGCGGCCTCCAACTGTTCGCCGCTCAGTCGGCCGCACGGCACCGAGGCTCCAACGCAGCTCAAACCTGGCTGGCGCTGCGGATGAATGCCCACGTGGTCGCGGTGAATGCCGTCGGGAACCTCTTCCGGCGCGGCGGGAAGAAGCGTGAAGTCAAGCCGCGACTGCAATTCGGCCAGGAAACTCTCCGCCGTCCACCCCTCTCTCAGAAAAAGGTACTTCAGACGGGCGTGGAAGCGGTTTTCCCGCAAATTCTGCTGGTCGCGGAAGATTTCGGCCACCGCGCGCACCACGCGAACCGCCTGCTCGGGAAGGATAAACGCATCCAGGCGGAGGGCCAGGTGCGGCTCGGCGGAAAGGCCGCCACCCACGCGCAGCGAGTAGCCCACCTGGCTGTCGAGCTTGGTCGCGGTCAGGCCGATGTCGTTGATCTCCGGGTACACGCACCAGGAGCGGCAGCCGGTGACGCAAACCTTCAATTTGCGCGGCAGATTGTAAAAATCCGGGTTGGCCGTCAGTTCCCGCGCGATCTCCAGGGCAAGTGGAGAAGCGTCGACGATCTCATCGCCAGCCACTCCGGCCAGCGGGCAGCCGGTGACGCCGCGCACCACGTCGCCGCTGGCCCCCTTGGGCGAGAGCCCGATGGCGTCCAGCGCGTCTACAACTTCGGGAAGCGATTCGACGGTGAGCCAGTGAAGCTGGATGCACTGGCGGACGGTGATGTCGGCCAGGTTGCGGGCGAACTTGCGCGACAGCCCGCCGAGCACGCGAAGCTGGCTAGCCGTGACGATGCCGTTCACAATATTGGCGCGCATCATGAAGTAATCCGAGGCCAGCCCCTCGCCGCCCTTGCCGCCAACCGCGCCCGCGCCGTCGCCCTGGGTGTAGATTCCCCACCATTTGAAGTAGGTGGAGGCCCACTCAGGCAAGACGCTGGCTCGGCCCTGACGGGCAAAGGAGCGCACCTCGTCGAAGGCCTCCCACGGATTCTTCTCGCGTTTCAGCCGTTCCACCCGCTGGGCCTTGGACTCTTTCTCCTGAATCTCCTGCGTCATTGCTTCCCCTTCGCTGAAAACAGGAAGCCCGCGACAGCCAAAGCTGCATCGCGGGCAACCGGAAACCGTGGATTTGGAACCGAGCTTTGCACCTGGGCCAACTCTCTGCGCGCGGCAATGTACAGCGTCGGCCACAGCATCAGCCCTGCATGAATGGATGGTAGGAGCGGCCTCGGCGAAAGTCAAACCAGCACGTCCGGTCACCAGGGCAAGCGCATCGTTACCGTGAAACTGATTGCCGGCCGGCTTGGGCCTGCTGACCTGCGGCCCACTTCGGTATAAACTCAACTGTGATGGAGACTACGGGTTGCGGTACAGCTATTGTTACGCCCTTCCGGGCGGATGGGTCGGTCGATGAAGCGGCGCTGAAGGCGCTGGTGAATTGGCAGATCGACTCCGGCATCGACTTTATCGTCGCCTGCGGATCGACGGGCGAAGCGGCCACGCTGGACGAGGAAGAGTGGCTGCTGGCGGTTCGCACCGTGATCGAGGCGGCGGCTGGCCGTGTCCCGGTGTGGGCCGGCTGCACCCACAACTCTACTCGTGCGCTGCTGCGCAACGTCAGCCGGCTGAAGGAGTTGCATAGCGTGGACGCCGTGCTCTCGGCCAACCCCTACTACAACAAGCCCTCGCAGGAGGGGCAGTTTCAGCATTTCCTGGCTCTGGCCAAAGAGGTCGATCCACTGCCAGTGGTGCTCTATAACGTGCCCGGCCGCACGTCGGTCAACCTCGACCCCGAGACCGTCGTGCGGCTGGCCGAGGCCGCTCCCAACATTCAGGCCGTCAAGGAGGCCAGCGGCAAGCTGCCTCAGATCGCCCAACTGGTGCACACGCTGCCGAGCGGCTTCCGGGTCTTCAGCGGCGACGATAACCTCGCCCTGGCCGCCATCGGCGTAGGCGCCCACGGGCTGATCAGCGTCGCCTCGAATGAGGCTCCGGCCGAGGTCGGCCGCATGGTCCGCGCCGCCTTGAACAACAACTGGGCCGAGGCCCGTGAATTGGATGGCCGCTGGAGCGGCCTCTTCGAGGCCAACTTCTGGGAGTCGAATCCCAGCCCGGTGAAGACCGTGCTGGCGCTGATGGGCCGCTGCACCGACCAGGTCCGCCTGCCGCTGGTTCCTCCCACGGCCGCTACCCGCGCCCGGCTGGAGCGGCTGGTCAGTGAGTTGGGCCTGCGCTAGAGCTAGACCAGCCTCCCTGGAAAGTCCTTCGCACGCGTTCCGAGAGCGGGGGGACCGTGTTCAGTCCTCCGCTCTCAGCAGTTCTGGGCGGTATAGTTCGACAATCCCAGGGTTTAAATTCCCAGGCTCTGCTCCGGAATTAATGCTCGCAATTACAGAAGCCGGCCCCGGCAACCGGCAGAGTTCCGCTGATAAAAATCGCCACGGCGTCGTCGGCCGAACGCTCCCCCGGCAAAATGACCGGCTTGATTCCATTGGCCAGCATGGCTTGGGCCGCGCCTCCGCCCATGCCCCCGCACAGCACCACGTTGCAACCGCCCAAAAGCTCAAAAATTCCCGCGTGACTGTGTGCTCCGTGCGGTTTTTCGCCGTCGTGGCCGCAGATTCCCTGATTGTGCGGCGTGTCCTGGTTGTGGCGGAACTCCCGGCCGAGCACGGTTTTCCCGTCTACGTCGAAGACCACAAAGCCTTTGCTTTGACCAAAATGCTGCGATAAAGAGACTCCGTCGATGGTGGCTACAGCGATTTTCATCATTCCTCCGGTGAGCGTTTTCCTGCTAGATGCAATATACACCTAGGTGTACAGTATGGGAAGCGGATTTGAGTGAGATTATCCGTTTCGGCAGACAAACGCGTTCGGGAGACTAAGGCGCGGAGGGGCGTTCATCATGGCCAAAGGCTTCTGCTCAAAACATGGCGGCGGGCAGGCTTGCACCTGCGCCATGGGCAACCTCTACCGCTTCATCGAGCCGGTGCTGCTGCTCATGTTGCGCGACAAGGGGCAATCGTACGGGTACGAGCTCTCGGAAAATCTTGACCACTACGCCTTGACCGATGCGCAGATTGAACGCGCGGCCCTCTACAGAACACTGCGCACGCTGGAAGTGAATGGCCATGTGAGCTCGGCCTGGGAGACGGAGGCGGCCGGCCCGGCCCGGCGCGTTTATTCGCTGACCCCGTCGGGGCACGAGCACCTGCGCGAGTGGGCGGAGGTCATGGGGCGGCTGGCAAAGTCCATGGAAGCCTTCACAAAACGAGTTGCAGAGCCGGGCGGAAGAGCCTGAACGGCGCGGCTGCGATTTTCGAAGGTGGAAGTCTTCGCCTCTCGACCGTGCGTTTTGGGGATGAGAATTCCAGGTCTCGGAGGCGAGGCCTGGGTGCACCCCGAGCATGGAGTTTGGGCCCAAGTTTTTTCTTTCTCTCCGGCGGCGCGCTGCGATAGAGTGAAGGCGCGCGCGGCCCGGAGCCAGCGCGATCAGACAGGAGAAATCATGCGCAAGACTCGGGTTTGGATCACCATGGTTTGTTGCCTCTTGGCCGTAACAATCGCCGCCTCGGCGCAGGGCATCCGTAAGCCTGGCCTGTGGGAGATGACCAGCAACATGACCTGGCAGAAGTCGCCGCTGCCTCCGGGCGTAACCATGCCCCCCGGCATGAAGTCCCCTTTCAGCGGCAGCACCACCACCACGCATGTTTGCCTCACCCAGGCCATGATCGACAAGTACGGCGCGCCGGTTTCGCAATCCAAAGACTGCAAGATTGTCAACGTTTCCATGCACCTTACCAGCATGACCGCCGAGATGGTCTGCAGCGGCAGAATGAATGGCAAGGGAGAGCTGGAGTCGTCCTGGGCTTTTGGGAATGTTGCCAAGGGCAAGGTGCATTTTGCCGGCACTATGCAGACAGGTCAAAGCCCCATGCCGGTGGAATGGACGGTCAACTCCACATCCACCTACAAAGGCCCGGAGTGCGGCAGCGTCAAGCCCATGCCCATCAACTAGCGAGGAAACAGACTGTGGCAGTTACCCCTCCACGGTCCGCTTCAACTGGCCGCAGGCGGNNAGGCGGCGTAGATGTCGCGCCCGCGCGGGCGGCGCAGGGAAGCGGGAATGCCCGCCTCCGCCAGTGTGCGGCGAAAGGCTTCCACGACCTCCGGCAGCGGCGTGGCGTAGGCGAAGCCGGGACCGGGATTCCAGGCGATCAGGTTGACCTTGATGGGCAGACCCGTCCGGCGCACCAGGCGCGCCAGTTCGGCGGCGTCCTCGGGCCGGTCGTTCAGGCCGCCCAGCAGGACGTACTCGAATGTGATCCGCTCATGGGAGCGGAGCCGAAGCTGGCGCAATGCCTCCACCACCGCCGCGATGGGCCACTGGCGGTTGAGGGGCATGATCTGGTTGCGGATCTGGTCGTTGGGCGCATTCAGGCTGAGGGCCAGCCTGGGCCGCAACTCGGGCGGCTCCTGGGCAAAGCGCTCGATTCCCGGCACGATTCCCGCCGTCGAAACGGTCATGCGCTGTGGGCTCAGGCCGGCTTCATTGACTAGCAGCCGCACCGCCGCCATGAAATTGTCGTAGTTCAAAAACGGCTCGCCCATGCCCATGAAGACCAGGTTCACGCGGTCGCGGCCCACCTCGACTGCGTGACGGTCGAGCACCGCAACTACCTGCCCGGCAATCTCGCCCGCCGTCAGGTTGCGCTGGAAGCCGAGGCTGGCCGTAAGGCAGAACTGGCAGTTGACGGCGCAACCCACCTGACTGGAGACGCAGAGGGTGGCGCGCCACCTGCGGTGGGGCCAGTCGCCTTCGCCCCCCCGCGCCGCCTGCGGTGGGGCTAATGGCCTTCGGCTGCCTGTTCCAGGGTTGGTTGATTCCCAGCTCTCAGAATCGAGACCTGGGGCACCCGGCATTTCTGGGGCGTCCGGCTCGTTTTCGTCGCCGCTTTCGCCGCCGTCGCCCTCCGGCATCCAGACGGTTTCCACGGTCTCGACCCCATCGCCGCTCTGGCACTCGACCAGGTAGCGCTCCGTTCCGTCGGAGGATTGGAAGGCCTGGGCAATTTTGGGCCGTCCCACCCGCCAGCCCTCGGCAATGAGCCGCTGGCGCAGGGCGCGGGGCAGCGTGGTGATTGCATCCAGCTCCGCAATTCGCTGACGGTAAAGGGCTTCGGCCAACTGGCGGCCACGCCAGGCCGGTTGGCCCACGCTGGCCATTCGCTCGGCCAGGGCCTTGGCGTCGAGCCCGAAAAGCGCTGGGCCGGAAGGAGTTGGTTCAAAAGGCGGCCTCAAGCCCCGGCTCTCAGGGGCGGAGGCGTCAGGCGCAACGATTTGGTCGGAATTTTCTTTCACAGCTGGGGCCAGCATAGAGCATTTCTTCTTTTTTTGCAGCTTTTTACACCGCAAAATGGATTTTCTGACGCCAGGAGCAGGGAATCGGCAGTTAAATTGCTTGCGACACACAACTCCGCTTGGGCCTACAATTAAAGAATCGGAGGACGATGACCACTGAGCGAAATCTTCGCCGCACCGTACTGCCAAACGGCCTGACCGTGCTGACCGAGCGCATGGAGCATATGCGTTCGGTGGCCATGGGGGTCTGGATCAAATCCGGCTCCCGCTGCGAGCCGGCCGAGGCCAACGGCATCTCCCATTTTGTCGAACACATGCTCTTCAAGGGCACCCGCTCCCGCTCCGCGCAGGCGATTGCCCGCGAGATGGATTCGATCGGCGGCAACCTGGACGCCTTCACCGGCAAAGAGACCATCTGCTTCAACGTCAAGTCGCTGGCCGACCACGTTCCCATCGCCCTGGATGTTCTGGCCGATCTGGTGCTCAACCCGATCTTCGCTTCGACCGACATCGAGCGCGAGCGCGGCGTGATCCTCGAGGAAATCAAGATCGACGAGGACAACCCGGACGTGCTGGTCCACGAGCTGTTCACGCAGAGTTTCTGGAAGGACCATCCGCTGGGCAAGCCCATTCTGGGCACCTCTAAGACGGTGGGCCGGGTGGACCAGCAGAGCCTGTCAGGCTACCACGGCGACCGCTTCCACGGCGGCAACATGATCTTCTCGGCGGCCGGAAATCTGGACCACGACCAATTTACCGAGGCTGTGGCGCAGAAGTTTTCCACCCTGGCTGGCGGCGAGACGCTCAACGAGTTGCCGGCGCCGGCGTCCAGCGCGCGCATTCTATTGCGCAACAAAAAATCCCTGGAGCAGGTGCAGATCTGCCTGGGCGTTCCCGCGCCGCCCATTACCGACGAGAACCGCTACGCCACGCTGATTCTGAATACGGTGCTGGGTGGGGGCATGAGTTCGCGCCTCTTCCAGACCATTCGCGAGGAGCGGGGCATGGCCTACTCGATCTACTCCGACCTGAGCCCCTACCGCGATACCGGAACCCTGTGCGTCTACGCGGGCACCTCGGCGGGCAAGGCCCTGGAGGTGGTGGAGCTGATCCTCGAGGAGTTCCGCAGGCTGAAGCAGGAGCCGCTGAGCGAGGAAGAGCTGACCCGCGCCATCAATCAGGTGAAGGGCAACATTCTGCTGGGGCTGGAGAGCTCGAATGCGCGCATGGCCAACCTGGCGCGCCTGGAGATGTACTTCCACGAGTTCATCACCGTTGACGAGATCATCGCCCGCATCGGCGAAGTGCAGGCCGCCCAGGTGCAGACTATGGCCCAGCGCCTCTTCGACTCCGAGCAGGTCGCCGTCACTCTGCTGGGCCGCCTGGATGGGGTCAAACTTGGCCGCGCCCGGCTGGTGTGCTGAGAGGCAGGGTTGAGGGTTCAGGGATCAGGGATCAGAAATAGCATCGGCTTCAGCGAACATCAGCGGCTCTACTCGGATTTTCAAAAACTGCTCTTTTCAAGACTATTTTTGAAACTTGGCAACTTATAGAAGAAGCCTGACCGCCGCAAACTGACCCCTGACCCCTGATCCCTGATTTTGACCCCTGATCCCTGCTTTTCTGAGCGCCCCATTTCCCTTTCGCGTCCATACGTTGTAGGATTTTCTCGAATGGGGAGGGGTTTTCGGCCGCTCCCAATGGGAGCCCGATGAATCGCCAGAACTCGCACTCTTGCACCTGCCGCCGCAACGGCGGCCCGCAGCCCAACGGCTTCACGCTGATGGAACTGCTGATCGTCATCGCCATTATTCTCATCCTCATGCTGATGGCGATTCCCACCATCGGCAGCCTGAAGAAGAGCGCCAACCGCACCTCGGCGATTCAGTCCATCCGGGCCATTCAGCAGGCGGAGATGCAGTACGAGTCCACCTATCCGGCCAACGGCTACACCTGCACGCTGGCGGCCCTGGGCGGCGACCCCAGCGCCGGCGCTGCCTCACCCACGGCCGCGCAGATTTTGCAGGGCGACCTGACCTCGGGCTTCAAGTCCGGTTACGTCTTCACGATCAACAACTGCACCAAGGTGACGGTCAACGGCACCGACCGCATCACCGGCTACACGGTCACCGCCGTTCCGCAGACCGTGGGCAAGACCGGAGACAGCGGCTATTGCAGCGACCAATTCGGCACCATCAAGTACGATCCCACGGGCGGCACCAACTGCACCCAACTGGTCCAATGAGCGGGCGCGGACTCACGCGGCGCGGCGGCCTGCTTTTGGCCGCGGCGCTGCTGACTGTCAGCCTCTGCGCTCAGCAGCCTTCGCCCTCCGCGCACGATCTGGCGCAGCGCGTCGATCGCCATTACAACCAGTTGCATTCGCTCAAAGCCGGCTTCAGCGAGAGCTATGAGGGCCTGGGAATGCGGCGCACCGAGAGCGGGACGCTGCTGCTGCTCAAACCGGGCCGCATGAAGTGGGAATACAGCTCGCCGGCCGGCAAGCTCTTCCTGATCGACGGAAAGTTTGCCTGGTTCTACTCCCGCGGAGACTCTCAGGTGCAGCGCATTCCCGCCAAAGAGCTGGACGACCTGCGCTCACCGCTGCGTTTTCTGCTGGGCCGCACGAAGCTCGAGGGGGAATTGAATAACCTGAGGCTGGCGGCGGCGCCCAACGGCCGTTTCACGCTCACCGGCCAGCCCAAGGGGCAAGAAAAACGGGTGGCGCGGCTTACCCTCACCGTGACCACTGACGGCGCCATCACCGGCATCGAGATCGAAGAGGCCGACGGCGCGCTGACTCGCTTCAGCTTTACCGGCGAGCAGCCCAACGCGCCGGTTCCCGCCGGCGCCTTCCATTTCACGCCGCCCGCCGGCGTGCCGGTGGTCAACGCCCTGCCGCCGGTGTGAGACGAGGGAACAGGGAATAGGGAACAGTTGCTGGTTTAAATTTTGGTTTCCCAGCATTTCCGCAATAACGCGGAAAGGATGGGGCACCCAGCTTGGTTGGCTCGGATGGCTGTTCCCTATTCCCTATTCCCTATTCCCTGTTCCCTGCTTTATTCGTACCTCAGCGCCTTAATGGGGTCCAGGTTGGCGGCGCGGATGGCGGGGATCATGCCGCTGACCAGGCCGGTGACGACCAGGATCACGGTGGCGATGATCACCGTGGCGGGCGAGATGATGAGGCGGATGTCCGCGTCCTGGGCGTGGTTGGCCACGGCGCTGTAAAACGTGATGCGGCCCACCAGCGCGGAGACCAGGTAGGCCAACGCGATGCCCGCCGCTCCGCCCACGCCGGTGATGGCCATCGCCTCGGCCAGAAACTGCGTGAGAATGTGCCGCCGGCGCGCGCCGAGAGCCTTTTCGATGCCGATCTCGAGGGTGCGCTGCTGGACCGAGACCAGCATAATATTCATCAATCCAATGCCGGCAATGCCCAAGGTGAGCGCGCCCACCATCGACAGCAGCACCTGCAGCGCCATCGACAGGGTGCGGAACTGCTTCAGTTGGGTCAGCACGTTGGCCACGATGAGGGCGTTGTGGTCCGAGGGGCGGAAGTGGTGCGCCGCGCCCATGGTCTCGCGCAGGCTCTTCTCGACCAGTTCGTTGTCGCCGCTGTAGTTGAACCAGATGCCGTCCAGGTAGGTTGTGTCCTCGACGTCGCTCATGGTGCTGAAGGGCACGTAGACCGTCAGGTTGCGGTCGTCGTCGCTTTCCTCCATCTTGGGGCGGAGCACGCCGACAACGGTGAAGATGATGCCTTTCAGGCGGATGCTCTCGCCCAGCGGCCAGCCGCCGCTGAAGAGCTTGGTCTTGGCCTCCGAGCCGATTACGCAGACGTGGGCTCGCTGCTGCTCCTCGGTCGCGTTGAAAAAGCGGCCCTGGTCCAGGTCCAGCTTCCAGACGTCCTGAAATTCGGGGAAGACTCCGTCGACGTTCCAGGTGTAAGTGTGCAGATCGTTCTGCACGGGCACCTGCTTCCACACCATGGGCGAAATGTGGATGAGGCCGGGAACGCCGTTGGCGGCGCGGTCCACATCGTCCAGGGTGAAGCGCACCCGCACGCCTGCCTTGTCGCCGCCCGCTTGCTCGCTGGTGCGGCCGGGGAAGAAGCCGATCATGCTGGTGCCCCACTGGGCGAAGATGTTCTCGATGGCGCGGCTGAAGCCGGCGCCGTAGGCCAGCAGCAGCACCACCGTGGCAATCCCCCAGGCCATGCCGGTCATGGTGATGGCGGTGCGGCGGCGGTTGAAGAGCATCGCCTCCCAGGCTTGGGCGAGAATGTCTTTGAGCATGATGCAGCCCTCTCCGCAGGGGTTAGAGATCAGCGATCAGGGGTCAGGGAGTAGGCGTTCCTGACTATCAAAGGAGAATTCTGCCCGCCAGACCAACCAGTTTACGCGATGCCGAAGTGCATACAGGCCATCTCCCTGCCCTCGTCATTGATCCAAGCCCTGACCCCTGATCCCTGACCCCTGATCCCTGTTTCTCACTCCCTGCGCAGCGCCTCGATCGGGTCCAGCGCCGCGGCCTTGCTGGCCGGGTAGAGTCCGGCGGCCACGCCGCACAAAACCAGCGAACCCAGGGCCAAGGCCGCCGACCACGGGACCAGCCTCGGCGGATCCCAGCCCGGCATCTTCCCGGTAAGCCCCACTTGCAGCAGACCCATGAAGGCCGCCGAGGCCGCAATCCCGATCAGGCCGCTGATGCCGGTCAGCAGCAGCCCCTCCCAGAAAAACTGCGCCAGAATACTGCGTTTGGTGGCTCCAAGCGCCTTCAAAAGGCCGATCTCGCGGGTCCGCTCGGTCACCGAAACCAGCATGATGTTGATGATGCCCACCGCGCCCAGGCCCAGCGTCACAATGCCCACTCCGCCCAGAAAAATGTCCATGGCGTTGAAGATGGCCCCGATCATCTTCTCTTCCTTGATCGTGTCCCACTCATTGAAGGCGTCGGTGAGCGCGGGATCGAAGCCGTGGCGGCTGGCGATCACACGATGCACGGCGGCCACCGCGGCCCCTGTTTCGCCTTTTTCCGCGGGCTGATACTGAATCGAGCTCAGCGCGTCGCGGGCCACATTGTCGCCCTTCATGGCAAACAGCTCCTGCATGATGGTGAGCGGAATGTAGACCTTCTGGTTGTCGTTTTCGTTGTTGCCGTGGCTGATCGATTCTACGCTGCCCACCACAGTGAAACTGACGCCATTGATGGTGATGCTCTCGCCCAGCATAGGCCGGCCGGGAAACAGCAGCGCGCCGCTTTTGTAGCCCACGACGGCCACGCGGCGGCGCTCGGCCAGATCGGCGGCGTTCAGAAAGCGGCCCTGGGCGATGGGCACAAAGCGCAGGGCGGAATAATTGGGCTCGACGCCCATCACCTCGCCGGAGCTATTGGCCCAGGCGCTCACCTCGTATAGGTCTTTGCGGCTGAGGTAGCCGGTGACCGAGCGCAACTCCGGCAGGGCGCGCAGCGCGGCCTCATCGCCCGGCGTGAACTGGTAGGGGCGCATGCCGGTGTGCTGGTTGGCGAGAGCGGGGATGGTGCCGTTCCACATCATCACCACGTCATTGCCGAAGGTGGCCAGATTGCGATGCTGGCCGCTGCGGAAGCCCTCGCCCAGGCCCACCAGCACCAGCAGCGAGCCCACTCCCCAGGCAATTCCGAACATGGTCAGGAAGGTGCGCAGCTTGTTGGCCATCATGGCGCGGAAGACTTGGCCGAGAGTGTCGGAAAACGTCTGCATGAGAGTTAGACGGCCGCGCAGAAAACGGTGCGCCTGACGTGGGCGCCTGCCATCACCTACGCAGTTTGAGGGCAGGAGGTTCCACTATAGCGGTTCTCCAGTTGCTCTAGAGGGAAACCACTGCCGCTGAGTGGCTTTTTTCTTCTTCGGGGTCCCCGGCGACAGGTCTTCGTCGCTGGGGTGGAAGTAAAAGCCACCTTACACGATTCTCGAAACTCCACATTAACTGGAGAACCGCTCTAAACTGCGGTTTAGTCTTCGTCAGTTTCCGCTCGCGCTGGCCGGGATCAGGTTCAGCGGTTCGGTCAGGGTGAAGACCAGGGCAGCGCCCGGTTCGAGCTTGGCCTGCGGATGGCTGACCAGCAGGTGCACCGTGACCACGCCGGCCCCAACCAGGCTACCGGCCAGGGCGCCAACCGGGCCGCCCAGAAGCGCACCGGTCACAGCGCCAGCTCCCACAGTCCCGCCGTACTCGATACTGTCGCGCTTCAGGCGCGAATTCGGCCGTACCGTGCCTTCGCTGCCCACCTGGGTTTTGGAGCCGGGGGTTCCGGTCAGTTCGGCGTACAGGTGGCAGCGCCTGCCGTCAGGCAAGATCACCATCTCCGGCCGCAGGAGCATCGAGCCGTGGCCGCCCGGATGGCCACTGGAGACCTCGACCACCCGGCCGTCAATTTCGGCTCCGGCGGGGATCACCACCTGATCGCCCTGCAAAACCTCCGAGGTCACCCGGCCGCGGAAGGGTGAGCCCTCTTCGCTGTTCGCGGTCGAGAGATAATCCAGCAACTGGACGCGAATGGTGGCGCCCGCGGCAAGTTCGCCGGGCCGCAACGGCCGCGGATGCACGATGTCGCTGTCCGGGTCGGCGGCGTAGGCGCGTTCGGTCAACGCCGGCGGTTGCGTCGCGGGAGCGTTCCACTCAGCCGCGGGCATTCCGCCGTAGGCGCCAGCGCCGCTTACGGGCTGATCGTCTTGCACGACCTGGGATTGTTGTACGACCTGGGATTGAAGCGGTTGGGGCTGCGCCTGCGCCTGATTCTGGACAGGCGCGGCGGCGGCTGGCTGCCCGGCCGGCGGTTTGGCCTGCGGCGCGCTGGTGACCTCGATGGTGCTGTCCGGAGGGGGCGTCGAAACCCCCTCGTAAGGGCTTGACTGGCCTGCCTCCTGCGCTCCCAGAGCGGCAGCGGCCATCAACAGCACAGCGCACACAAGAATCGGTCGATTCATCCCGGTCTCCTTTATCCCTGCGCGCGGGCAGGCATCTCCTTCGCAATTCAAACCCCGCCGGGCCGTCAGAGTTGCACGCGCCGCGCGATGAAACGGGCCACGGGCCAACTCACCCAACGTAAGGCTAACGCAGGCCGGCGGCCGTCGGCGCAGCTCCCGGCCCGAGAGGTTCCTTGGACGGCACGAATCAACAAAGGCAACCCAGCCTGGCAACCCGGCCTGGCCGCACTTCTTACACTGCTCCGGCCGCGTCCTGCTCCGGTCGCACTTTGCCGGGCGGTCATGGCGTATTCTCCATAAACGCTGTTACACTGTCCGTCGCGGTTCGATTTGGTAAAAGCCTTTCGGTACTTTTCCCTTGTAGCGTTGGATGGAGAGGAATTTGCAAAGTGCATGAGTTTCTGGAAACGATTCAGAGCGCTGCTGGAGAAATCATTGCTGTGGATCGCCGTCCGCAACTGCCCAATCTGAACGACCGGCTGCAGCACCGCATTGCGAGGACCGATATGACTGAGATTGTTGCTATTCGCGCCCGCGAAGTCCTGGACTCGCGCGGCAATCCGACCGTGGAAGCGGACGTAATCCTGGAAAGCGGCGCTTTGGGCCGCGCCATTGTGCCCTCGGGCGCCTCCACTGGCGAGCACGAGGCCGTGGAGCTGCGCGACGGCGACAAGAACCTTTACGGGGGCAAGGGCGTGCTGCAGGCCGTGGCCAACGTGGAGTCGGTGATCGCGCCCGAGCTGGAGGGCATGGACGCGGCCAACCAGCGGCTGCTGGACCAGACCATGATCGCCCTGGACGGCACGCCGAAGAAGGCCAAGCTGGGCGCCAACGCCATTCTGGCCGTTTCGATGGCCGCCTCGCGCGCCGTGGCCCAGACCCTCGAGATTCCGCTTTACCGTTACCTGGGCGGCGTCAACGCCTCGGTGCTGCCCACGCCCATGCTCAATGTTCTGAACGGCGGAGCCCACGCCGACAGCAACGTGGACTTTCAGGAGTTCATGATTATGCCGGTGGGCGCCGAGCGCTTCAGTGACGCGCTGCGCTGGGCCACCGAGACCTTCCACACCCTCAAGAGCGTGCTCAAGAAGAGGGGCTATTCGACCGCGGTGGGCGACGAGGGCGGCTTTGCTCCCTCGCTCAAGTCCAACGCCGAGGCGATTGAACTCATCATCGAGGCCATCGAGGCGGCCGGCTACAGGCCAGGCGAGCAGATCGCCATTGCGCTCGATCCGGCCGCCAGCGAGTTCTACGACACGGAAAAGAAGAAGTACGTCTTCAAAAAGAGCGACAAGAGCGAGCACACGAGCGAGGAGATGGTCCACTTCTACGACAACTGGGTTCACCAGTACCCCATCGTCTCGATCGAGGACGGGCTGGCCGAGGACGACTGGGCCGGCTGGAAGCTCCTTACCGACAAGCTGGGCGGCCGCATTCAACTGGTCGGCGACGATCTGTTCGTCACCAACGTGAAGCGCCTGCAGCGCGGCATCGAAGAGGGCGTGGCCAACTCCATCCTCATCAAGGTCAACCAGATTGGTACCGTCACCGAGGCTTTGGAGGCGATCGATCTGGGCCGCCGCTATGGCTACACCTCGGTCATCTCGCACCGTTCGGGCGAAACCGAGGACACCTTCATCGCCGACCTGGCTGTCGCCACCGGCGCGGGCCAGATCAAGACCGGCTCCTGCAGCCGCACCGACCGCATCGCCAAGTACAACCAGTTGCTGCGCATTGAAGAGGAACTGGGCGGGGGCGCAAGCTTCCTTGGCCTGGAAAGCCTGAACTACAACGACTAACCACCTGCGGTGGGCAGACGGCTTCGCCACAGAGGAGGAGGCTTCGGCCTCCTCCTCTTTCTTTTAATGACAAGCAGTTTTTCTGTGCTCGCTCAGGACGACAGCGTTGTGCTGCCCCAAATCTCGAAATCTACGCATTAGAGCGTTTCTCCTACAGGTATAGAGTCTTGGGTGCCCCACCCTCGCCGCGTTCTTGTTTTTGCGGCTAGGGTGGGATGCAAGCCCCCTCTACAGCAACAGGAGAAGCGCTCTAAATCTTGAAATCGGCCGGCAAGTGCCGCATCAGGCCCGGAAAGATTATCCTGAGTAGTGCGTTTCGATCGAGCCTGAGGTGTTTTCGTGTCCATCCCAAAGCGTCCAGTTATTCTGACCATCCTCGACGGATGGGGCTATCGCGCTGAAACGGCCAATAATGCCGTTGCGCTGGCCTCCAAGCCCACCTACGACAAGCTGATCAGCGAGTTTCCCCACACGCTGATCCAGGCCTCGGAGCACTTTGTCGGCCTGCCCGACGGGCAGATGGGCAACAGCGAGGTGGGCCACCTGAATATCGGCGCCGGGCGCATCGTGCAGATGGACATTACCCGCATCGACGCGATGGTGGCCAACGATACGCTCAAGGAGAATCCCCGCGTGGTGGCGGCCTTCGAGCACGCCCGCGAAAAAGGCCGCGCCCTGCACCTGATCGGCCTGGTCTCGGACGGCGGCGTCCACTCGCACGAGGAGCATTTATACGCTTTGGTGCGCGCGGCGCGCGAGTTCGGCCTGACGCGCGTCTTCATCCACGCCTTTCTGGACGGCCGCGACACGCCACCCACCTCGGGGATCGATTACGTGGCCAAGCTGGAGCAAAAGCTGCGCGAGTACGGCGTGGGCAAGATAGCCTCTGTCAGTGGAAGGTATTACGCCATGGACCGCGACCAGCGCTGGGAGCGCCAGCGCAAGGCCTTCGACGCCATGGTCCTCGGCAAGGGCGAGTGCGCCAGGGCGACGAGCGCCGTCACCGCCATCAGGGACAGTTACAACAGCGGCGTGCAGGACGAGTTTGTTCTGCCGGTGACCATCGCCGATGAGCATGGAAACCCCATTGGCCTGATTCGCGCCGAGGATGCTGTCCTCAACTTCAACTTCCGCGCCGACCGCGCCCGCCAGGTCACCCGTGTGCTGGCCCGCGAAAGCGGCCTCAACGCCGAGGGCGGCCGCAACCTTGACCAATGGGAGGCGCTCGACCAGGCGATTCCGCGCTTCGAGCTGCCGAAAAACCTGCATTACACCTGTATGACCCAGTACGACGAGAAGTTCGAGCTGCCCATCGTCAGCCCGCCGCAGCCGATGGAGCACATTCTGGGCAATATGCTGGCCCAGGCCAACCTGCGCAACCTGCGCACCGCCGAGACGGAGAAGTTCGCCCACGTGACCTTCTTTTTCAATGGCGGCAGGGAAGAGCCCTTTGCCGGCGAAGAGCGGATTCTGATCCCTTCGCCCAAGGTGGCCACCTACGACCTGCAGCCGGAGATGAGCTCGGTGGGCGTGGGCGACAGCATCGTGAAGGCCATCCTCGATGCCAGCTTCGACGTCGTCATTTCAAACTTTGCCAACCCGGACATGGTGGGCCACACCGGCATTCTGCCGGCGGCCATCAAGGCCGTCGAGGCCGTGGACCGGCAACTGACGCGCGTCTACCAGGCCGTGCGCGAGCGCAACGCCATCTGGCTGGTCACCGCCGACCACGGCAATTGCGAGACCATGGTCGATCCGGTTACCGGCGAGCCGCACACCGCGCACACCACCAACCCGGTGCCGCTGATCTACGTGGCCGAGGGAGCGAAAAACTTTCGCCTGCGCGCCGATGGCTCCTTGCGCGACATCTCGCCCACGCTGCTCAGCCTGCTCAACCTCGATTTGCCTCGGGAGATGACCGGCCGCGATCTGCGGGTGAGTCTGGCGAAGTAGCGCTGAAACGGCAAAAACAACAAAGGCGAAGCCCAATCGGCCTCGCCTTTGCTGTTTTTGGTGCAATTGTCCAGATAAAAACTGTGAATTGAAGGGAAATTTAGAGGGTTTTCACCATTTCTGTAATGCGTGTTTCGTGCAATCCCACCCTAGCCGCAAAAACAAGAACGCGGCGAGGGTGGGGCACCCATGAGATTACTCCACCAGGGAAAATGCCCTACGTCAGTGCGTGATGGCGGTGGGGCACAGGCTCGGCAACCGTGGCCAGGTAACGGTCAACGGCCGCGGCGGCCTGGCGGCCTTCGTTGATGGCCCAGACCACCAGCGACTGGCCGCGGCGCATGTCGCCGGCGGCAAAGACATGCTCGACCGAGGTCTGGTAGAGGCCATTGGTGGCCACGTTGCCGCGGTTGTCCAGGGCCACGCCCAACTGCTCGATCATGCCCGAGCGCACCGGGCCGAGGAAGCCCATGGCGATCAGAACCAGATCGACGTCGAGGGTGAACGCGGAGCCGGGGATGGATTCGAACTTGGGCGGAGGGCCGACGCGCACGGCGTGCAACTGCTTGACGCGGCCGTTTTCATCGCCGGTGAACTTGACGCTGCTGACGCCCCAGTCGCGAATGCCGCCCTCTTCGTGCGAGGTTTCGGTGCGCAATTGCCGGGGCCAGAGCGGCCAAGGGGTCGAGGGGTCGCGCTGCTCGGGCGGTTTGGGCATGATCTCGAACTGGTGGACGCTCAAGGCGCGCTGGCGCAGGCTGGTGCCCAGGCAGTCGGCGCCGGTGTCGCCGCCGCCGATGACGGCCACGCGCTTGCCCTCGGCGAGNNGAGCCGCCGCAGAGCAGGATGGCGTCGTAGTGCCCGGTGAGCGCCTCGACCGGCACGCTGACGCCCACATGCGCTTTGGTCACAAAGGTGACGCCCTCGGCGCGCATCTGTCCGATGCGGCGGTCGAGGATGTGCTTTTCCAGCTTGAAGTTGGGAATGCCATAGCGCATCAGACCGCCGATGCGGTCGTTCTTCTCGTAAACCGTCACCGAGTGTCCGGCGCGGCGCAACTGCTGCGCGGCCGCCAAGCCCGATGGCCCGCTGCCGACGACAGCGACGCGCTTGCCGGTGTTCTGCTCGGGCGGCTCGGGATGAATCCAGCCCTCTTCCCAGGCGCGCTCGATGATCGAACGCTCCATCAGCTTGATGGAGACGGCCGGCTCGTTGATGCCCAGCACGCAGGCGGCCTCGCAGGGCGCCGGGCAGATGCGCCCGGTGAACTCGGGGAAGTTGTTGGTGGCGTGCAGGCGGCGAATGGCGGCCTGCCAGCGGCCGTTGTAGGCCAGATCGTTCCAGTCCGGGATCAGGTTGTTGACCGGACAGCCGGTGTGGCAGAAGGGGACGCCGCAATCCATGCAGCGGGCGCCCTGCTCGCGCTGTTTCTCTTCGGGAAACGGCTGGTAGACCTCAAGCCAGTCGTGGAGCCGCTCCTCGACCTTGCGGCGGGCGGGCTGTTCGCGCTCAATCTCCAGGAATCCTGTCACCTTACCCATGCTGCACCTCTGTCCTAGCCGCCACCAGGGGCGACGAAGTTGTGGGGGAAGAATAAACCGCTTCAACGCGGGGAATGCCGAGGACGCGCTTGTACTCGTGCGGGAAGACCTTGATGAAGCACGGTTGCGCTTCGGCCCAGTGCTCCAGAATCCAGGCAGCGCGTGGCGAACCGGTCAGGTCGCGGTGGCGTTCGAGCAGGTTGCGCACCTCGGCCACGTCCTCTTCCAAGGCCAGCGGCTCCAGATCGACGCCGGCGGTGTTGCAGCGGCGCGTGGAGAAGTCGCCCTGGTCGTCATAGACAAAGGCGCGTCCGCCGTTCATGCCGGCGGCGAAGTTGCGGCCGGTGGAGCCGATGACGACCACCGTGCCGTTGGTCATGTACTCGCAACCGTGGTCGCCGACGCCCTCGACCACCGCCGTGGCCCCGGAGTTGCGGACACAGAAGCGTTCGCCGGCGATGCCGTTCAGGAAGACCTCGCCGGTGGTCGCGCCGTAGAGCACCACGTTGCCCACCAGAATGCTCTCTTCGGGCAGGAAACTGGAGGTCTTCGGCGGATAGACGATGATGCGTCCGCCGGAGAGGCCCTTGCCCAGGTAATCGTTGGAGTCGCCTTCGAGTTCGAGCGTGACTCCATTGGGAACGAAGGCGCCAAAGCTCTGGCCGGCCGATCCGTTGAATTTGAAGTGGATGGTCTCGTCCGGCAATCCCGCCGATCCGTAGCGCTGGGCAATCTGGCCGCCCAGCATGGCGCCCACGGTGCGGTGCACGTTGCGAATGGCAAAGCTGGCCCTGACCGGCGACTTCGATTCAAGGGCGGGCGCGGCGGTTTCGATCAGCTTGTGGTCGAGCGCGGCAGCGAGGCCGTGATCCTGAGCCTGCACCTTGCGGCGCGCCACACGCGAGGGCACCGTGGGCGCGTAGAGAATCGAAGAAAGGTCGATGCCCTTGGCCTTCCAGTGCTCGCTGGCAATAGCTGCGTCGATCTTGTCCACGCGACCCACCATCTCGTCGACGGTGCGGAAGCCGAGCTTGGCCATCAATTGACGCATCTGCTCGGCGAGGAAGAAGAAGAAGTTGACCACGTGCTCGGGCTGGCCCTGGAAGCGCGCGCGTAAAACAGGATCTTGCGTGGCGATGCCCACCGAGCAGGTGTTCAGGTGGCACTTGCGCATCATGATGCAGCCCATGGTGATCAAGGGCGTGGTGGCGAAGCCGAACTCTTCGGCGCCCAGCAGCGCGGCGATCACCACGTCGCGGCCGGTCTGCAGCTTGCCGTCGGTCTGCACCTTGATGCGCCCGCGCAGGTCGTTGAGCAGGAGCACCTGCTGCGTCTCAGCCAGGCCCAGCTCCCAGGGCAGTCCGGCGTGCTTGATGGAACTGAGCGGCGAAGCGCCGGTGCCGCCATTGTCGCCGGAGATCAGCACTACATCGGCGTGCGCCTTGCTGACGCCAGCGGCCACCGTGCCCACGCCCACCTCGGAGACCAGTTTGACGGCGATGCGGGCCTGCGGATTGACGTTTTTCAGGTCGTAGATCAGTTGCGCCAGGTCTTCGATCGAGTAAATGTCGTGGTGCGGCGGCGGCGAGATCAGGCCCACGCCGGGAATGGAGTGGCGCGTCTTGGCGATGATCTCATCCACCTTGTGGCCGGGNNCCTGCGCCATCTTGATCTGGATTTCGTCGGCGTTGACCAGGTAATTTGTGGTCACGCCGAAGCGGCCGCTGGCGATCTGCTTGACAGCCGAGCGGCGCGAATCGCCGTTGGCGTCGGGCTTGAAGCGTTCTTCGTCCTCGCCGCCTTCGCCGGTGTTGGACATTCCGCCCAGCCGGTTCATGGCGATGGCCAGCGTCTCGTGCGCCTCTTTACTGATCGACCCGTAGCTCATGGCGCCCGTCGTGAAGCGCTTGACGATCTCCTTGGCCGGCTCGACCTCTTCAATGGGCAGCGGCTTGTCGGCGAACTTGAACTGGAGCAGGCCGCGCAGCGTGCACAGATGGCGGTTCTGATCGTCCAGCAGGTCGGAGTACTCCTGGAAGGTGGCCGCGTTGTTCTGCCGCACCGCCTGTTGCAGCTTGCTGATGGTGGCCGGATTCTGCAGGTGGTATTCGCCCTCCGTGCGGAACTGGTACTGTCCGCCGACGCCCAGTTCGGTCTCGGACTCGGTCAGCGGCTGGAAGGCGTATTCGTGCTTGAGCAGCGCTTCTTTGGCCAGCACGTCCAGGCCCACGCCCTCGATGCGCGAGGCGGTGCCAGAGAAGTAGGCGTCCACCAGCGAGCGATTGAGCCCCACGGCCTCGAAGACCTGGGCGCCGCGATAGCTTTGCAGGGTGCTGATGCCCATCTTCGAGAAGGTCTTCAGCAGGCCCTTGTTGATGGCCTTGATGAAGTTCTTCTCGGCGTGGGGGGCGGTGACGTTGTGGGGCAGCAGGCCGCGCCGCTTCAGGTCGTGCAAGGTCTCTATGGCCAGGTAGGGATTGATGGNNNTGGCCAGCAGGCTGGGAATCGGAGCATAGGTCGCGTCGACGCCGCGGTCGGAGAGAATCAGCAGGGTGTAGCCGGATTCAACGGCGTGCGCGGCGCGGGCGCTCAGCTCTTCGAGCGAGCGGCGAAGGCCGGCCTCGCCATCGGCGGCGCGGAAGAGCGTGGGCAGCGTGGTGGCCAGCAGATCGCCCGAAGAGACGCGGCGCAGCTTTTCCAGGTCGTAGTTGGTCAGAATAGGATGCGGCAGCTTCAGCGTGTGGCAGTTCTCCGGCGCTTCATCCAGAATGTTGCGCTCGGTGCCGATGTAGCTGATCAGCGACATCACCATCTCTTCGCGGATGGGGTCGATGGGCGGATTGGTGACCTGCGCGAAGAGCTGCTTGAAGTAGTTGAACAGGGGCTGCGGACGGTCCGAGAGGCAGGCCAGCGGCACATCGGTGCCCATCGAGCCGACCGGCTCCATTCCGGTTGCGCCCATCGGGGCCAACAAAATTTTAAGGTCTTCTTCGCTGTAGCCGTAGGCGCGCTGGCGGCGCTGCAGCGTCTCGGGGTTGGAGGCGATCACCCGCGCCGGCTCGGGCAACTGCTCGAGCGTGACCTGCTGCTCTTTCAGCCACTCCGCGTAAGGCTGGCGGCCGGCCAATTGCTTTTTGATCTCCTTGTCGGAGATGATGCGCTGCGCGACGGTGTCGACCAGGAACATGCGGCCGGGTTGCAGGCGGCCTTTCTTGCGAATGTCCTTGGCGGGCACGTCGAGGACGCCGGCCTCGGAGGCCAGCACCACCAGATCGTCCTTGGTGACGATGTAGCGGCCGGGACGCAATCCGTTGCGATCGAGTGTTGCCCCGATGACGCGGCCGTCGGTGAAGGCCATTGCCGCCGGGCCGTCCCAGGGCTCCATCAGCGAGGCGTGGTACTCGTAAAAGGCGCGCTTGTCCTCGTCCATGTCGGGGTTGCCCGACCAGGCCTCGGGAATCATCATGGCCATGACGTGGGGCAGGGAACGGCCCGACTGGAAGAGGAACTCGACGGCGTTGTCGATCGAAGCCGAATCGCTGCCGCCGGGCACGATGACCGGGTAGAGCTTGTCGATCTGGCCGTCGTAGAGCGGGCTCTCCAGCACCGACTGGCGGGCGTTCATCCAGCTGATGTTGCCGCGGATGGTGTTGATCTCGCCATTGTGCGCCACATAGCGGTAGGGGTGCGCCAGCTTCCAACTGGGAAAGGTGTTGGTGGAAAAGCGCTGGTGGATCAGGCAGAGGGCGCTCTTGACCAGTGGATTGGCCAGCTCGTAGTAGAACTTCTCGATCTGCGGGGCCAGCATCAGGCCCTTGTAGACGATGGTGCGACAGGAGAGCGAGGGAACGTAGAAGCTGTCCTTGTCCTCGATTTCGCTGGCGGCGATTTCATTCTCTGTCCGGCGGCGAACCCGGTAGAGCAACCGCTCGAAGGCATCTTCGTCCAGCTCAGAACCGTCCTGATCCGATTTTTGGGGCCGGCCCAGGAACAACTGCTCGATGTAAGGCTGCGAGGCGCGCGCTTCGCGGCCAATGGCGATGCCGTTGACCGGCGTGTCGCGCCAGCCGACGACCGTCAGCCCCTCTTCCTGCGCAATGCGCTCGAAGATGCCCTCGCATTGCAGGCGGCTGTGCTTGTCCACGGGCAGAAAACACATGGCCACGCCGTAGGCGCCGGGGGCAGGCAACTGCATCCCCTGCTCGCCGCATTCGAGGGCGAAAAACTCGTGCGGAATCTGGATCAGAATGCCCGCGCCGTCGCCCGTCTCCGGATCGCAACCCGCCGCGCCGCGATGGGTGAGGTTGATCAGCACCTCCAGGCCCTTGCGGATAATCCCATGGCTTTTTTCTCCGCGAATATTGGCGACCAACCCGATTCCGCAGGAATCGTGCTCGTTTCGTGGATCATAGAGCCCTTGCGGCTTTGGAGTACGAAGACGACTACCCGAAGTGTGCATGGCGACCTTCTTGATGAAATTTTCCGTGCGAAACGCAACTTCCAGCCGGGGAGACACATACGCCCTGCGATTCCGTGGGGGAAATCGCCCTATCCTTAGAATAGCCCTGTCCTTCAATGAGTAGGCCTATCGGAGCAGGCCCGGCCGTGTCTGGGACTATGCTGAAGTTTCTACTATATCGAAAATTCCGCGTCGCGGCCAATTGTTCTGGCGCGGCGGCGGCGGCCGGCGTTGCCGCCGGAGCGGGGACGAAAGGCGCGAATGCCGCGCGGCGCGTGGGGATTGCCGTTTCCGCCGGCGTCGGGCCGCGCCCGGCAAACGGGACCATAAAGTGAGACAGTTGCGCGGGCAGGAGGCCTGTTCGCGGGGCCAGGTAGGGAAGTTCTACACAAGTCCCTGTTTTGAAAGGGCACGGCTTCAGCCGTGCCGCAAGACAAGCCAATCGGGTGTGGCTTTAGCCACCGAGGGAATGGATGTGATTGAATTTACATTCCCTCAGGGGCTAAAGCCCGACAATTCATGCAAGCTTCCAGCGGCGTGGCTAAAGCCACGCCCTTTCAAAACATTGCTGGAATAACCTATGCGGAGCTTCCCTGGCGGATCAATCAGACCAGCCCCAGCTCCCGCAGCAGAAAGGCGTAGTCGAAGGCGATCTCCTTCAGATAGTCGTAACGGCCGCTCGACCCGCCGTGGCCGGCCTGCATGTTGGTGACCAGCAGCAGCCGGTTGCCGTCCGTCTTGAGGGTGCGCAGCCTGGCCACGTACTTGGCTGGCTCCCAGTACATCACCTGGCTGTCATTCAGCGAGGTCTTCACCAGCATGGCCGGATAATCCGCCACCTTCAGGTTGTCGTAGGGCGAGTAGCTCAGCATGTAGTGGAAAAACTTGGCCTCGTTGGGGTTTCCCCACTCCTCATACTCGGGAACCGTGAGCGGCAGCGAGGCGTCGAGCATGGTATTCATCACATCCACAAAGGGCACGTGGGAGAGGACCGCGCGGAAGAGCTCCGGCTTGAGGTTGACGACCGCGCCCATCAGCAGCCCTCCAGCCGATCCGCCCTCGATGGCCACCCTTGTGGGGTCGCCGTAGCCGACTGCGGTCAGGTGCTCGACCGAGGCGATGAAATCCGTGAAGGTGTTGCGCTTCACCAGCATTTTGCCCGCGTCGTGCCAGGGCTCGCCCAGGTCGCCCCCGCCGCGAATGTGCGCGTAGGCCAGCACCACGCCGCGATCCAGCAAACTCAGCCGGTTGGAGCTGAAACCCAGCGGCAGCGAGTAGCCATAGGAGCCGTAGCCGTAGACGTAAAGGGGATTCCATCCCTTTTTGCGCTTGTCCTTGCGATAGACCAGCGACACTGGAACCTGAACGCCGTCGGGAGCGGTGGCGTGAACGCGTTCGCTGGCGTAGAGGCTGCGGTCGAAGCCGCCGGGAATTTCCAACTGCTTGAGCAGCGTGGAGGCGCCCGTGGCCACCTCGTACTCGTAGACCGAACTGGGCGTCACCAGCGACTGGTAGCCGTAACGGAAGCTGCGCGTCTCAAAAATGCGGTTGATGTGCGGCTCGGCGCTATAGGCCGGCTCGGGAAAGCTGATTTCGCCGGACGGTTCCGCTTCCGCCTCGTCGCCGTCGAAGCGCCAAAGCCGCAGCCTCGGTAATCCCTCCTCGCGTTCGCAGGCGATGAAGAAGCTGGCGAACATATCCACCTCTTCGAGCATGACGGCGTCGCGGTGGGGGATGCGCTCGGTCCAGAACTCCCGGCCGGGCGTGGCCACCGGGGCCGTCACCAGGCGGAAATTGCGCCCGCGGTCGTTGGTGCGGATAAACCACAGTCCGTTGCGATGGTCGATCGAGTACTCGTGGCAGTCTTCTCTCTTGCTGACGAGCGTGAACTGGCCTTCGGGCTCAGTGGCAGGCAGGAACCACGACTCGGTGGTGGTGTGGCTGGCCGACTCCATCACCAGGAACTGGCCGTCGCGGGTGCGCCCCGCGCCCAGGTTGAAGCGCTCGTCGTTGTCTTGGTAAACGGGCACATCTTCTGTGTGGGGCGTGCCCAGCCGGTGCCGCCAGAGTTGGAACTGCCGCTTCTGTTCCTCGTCCTCGACGGTGTAAAAAAGACCCCGGTTGTCGGCGGCCCAGACGACCGAGCCGACGCGCTCGACTCGATCCGGAGCGGCGGGGTCGGCCAGCGTCTCGCCGGTTTCCAGGTCTTTGATGTGCAGCGTGTACTGGCGAAAGCCGGTGGTGTCGGTCGTGTAGGCGAGCCAGCGGCCGTCGTCGGTCACGGCGGTGGCCCCGATCGAGAAGAAGGCGAGCCCCTCGGCCAGTTGGTTGCCGTCCAGAATCACCTGCTCGGGCGCATCGGTTTCCGGCCCGGTGGCTGTCCCGGCCCGGCGGCAGTGAATGGCATACTGCCGTCCCTCTTCGGTGCGCGTGTAGTACCACCAGAGGCCATCGCGATAGGGGACCGAGACGTCGGTCTGCTTCACATGCGAGAGCATCTGCTGGTAAAGCTCCTCGCGCAGGCCGTCGAGCGGGGCCATCGCGGCTGCGGCGTAGGCGTTCTCGGCCTCGAGGTAGGCCGTGACCTCGGGGTTCTCCTTCTCGCGCAGCCAGGCGTAGTCGTCCACCAGCACCGTGCCGTGCAGAGCGGTTTCTTTGTGTTCCTTGCGAGCGACAGGGGGCTGGAGTTGCGGATTCTGGGTCATCTTCCTTCCAGTTTAGTGCAAAGCTGCACTTCGGAACCTTTCACCCGCCATACCCGTACAATAGAGAGTGATGAAGGGCTTTCGCCGCGCACATTCCGCCGTCTTCCGGCTGTTCCTGGCAGCTTTTTTAGCTGTTTCCGCCATTTCCGCCGTGGCCGAGAGGGCGCTGGCCGAACGGGTCGAGGATCTGCCCCAGCCCACCGATTACGTCAGCGACTTCGCCCACGTCCTCTCGCCGGGGACCGTTGCCCGGCTGGACTCGATCTGCGCCCAGCTCGACCACTCGCAGGCCAACGCACAGGTGGCCGTGGTCACGGTTCAGAACCTCAATGGCGAGGACGCGGCCGATTTTGCCAACGCCCTGGAAGACAAGTGGAAGATGGGCCGCAAGGGCTCGGATCGCGGCTTGCTGATTTTGCTGGCCGTCGGCGACCACAAGTACAGAATCGAACCGGGCTACGGCCTGGAGGGCATTCTGCCCGACGGCAAGGTGGGCGACATTGGCCGGGCCATGGTTCCCGAGCTTCGGGCTGGCGACTATGACGGCGCCGCCGCTCTGGCCGTCGATGACGTAGCGCAGGTGATCGCCGCCGACGCCAAGGTCACGCTGAACGACGACCCCGCGGCCGTCCCTCAGCCGGCGCCCCAGGGGCCAACGCTGGGCCGGACGATTCTGATGATCGTGCTGCTGATCTTCTTCGGCGGATTCTTTCTCCTGCGGTTCCTGTTGAGCTTTGGCCTCTTTGGCGGCTGGGGCGGAGGCCCGTTTATCGGCGGCGGAGGCTTCGGTGGCAGTGGCGGCGGAGGCGACTCGGGCGGTGGTGGATTTGGCGGTTTTGGCGGCGGCGGTTTTGGCGGCGGCGGAGCCGGAGGCGACTGGTAGGTTCTTCGCGTTTAGTAAAGCCGGATGGATTGCGGACTCCCACCCTGGCGACAAAAACAAGAACGTCGCGAGGATGGGGCACCCGAAATTGCGGTTTCCCACCCTGGCCGCAAGGAGTCAAAAAGCAGGTTCCCTTCGGCTTCGCTCAGGGCAGGTTTTCGACTTCGCAGCGCTTCGCTCAGAATCACAGGCGAGGACGGGGCACCCGGCGCTCTCCCACCCTTGCGACAAGGGCAAGAACGTCGCACGGGTGGGAGCCCCAGAGTTTCAAATTTGATGATGTGGCTTGCCTGAAGGCAGGCCAGAGGAGAAAAGCAGAGCATGGGTCGTGGACTTTGGATTGCATTGGGAGTGGTGGGCGTCTTCGTTTTGGCTGTTCTGATGGTCTTCGGCAGCTACGTCAGCGCCAAAAACCAGATGGTGGCCAGGAATGAGTCGGTGAAGGCCGCCTGGTCGGAGGTGGACGTGCAGTTGGAGCGGCGGGCCGACCTGATTCCCAACCTGGTGGAGACCGTAAAGGGCTTTACCAAAGAAGAGAGCACGGTTTTTGGCGACATCGCCAACGCCCGCGCCGGAATGCTGAACGCACAAGGCCCGGCGGCCAAGATCGCGGCCAACGGGCAGCTCGATTCGGCCCTGGGCCGCCTGCTGCTGCTCACGGAAAACTACCCGCAACTGCGGTCGAGCGACCAGTTCATGCGCTTGCAGGACGAGCTGGCGGGAACCGAAAACCGCATCAGCGTGGCGCGTAGGCGCTATAACGAGGCGCTGCGCGACTACAACACCTTCGTGCTCCAGTTCCCCAACAGCATCTGGGCCGGTATCGCCGGATTCCACGAGAACAATGCCTTCTTCACGGCCAGCCCGGCGTCACAGGCCGTCCCCGCAATCAAATTCTAGAGAGCCTCTGAATAAGTTGGAGTTTTGAAAGGGCACGGCTTCAGCCGTGCCGTAAATTGAGCAAAACGAAGAGGGCTTTAGCCCCTGAGGGAATGGATTGCTTATGCAGACATTCCTTCAGGGGCTAAAGCCGCATTATTTTCTATGTCCATGCGGCACGGCTGAAGCCGTGCCCTTTCAAAACGCCACCAGACTGGCCGCTCACTTCCGCGTTTTAACTGGCGGGCCGGCGACCTGGAGGAAGTTCTTCACGCTGAAGACGCCGGGGACGCCGTTGGCGCGGAGGAAGGCAGTGTCCTTGTCGGCCTGCGAGTCCACGGTTCCGTACAACTCCACATTGCCGTTCTGCACCGAGATGCGGATGGGCTTGGCGGGGTCGATGGCGTAGTGGTTCAGCGACGGGTAGTCGTAGACGGCGTCGAAGACCCCGCGCCGGATGCGGTTATCAAAGATGGAGACGGGATCAACCTCGATCTCGTCCACCATCTCCTTGACGCCGGGACAGGTCGAGACCAGATCCCGGGCGGAGTCCTTGTCCACATCGGTGCGGGCGTGGCCGCTGAGGGTGACCCGGCCGTTTTCCACGCTGACGGTGATGGCGTTGAAGGCGTTGCCGTAGAAGACGCGGTCATAAGCCAGTTTTTCCCGGAGTCTGCTCGCCAGTTTCTCGTCGGAAAGAGTGGGGCCGGCGACCTCGATCAGGTTGCGCACCGAGGCGACGCCCCTGGCCTTGCGCACACGCTTCCCGGCGTCGGCCTTGTCCTGGTAGAGTTCCACGGTGCCGGTCAGGGTGGCGACGCCCTGGTCCACGCTGACCTTCACATCGGCAAACAGATTATCTCCCGATGGTGGATAAGCTGAGCTGTTGTTTGAGTGAGTTGGGCTCAGGCCATGCAGAGATCCTTGTTGGTTGCCTTGTTGCTGGCCGTGTTGCTGTTTGCGAGTGGAAAAGCCTGCCAGGCGTTTCCGGTTTGCCAGATGCGATGCAAAATCACCGCCAGTTTGCGGGCTACGGCCACGAGGGCTCGCTTCTTTCCGCGCTTGCCGCCCGAGGCAGCCAGTTTCAGTCCCCAGCGGCGCAACTCAGAATCAGGCCCAAAGCGGCCCAGCACGTAGTGCGCCGCTTGCACCAGCAGGCTACGCAGATACACGTTGCCTGTCTTCGAGATGCGATGCTGCGGGTCCGAGTCTCCGGACTGGCTTTGCCGCGGACGCAGGCCAAGAAACGCGCACACCTGGCGGCTGTGCTGGACCGCATCCGGGCGGTCCAGCGTGAGCACGTAGGCCGCGGCGATCAGCGATCCGATGCCGGGTACGGTACGCAAAAGGGGAATCTCCGGATAGCGATTGCCCAACTGCTCGATGCCGCGATCCATCTGCTGGATACTGGCGTTGAGCGCGGCGATCTGGTCCAGCAGCGGGCGCGCAGCCTCGGCCAGTGCGGAGGGAATCGAAGCTTCGACGCGCGCCTGAAAGCCCTGCGGAGAGCAGGCCGGCAGCCGCCCACCAGCGCTTTTGACCAGACCGCGCAATGCGTTGACGATCATGGTCCGGGCGCGCACCAAGGTCGAGCGCGCCTGGATTAGGTTCAGATCCTGTTGCCGCTCCGGGCTGCGATGGCGAAGGGGAGACAACAGGCGCGGATCGCAAAAGGCAAAGCGGGCCAGCTTCTCGGCGTCGTTCTTGTCGTTCTTCGATTCGCTGGCGGTGATGGCGCGAATCTTGCGCGCGTTGGCCACGATCACCTGATGGCCCAACTGCTCCAGCAAGCGGCTGATCCAGGGCGAGTGGGTCCCGCATTCGAGGGCAATCCGCATCGCCGGTTCCCCCGCGAAATGGCGGCGCAAAGCCTCTTCAGTGGTCTGAATGCGACCGGATTCGATGGCATCGCCGTCCTCGTTGAGCATGCAGTAATGGCTGAAACGGTCTCCCAGATCAAGACCGATGGTCATCGCTGGCTTTTCCTTTTGCCCGGCTCCTCTGCTAACCTTCTTCATTGGCTGGTCTCCTTTTGCACTTCGAGTGCGTTGCGGAAAGCCTAGCTCTCCGCGAGACCAGCCGTCTCATCCCATCTCAAAATCGAAACCTGGGGCACCCCCAGATCGTGGTTGGGTGAGGTCCTTGTGATGCGGGCCACCCGCCGCCTGGTGATCGCCGCCGCCATGGGCGCGCATGAAATCCGCGTAAGCTTCATCGTTCAGACCATCCTCACCGTCTGAACGCCAAAGCCGCCCCGCAGGACGCCGCAGGACGCCTCATCTTCCTGCATCAGGCGTTTAGCGAGGGCGTACCCGCCAGCGACCAGGGCACACTGAAAGAGCAACTCTCCCGGGGTCGCCAGCTCCGGCTGAACAGCAGGCAAAAAAAGGCCACAGGGACAATTCCGACACCACCAAGCGCCAGACCAACAATCGTTAGGAAACGGGGCCCCCGGGCAGGCAGCGAAACTGGAGGCCACTGGCGGACGAATATCGAGGCCCATCCTCCTCCATGCTGCGCCCAATCACCCACCTGTTCGCCTGGATTTTCAGCCGGATAATGCCCAGATGAATCGAAGCCCCGGGGCTCCGCAGAGCGCCCCCGTCCTCCAAACCGCAAGTGCCCCTGAACTGTCCCGGCAAACGCAACAGGGGCAGGGAGTTTCGTGGCTCCTGATTCGAGCGCGGGCCATGAGATTCCAGTCAGGATGCCGACTCCCAAGGAACAATTCCTGTTTCTTTTCATCCTGTCTGGCCCAGGCCAGGTGCACACTTCTCGGGCTAAACGTTGTGTCCACGAGCCGCCTTGAGGCTAATCGTCTCCTGATACTGTTGTCGGCATCGCCCCAAGGCGGCGTTCTTCCCCTACAGCTAACGTCACAGCGACTCGACAGTTCTGTGTCAACGAATGTAACATTTGGTGGATATTCGGAGACGGCTCGATCATTGTTCAGTTGCGTGGTGCGGATCAGTCTGCCAACTGGCTGCCATTGGGGGGTGCTCTACGCTTCATGCTGAGCTGGAGGCATGCCTCAGTCAGAGGTTTCGACTTCGTCCAAACCGACGCGAAGGACAAAGGGGTCAACACCCGGGTCGCCGCAGCAATTCCGAATAACGCATCCGGCAACATCGATGCACCGACGATCTGGGAATTCAAGGTGGCGGATGAATCCAACGTTACCACGGCCGATATAAGAAAGAGGTCGGCAAGCCGCACGCTCGACAGCCATTGCTTTTGTTGTCTACGAAGCCATCGGCCTGAAAGCATGGCTGACATTTCGCGCCGTGGCCTGATCGACAACGTAGTCGCACACAACGATCTTTCATTCCAGAAGGTGAAGCAGGGTGCCCAAAGATTACGATGAAGGAATTGTCCGGCATCACCGAAGAGCGCGCCGCAAGCAACTGGCATCGCTCGGTCACGGCCTACACTGATAGGCGCGTGCTGCGGGTATTAGCACTCGGGTTCGCCAGCGGCCTGCCGCTCCTGCTCACTTACTCGACCCTGTCAGCGTGGCTTGCGACAGCCGGTGTGCGGCGCGCAACGATCGGAGCCTTTGCCCTGGTCGGAACTCCCTATGCGTTAAAGTTCCTCTGGTCGCCGCTGTTTGATCGCCTCCCGCCACCGCTGCCGTTGGGGCGGCGGCGCGGTTGGGGAATCACGATCCAGATCCTCTTGATCGCCGCAATACTCGGCCTGGGAATGTGCGATCCACGGCACAACCTGACTCCGATGATCGCTTTGTCACTGCTCGTCGCGTTTCTATCCGCGAGCCAGGATATCGTCATCGATGCCTGGCGCGTGGAGATCTTGGAGCAGGAGCTGCAGGGGCCCGGTGCGGGCATGATCCAAACCGGCTACCGGCTCGCCATGCTGGTTTCCGGAGCGGGTTCCCTGGTGATCGCGGCGCGCGCCGGATGGTTTGCGGCCTATGCCACGATGGCGGTGCTGCTCGGCGTGGGGTTGCTGGTCTTCCTGTTTGGCCCCGAGCCGAAAGTGGCGGCGGAAAGTGTACATACCAAGGCCGCCGGATGGGAGAGTGTTCGCCAAGCGCTCGCCACTGCAGTCATCGGCCCCTTCGCCGATTTCATGCGCCGGCCGCTTTGGATGGTCATCCTGATTTTCATTGTCGGCTACAAGTTGGGGGAAGCGCTGGCGGGAGTGATGGCAACGCCGCTCTACATCTCACTCGGGTTTTCGCTCAATGAGATTGCCGCCGTTTCCAAACTGGTAGGGTTCTTTGCGACCGTGGCGGGGGCTCTGATTGGGGGAATGGTGACGGTTCGGTTTGGCTTCCGGCGCTCGCTCATCCTATGCGGAGTGCTCCAGTCGGCTGGCAACCTGTTCTTTGTGCTGCAGGCTGTAGGCGGGCATCGGCTCGGCTATCTTGCGCTGTGTGTCATTGCCGAAAACGCAACTGGCGCAATGGCAGGAACAGCGTTGGTAAGCTATCTCTCCAGTCTATGTTCACCCGCCTTCACCGCTACCCAATACGCGCTGCTTTCCTCGCTCGCGTCGGTTGGCCGCACACTGGTGGCCTCCTCAGGAGGCGTACTGGCTGAGAAGCTCGGCTGGGTGCCGTTCTTCCTACTGACCACCGTGGCGGCAGTGCCGGCCCTCGTGCTGCTCATCTGGATCGGGCCGCACGACGATCACAGGAATGAAAAACTCGAACTCGACCGAGCCGTCGAACGCACACATAACACGTCAGGAGACACGAACCCGCCTTAGCTCTTCAGACGAACAGGATGATGTCGGGACCGAAGAACCTTCATGTTAGTGATCGAGTTGATGACCGCGATGCCTGCGGCTGCCGTGAAACTGGCCATCTTAGAAGTCGCCATGGTGCCACACAGCTCGGCTGCGCAAATCGTGGTCTTTCAGGGTTGCTAAGGAACGGCCAGCATTTGGTGGGTTGATAAGGCAGGGGGAGCTCAGATTCGTCCGGCGAGCATCTTGGCATCGGCGCAGATTTATCCCCATAAACGCCTTTGAGGACAGCGTCCCCGTTTCGAACAGCCAACGGTCATTGCCTGAATACCTCGTGGGACTAAAAGTGGGGACCTCGCTAGGTGGTATTCTTTAGCCAAAGTGACCTCCCGCCTACAG
>PMPH01000010.1 GCA_003161045.1 Acidobacteriaceae bacterium
ATTGGACAATGGAGCGCCTGTCGAGATGCTGGAGTTCTGCTGAGCCGGTTCCTCCCCGCAGATAGGTCACCTAGCCCAGGTCAGTCGAGGAGCGCCAAGGCGATTTATCAGGAGGAGGCCTCGCACTTTTTAGATATTGCGCTGTAGTTTGCACCGCACCGCAACGCTCTGGGAAACCGGGAGGAGTTTATGATCTTCCGGTAGGCTTGGCTGGGCGTTGTTCCTTATCGGGCGCTTGGCCCCATTTGGATTTGCCGATTGTTCTCATGGACTGACAGGAGTCAATTCGCATGATTTCGACATGTAGATTCTCTGGCCGACTAATCCTCGTTACGGTGCTGGTTGCAGGGCTGCCCTCGACTTTTGCGCAAGTGCGGGTATGGGAAGGCATACTCAGGCTTCCTACCTATGAAGAAGGGCGTCCCAATCCGAATCCGCCCTTCGACCAATATTCTGAAAACACTAACTACCCCTACACGTTGCGCGACCAACTGACGAACCAGCGAGTCGAGCATCCATGGCGCGCCGTGTTTCTCGAAAACGAGTACCTGAAGTGCTCCGTTCTGCCCGATCTAGGCGGACACATCTATACGTGCGTAGATAAGTTGAGCAACCAGCCGATGTTTTATGCCAATCCCTCGATCAAGAAAGCGGAGATTGGATATCGGGGTGGTTGGGCTGCCTTTGGGGTCGAATTCAATTTCCCCGTATCGCACAACTNNGATGCAATGGAATGTTGAGTTGGTGCTCCATCCCGGCTCAACAGTTCTGGAACTGAAGGTGGTGCTGAACAATCGAAGCGATGTGCGCCACCGCTTTTATTGGTGGAGCAATGCGGGCGTGCAGGTTTGGGACGATTCGCGGGTCTCTTATCCCATGCAGTTCAGCGCCAGCCACGGCTTTACCGAAGTGGATACCTGGCCGGTGGATTCGACCGGGACCGACCTTAGTCTGCTGAAGAACCAAACCAAGGGGCCGGTGTCGCGATTTGTGTATGGCAGCAGGGAGCCGTTCATGGGCATCTGGCACCCGCAGACGGACACGGGCGTGGTCCATTATGCGGAGTACGAGGAACTGCCAGGCAAGAAGATATGGTCCTTCGGGGCCGACGCCGATGGGCTGGATTGGCGCAAGGCTCTCTCGGACAATAACAGCGCCTACATGGAGGTGCAGGGAGGGCTGTTCCGCAATCAGGAGACGTATGCATTTCTTCAGCCGAGGCAGACCATACATTTAACCGAGTACTGGATGCCAGCACGCGGGTTGGGCGGCATCGTCCGCGCAAACCTGAACGGAGTGGCGAATCTGAGCCGGCAGCACCATGCCCTGAGTGTGGCATTCAATGCGAATCAGAAGATTCCCGGCGCCACATTGCGAATTTTGGATGGAAGCAACGTGGTGCTGAACCAGAAACTGGATCTTGCGCCGGAGTGCACCTGGACGCATGATGTAGCGCCGGCAGACAACGCGAAAAGATACACCTTCGAAGTATTGGATGGACGAGGGGAGCTGCTGCTGCACCAGACCGAAGGCGAGTTCGACTGGACCCCGAAGGCGCAAGTGCAGGTAGGGCCACAGCAACATTACGCCATGCCTGCAGCCGAGAAACGAAGCGAGGACGATTGGGTGCAGCTTGGCAAAGATGAAGAGTTGAACGGCGCGCGTTTAACCGCGTTGAGCGACTACAAGCAGGCACTGTCCCGATTCCCCACAAGCCTGACGCTCGAGAAGGCCGCGGGGCGGTTGTCGGCGGACCTGCTTCGCTACCAAGAGGCAGTTGCGTATTTGGAGCCGGTGGAGCGTCGCGAGACCTGGAATGCGGAGACAGCGTACTACCTCGGGATCGCCTATGACGGGCTGGGCCGCGCGCGCGAAGCCAGGCTCGCATTTGAGTCCGCGCGGCTGCTGCCGGAGTATCATGCTGCCGCCAGTTTGCGGCTCGCCGAGTTGGAGGCTCGGCAAGGCCAGCTTCAACTCGCGGAAAATGACCTTCGGGAAGCAGTCCGCAGCTCCCCGGACGACCTTCGCAGTGGGGAAGAATTGGTGGCTGTTCAGCTTGCGCTCGGCCACCAGAAAGAGGCACGCGCGCTGGCGAAACAATGTCTTACGCGCTATCCTACCAGCTATTTTCTTCGCGAGGAACTCGGGCAACCAGACAACCGCCATCTGGGGGCGGATGTGGACCGCATCCTGAATACCGCGGCCGAGTATTTACGGCTCGGCCTGTATGAAAGAGCCCTTGATGTACTTTCACGAGATTATCCGGCTGTTCCGGCCGACCAGCGCGAGCCCGCCGAGGCAATACCACAGAACCATCCTCTTGTGGCGTATTACCGCGGCTATTGCAAGCAGAAACTCGGCCGCTCTCCGGCTGAGGACTATTCTGCCGCGGCCAGGCTTTCAACGGATTTCGTGTTTCCCAGCGGAGCGATCACTTACCAGGTATTGCAATCGGCGTTGCGCGCCAATCCTCAGGACGCAAATGCCGACTATCTTCTGGGAACCCTTGAGTTCTCCGTCGGGATGACGGACGCCGGGTTGGATAAGTGGAAGGATGCGCTTGCTCTGAATCCGCGGATTCCCGCGCTGGACGCATCTGTAGGGCGTGCTCTGCTACATGTCAAAGGAGATACAGAAAGAGCGCTTGCTGCATTTCAACGCGGAGTCATCGACGATCCAGCGAACCTGGAAAACTATCTTGGCCTCGACCAGGCCCTCAGTCTTCTCAAGCGGCCGGCCTCAGAGCGCGTGTCGGCCCTGACCCGCTACCCGGACAGGGATAACATGCCTGCGAATCTCGTCTACGAACTTGCCCTGAACCTGGCGGAAGCAGACGACTATGACAGCGCGGTGGCCCTTTTTCATAACCGATTCTTTCTCCGCGCGGAAGGTGGGACAAATGTGCGCCAGGTATGGGTCGAGGTGCGCCTGCAGCAGGCATTGGCGTTTGCCAGAAAGGGACATTGCGAGGCAGCGCTCGAAACAGCTTCGGAGTTGGGCGCCGTTGTTCCCGGCCTTGACTTTACGCGGGACGGGCTGCAGCCGTTTCTCGATGCCGCCCGCACCAACTACATACTGGGCGAGTTGCAGGATGGTTGCGGGCGCAAGGAGGAGGCCAAGGTGCTTTTCCAGCGGGCTGCCAGCGCCGCGGATTCAGAGCAGGTGGCTTGGGCTTTCATGGCGGCGAAGAGGACCGCCAGCTACGACGAGGGCAAATGGCGCGCTCGACTTTTAATCGCGCTGGCCGCAAATCTGAACACGGGATCGAGCCTGGAAGCCTACAACTATGCGCTGCTGCAATGGGAGTTGGGGAACGAAACGGCCGCCGAAGCAGGATTTCGTGACGCTCTTCTGTTGCCGGACAGGCAGATAGCCTACCATCTCACCCGGCTGGCGCTTGCCGATGGAGGCAATTAAGATCCCAATCCCGTTTCGCCTGCAAATCCAAGCTTTGACCATTCCCAGGCATCATGCAATCTACTGGGCGACAGGAACAGGAGTCAGAATGGTCTCGGCTTGGTTCGCGGTGCCAGCAGCAGGGCCATGCCAGACTCCACCGCCGTATGTGGTGATGTAGATCTGGGTGGAGTTGTTCGGGTCCAAGAAGATGAGAGAGCCAACAAAAAACTTATAGTGCAATATAGAGCGGTCGCCAGACTCTGGCCATGCTCCGCCGACGCAAAGACGAGACATTCAAACAACTGCGCCCCCGTTTCAACCTGGCCATCGCCAAAGCCACATTCGACGATTGGCGAGGTCCGAAGCCTTGGAACGATTCTCAACCGCACGGAATCGATACGCAAACTGGTCAAGAAGCTTGGCCCTGTCGAAAAGCTGCGGGCCTGTTATGAAGCTGGCCCGACTGGCCATGTACTCTACTGGCAGTTGGCTGAACTGGGAGTCAAGTGCGAAGTGATAGCGCCGACTCTGGTGCCGGTTAAGGCTGGCGACCGGGTGAAGACCGATCGGCGCGACGCTGAGAAGTTGGCGCGCAGTTACAGGTCCGGCGATCTGACGGCGGTCTGGGTTCCGGACGAGGTTCCGAGGCATTGCGCGATCTGGTGCGGGCGCGCAACCCGGAAGCGGGCTCTGCTGGGAAGCAACCATGCCGAGGAATAACCTGGCGGGCTCATCCTGACGATGAACCGACGGCTGGGCGGGGTCATCCTCGCCCGGCCCCGTTATGCATCGGAGGGATAGACCCGCCATGCCTTGAAAATCCAAAGCAAGCTCCGAGGAAAATGCTTGTTTTGCAAGAGAGAATCTGGGAGGGTTACCAAGTTACTTGTTGCCAACAGGCCAAAGCGCTGATCCAACGGGCTTTATGGAACGGCAAACCTATCGGTCCTGGTAAAACGCCGCAGGGTTCTTCATACGGTGGGCGGTGTGCCCCTGGCAACCGGAGAGCGCGCCGCCCGCCGTCTCACGCATCGAGAGCGGCCAGCATGGCGGCCAGCTCGTGCACGCCAATCGCGGTGGTCCGGTCGTCGATGGGGTAACTGCCGCTTCCCGCGTTAACCACGAAACGGCGGTCCGGCTTCAGGTCCTCACAGGCGATGTAAAAGCCCTTCTCCGGCCGCCCGGCAAGGCTGAGCTTGATCTCGATGGCCCACAAGCCATGGCCGGGAATCTCCAGCAGCAGGTCGATCTCCGCCCCAGCCGCGGTGCGGAAGAAGCTGGCCACGGTGCGCTCCGGCGCCGCCTGTAGCAGGTTCTCGACGACAAATCCCTCCCACGACGCGCCCGCCACCGGATGGCCGGCCAGGTCGTTGTGCGTCCGGATTCCCAGCAGCGCATGCACCAGGCCGCTGTCGCGCACATAGATCTTGGGCGACTTGACCAGCCGCTTGCCCACGTTGCGAAGAAAGGGCGGCAGCCTCCGGACCAGCAGCAACTCCGCCAGCAGGTCGATGTGGCGATGCACGGTCGGCGCCGAGATCTGCAGCCCGGCGGCCAGCCGCGAGGCGTTCAGCAGCGTGCCCTGCCCATGCGCCAGCATTGTCCAGAGCCGCTCCAGCACTCCGGCCGGCACGCGCGGTCCGAACTGTGGCACATCGCGCTCCAGATAGGTGCGGATGAAATCCTCGCGCCAGCGCAGGCTCGCGCTCTCGCCGTCGGCCAGGTAGCTGCCGGGAAAGCCGCCGCGCAGCCAGAGCTGCTGCACCGTGGCCTCGTCCGCCGGCAGCTCCAGCGTGAAGAACGGCCCCATATCGATGTAGGCGATGCGCCCCGCCAGGCTCTCCCCGGACTGGCGCAGCAGCTCCATCGAAGCCGAGCCGAGGATGAGGAATCTGCCCGTCCCGTGGCCCGTCCGGCGTCCCTCGTCGATGATGCCGCGCAGTTGCTGAAAAAGTTCCGGCACGCGATGAATCTCGTCGAGCACCACCAGCGAGTTCTCATACGGGCGCAGAAAGAGCACCGGCTCTGCCAGCTTGTCGCGGTCGGCCCTGGCCTCCAGGTCGAGATAGAGGGCGCCGGGGCGGGCGCCGGCAATCTCCCGCGCCAGGGTTGTCTTGCCCACCTGCCGCGGCCCGATCAGGGCCACCGCCGCCTGGTGCTGGAGTGCATGCTCAATTGCTTGTGTCACTGATCGCCGAATCATACATGTATATTACACAAATCGTATTCAATATGCAATGCACAGTTCCCGCCCTGAAGGTTCCCGAGGGGCGGCGACATGTCCGCTTCATGAGCGCGTCCACGCAGGCCGATGGCAAACAAAGAGATATTCTTCGAGGCTGAATACCCGGCCCTGCACCTTCCAGTCGCCATGCCGACTTTTCAGGATCAATTGTGCCCCGGGGACTCGATGAGGTGCTTCAATTCCGCAGCTCCGCGGTCACCGAGCTCCCCAAGGCGCTCGCAAATATCGATCAGAGCACTCCGGTCTGCGGCAGTCGGAATCAGGGCTCGGACCAGGTCATCGACCGCGTCAGTGTCCCGTCTGCTTCCCCTTCGCGGCGATTACGCCAGTAGAGCCACTGCTACCGCTGCGAAGCAGCGGGCGCTCATTGTCCAGATCGAACAAGGCGTTTGATGAGCGCTACAATGGCCTATGCGAAAAGTCATTGTTGTCGTGATTGCAATAGCTGTTTTGTTGCCCATCGCGCTACTACTGGCACGATCGGCGCCCCCTGTTGTGGACCTGCCGTCCCCTGTCTCTTCCCTGGGCCAGGCCACTCCGATAACCGTCCACGTACGCGATCCGCATGGGGTTCGCAGGCTCGCAGCATTCGTAGAGCAGAACGGCGTTCGGTATCGCGTCTGGGAGATGGCGCAACCCTCCAGCGCGACAGACAGTACCTGGAACTTTACGGCGGGCGTAAAAACCACGCCGCAGCTCCAAAATGGCAAGGCAAAATTGATCCTTGAGGCTACCTCGAACGATTTGCTTCGGAAGACGGCAAGCTGGGAACGTGAGGTGACGGTGGTGACGCAACCGCCGACTATCAGCGTAGATTCAGACCAACACTACCTTTACCTGGGCATGGCTGACCTCGCAACCTTCAATGTTTCAGGGACTTGGACCGAAGCAGGTGTACGTGTCGGCGACCAAACATATCGGGCTTGGCCCATGCCCGGAGGCAAGCCAGGGTTCTTCTCTCTCTTTGCCTTTGCCTGGAATATGCCGTCCAACACCGTGCCCCTTGTCTATGCCTCCAATGGTGCAGGAAACGAAGTGGCCGGCCCAATCGTATTTCAGTTTCCCAAAAAGGAGCAGCCGAAATACACCGTACACGACTTGCAGGTGAGCGATGCCTTCCTGCAGAAGGTAATCGGCGAGCTTGACCCGAATGGCTCGGGCGATCCGGTCGTGCGGTTTGTAAAAATTAACAACGAAATGCGCCGTGCCAACAACAAGGTGCTTTCCGATCTGCGCTTCAAGACAGCCGACAAGTTCCTATGGACACAGCCTTTCGCGCGGCAGTCTCATTCCCAGGCGGAGGCGACCTTTGCAGACGTGCGGAACTATATATACCACGGGAAGAAGATCGATCAGCAGGTTCACCTCGGATATGATCTAGCCGTGACGCAACATGTTGGCGTGGAAGCTTCCAACGATGGCCGGGTTGTCTATGCAGCTCCGCTGGGCATCTACGGCAATTGCATCGTGGTAGATCATGGCTACGGACTACAGACGATCTACGGGCACCTTAGCCAAATCAATGTACACGAAGGTGACATGGTAAAACGCGGCCAGGTCATGGGCCATAGCGGCCAGACCGGAATGGCCGGAGGCGACCATATTCACTTTGCCATGCAACTCGATGGCACCCAGATTGACCCGAAGGAATGGTGGGACCCACACTGGATTCAGGACCACATTGCGAAGCGCGTAGACCTCCCAGGGTTTGGAAAATGAGGTAGCGGTGCTCTGGCTATTCGGCTCAGGAAACAAGTAGAGCTGCACACGACTCGAATGGACCAGGTTACGGACTGGGACTTCTCCAATGGCGCCGAATAAAGCCGAGGATGTGAACACGCCCTCAGCATCGTGCTTGACGCCAACACCCTTCGGAATCGCGGTTGCATCTTGTGCGTATTCCGGTGAAGTAGTCCGCTGAGAGGTCATCCAGAGCGCTTCGACACTCTTCTACGGCGCAGTCGTGGGCTCTTGCCCGATCCATTTTTGAATCCTGGGAGGACCGGCGAAGCGTTTTGCGGGGATAATGCTGTCCCCGCTTGGCGGCCAGTGCCTTCAGCTTCGAGGCTCCAGTAATTCCGGATCATTGTTGAGCACATCCCCTACACGGTCACTGACCGGCCAAGCCTGCATCCGTTCTGCTGGGTATGGGCGGAGCAAGTCCACCGGGGGCCTTGCGGGATTCCCAGCATCGAGCCAGCGGTCATAATCCCTCGGCTCCAGGATCACCGGCATCCGGTTATGTATCGGTGCCATTACCCCATTGGCCGCGGCTTCCGGGGATGTTCTTGTCCAAAACAACGCCCCACCGCTGGGGCGGGGAAAGGTTTAAGAGCAGGCCGAATGCTATTGACTCGGAGGATGAACCCCGCCCATTCCGCCCATGTTTTGCATGTCAAACTTCTTGTAGCCCGGAGGAACCTTGAAAAGACTGCCGGGCTGAGGGCCCTCCTGCATGTTGGTGAGTTCCCTCTGCGGCGGGGAACGGATAGAGTCAAACATCCCAGAGCCTTCCTGTTGCCAT
>PMPH01000097.1 GCA_003161045.1 Acidobacteriaceae bacterium
AGATCATCAAGCACGCCTCCAATGCCTTCCTGGCTTTGAAGATCTCCTTCATCAACGCGGTGGCCAACCTGGCCGAGACGGTGGACGCCGACATCGAGGACATCGCCGCCGGCATGGGCATGGACAGCCGCATCGGCCCCAAATTCCTGCGCGCCGGGCTGGGTTACGGCGGCTCTTGTTTTCCAAAAGACGTGGCCGCCTTTCACTGGGTGGCGCAGCAGCAGGGCGTGGACTTCCAACTGCTCCAGGAGATTCGCAAGGTTAACGAAACCCAGAAGGAGATCTTCTTCAACAAGGTGCGCGCGGCGCTGTGGACGCTGCGCGGCAAGCGGCTGGCAGCCCTCGGCCTGGCCTTCAAGGGCGATACCGACGACATTCGCGAATCCCCGGCCATCGACGTCATCAGGAAACTCCTGGAGGCCGGCGCCTCGGTCACAGCCTACGATCCGGCGGCCATCGAACGCGCCAAGGAGGTTCTGCCGCCCTCGGAGACACTCCGCTATGCAACGGACATTTACGAGGCGGCCACCGACGCCGACGCGGTCCTGATTTTGACCGACTGGAAAGAGTTTGCCGAAATTGATCTGGTGCGACTCAATCAGGCGGTTCGTTTTCCCATCGTGATCGATGGCCGCAACCTTTACCAGCCGCAGAAGATGGTCGATCATGGCTTCACTTATGTGAGCGTGGGCCGGCCGGCGAGTTACCAGGCTCAGCAGGGCAAGCCGCGCAAGCTGGTTGTGTAAGGGGCTTGAAGAGCGGGGTTGGCGGAGTTAGTGGTGTGAGCGGCGCGGCTAACTTTGCCAATATGCATTGTGGAAGATTTTTTTGGAGCATAAACTCTTGACCATGCGCGTACTCGTCACCGGCGCCGCCGGATTTCTTGGTTCTCACCTTACCGATCGCTTACTGAACGAGGGCCACACGGTTGTCGGCGTCGATAATTTCTCCACTGGCGACCGGGAAAACCTCGCTCACCTGGGCAATGAACCGCGTTTTCGCTTCGAGGAGCGGGACATTTGCCAGCCCTTCGGACTGGATGCCGATTGGGGCCCGGTGGACTACGTCTTCAACTTTGCTTCGCCGGCCAGCCCGCCAGAGTATTTGCGCCTGGGGCTAGAAACGCTGCGTGTGGGCTCTGCGGGCGTCGATAACACCTTGGCAATCGCCGCCAGGTACAATGCCGGCTTCCTGCACGCCTCCACCTCGGAGTGCTACGGCGACCCGCTCGAGCATCCGCAACGGGAGAGTTACTGGGGCAACGTGAATCCGGTTGGCCCGCGCTCGGTCTACGACGAGTCCAAGCGCTTTGCCGAGGCGATGGTGATGGCCTACCATCGCTCGCGCGGGGTGAACACTCACCTGGTGCGCATCTTCAACACCTACGGGCCCCGGCTGCATCCCAGCGATGGCCGGGTGGTCTCCAACTTCATGATGCAGGCCCTGCGCGGCGAGCCGCTGACCATCTACGGCGACGGCAGCCAGACGCGCAGCTTTTGTTATGTGAACGACCTGATCGAAGGCATTCTGCGCCTCTCTCGCTCGGAGGAGCACCTGCCGGTCAACATTGGCAACCCGGATGAGTTCACCATCCTCGAATGCGCCCAGGCGGTGCTGGAAGTGACCGGCTCAAAGAGCGAATTGCACTTTGAATCCCTGCCCGAAGACGACCCCGTGCGCCGCCGTCCCGATATCGCCAAGGCCCGCGCCCTGCTCGGCTGGGAGCCGCGCATCAATCTGCAAGAGGGGCTGGAAAGGTCGCTCGAATTCTTCAAGGGCCGTCTCGCCTCCGGCTGGTAAAGGCTTTTTGGGGCGATTCGCGGATTTCCTTTACAGCACTACAGCAACTGGAGAACCGCTCTATGCGTTTGCCCTCGGGCGATTCCCAACTGGTGCGGATGGTGGATGCGGCGCTGGCCGAAGCGGCGCGGCGGGCAGGGAAGTGGCTGGCCTGCCGGCCGGGCTGCGCGCAGTGTTGCCAGGGAGCCTTTGCAATCAGCTCGCTTGACGCGCTGCGGCTGGGCGCCGGCATGGAGGCGCTGCGGACGTCAGACCCCTCGGTTGCGGAGGAGATCGAAGGCCGGGCGCGGGCGTGGATTGCTGAAAATGGGGCGGAGTTTCCCGGCGATCTTCGCACCGGCCTGCTGGGCGAATCCGAGGCGGACCGGGCGCGCTTCGAGGAGTTTGCCAACGAGGCAGCCTGTCCGGCTCTGGATCCGGCCACTGGCCTCTGCCAGCTCTACGCCTGGAGGCCGATGACCTGCCGCGTCTTCGGGCCGCCCGTTCGTATGGATACCCGCGTGACGGGCGGCGAAGCGTTCGGGCACTGCGAGTTGTGTTTTGCGGGCGCGAGCACGACTGAGGTGGCGGCCTGCGAGATGAGGATTCCGCACGAAGTGGAAGCGCGGCTGCTGAACGAAATTCCGTTGCGGGGTGAGACGGTGGTGGCATTTGCGCTGCTGATGTAAGGGCAAAGAAAGCCCGCAATCAAAAGGCCGCCGGGAGTGGAACCCCAGTTGTTGCGATCTGTGGCGGGTGCTCGCGATAAACTGAGATTTGGACAAACTGATGCCAATGCGCCCCTGTTGGGTGGAAATTTCCGCCCGCTTTCTTGAAGAAAATTTCCGGTTTTTGCTGACTCTGGCCGCTCCCCACGCGGAGTTGCTGGCCATCGTCAAGGCCGACGCCTACGGCCACTCACTCGGCATTTGCGCGCCGGCCGCAGTGCGCGCCGGGGCGCGGTGGCTGGGCGTGACCTGTGTCGAGGAGGGCGTGGCGGCTCGCGCCGTGTGCCCCGAGGTGCGGATTTTGGTCATCGGCGGCGCCTTCCCTGGCCAGGGAGCGGCGGTGGTCGAGCACGGCCTGAGCGTGGTGGCCTGGGAGCCGTGGCAGTTGGACGAGTTGGAAGGCGCGGCCCATGCGGCGGGCGCGGCGGCCGGGTCGGTTCCGGTGCATCTGGAGATCGACACCGGCATGAGCCGCCAGGGGGTTGCCCCTGAACTGCTGCGTTCGGAGGCGCAAGAGGCGGACGCGCTGGCGCGGATTCTGGAACGGTTTACTCCTGGGTCGCCGCTTCGGCTGGAGGGCGTGATGACCCACCTGTTCGCCGCTGATGAGGCCGATGGCGCGGTGACCGCGATGCAACTGGAGCGGCTGGACGCGGCGTTGGGGAGAGTCGGGGAGGCGGGAATGCTGCCCGAGTGGCTGAATGTCGGCAACTCCGCCGCTTTGCTGGCCGGCCAGGCGGAAAAGATTGCCGGGTTGGCTGCTCGCCACGGCATGAAGGCGTTGCTGCGGCCGGGCCTGGCTCTCTACGGCCTGATCCCCCAGTTCAACCCGCGGTTTGAGCCGCAGGAACCTCCGTCGCTGACGGCCGCGCGCGCCCGGTTGCAGCCGGTGCTCAGTTGGAAGACCCGCGTGGCCGGTGTGCGCTCGATTCCCGCCGGGGCGGTGGTGGGCTATAACGGAACCTTTGTGGCCACCGAGCCGATGCGGCTGGCGCTGGTGGCCGCGGGCTACGCCGACGGGCTCGACCGCCGACTTGGTAATCGCTTCAGCTTGCTGGTTCGCGGCGCGCGCGCCCCCCTGGTGGGTCGCGTCAGCATGGACCAGGCGGTGGTGGACGTGACCGGAATCCCCGGCGTCGAGGCTGGCGACGAGGTGATGATTCTGGGCTCGCAACGCGGGGACCCGCAAGGCGGCGAAACCATCACCGCCTTCGACCTCGCAGAGGCCACCGGGACGATTCCCTGGGAGGTCTTCACCCGCATTGGCGCGCGCGTTAGCCGGGTTGCGGTTTAAGGCCTTTTCCGCACTATCGTAGAGCCCCGAGGGGCTCTACTCATTGCGTAACCGGCTGTGCGGGCAACTCCTTATGCGTTTTCAGACGGGGCGCGTCGGAAAGCGATGGAACCCTGTGGTAGGGCGGGACATTCAGCATTAGAGCCCTGCGTTGAGGCGAAAGATTCAGCCAGGACGCGGGCGGGAAGGCCGGGCCTTTCTTGATGCGCACGTCGCCGTTGTCGGCGCTGAGCACAATCCGGGATACTCCAGACCCGACCCGAAATGTAACCGACTTGTCCGCTCCTCGGGTTGGCTGGATGGCATAATCCGAGACGATGTCCCCGTTGTGCGTGTGTGCGTTCACCGTGGCCGAGGCGTTGGGCGGCAGCGTCAGTTCGACGTCGCCCTTGCTGTTTTTCGCTTCCACCGCGTAGCCGCCGGCCGGCTCGACCGAGATGCTGCCGTCGCGGTCTTCCACGGTGCAGTCGCCATAGATATGGTTGAGGTCGATGTCCTTGGAGCGGGTCGCCACGCGCACCTGCCCCTTGGCTTGGTTGACGCGCAGGTCGTCGGAGTTGAGGGTCAGGTCGCCGGGCAGTTCCGCTACTTCGAGGCTGGTCACCGAGGTGTGCAGATGCACGGGCCCACTGATGGCCACCAGGTGCGCGTCGCCGAGGATTTCTCCGTTCTGCGTGACCGGGCCTTTGATCGCGGAGAAGTTGAGGCTGTTCAAGTCTCCATCGACGCTCAGGCTGCCCTGAATATCGTGGGCGGAAAGCTCGTGATCTCCGCTGGAAAAGTGCGCCTGGACCGGGCCGCCCATCGCGCTGAGGTGAACGTCTCCCCCGGCGGTGACGTTGATGCCGGCGCCGAGGCCGGTCGCGGTCACATTACCCTTGCCGGTTTCCACCGTCAGCCTGGCGTTGCGAGGAACGGTGACGATCAGGTTCAGCCGCCCGCTCGAATTGCTCTCGGACTTGAGCAGCACGGCGTAGCCGCCCACCGTCAGGCGCGGCGTTTCGGCGTCGAAGATCTTCCTGGCCTCGGCGTCGGAACTGGCGTAGGCCACTTCGTGCGCCAGCACTTCGATGGTGGACTCATCGCCGGCCGTCACGCTCACGTCGCCACGCGGGTTCTGAATCTCGATGGCGGCGTTGGCGGGAATCTGCCGGCTCTGCGCTGGCAGATCGAAGTCGTGCTCGGGCAGGCCAAGGGCATTGAAGAAATAGTCATTCAGGCCGAATTCGACCCCCTGCCTGGTCAACCAGGGCTTCTCGTGATTCCATCCGGCGGCCAAGACGCCCAGGATGGCGAGCACAAGAATAATGCCCGCAAAACTGCCGCCGCGGCGCACGGGAACCTTGCGGCGCAGGTCCAGCGCCCACTCGGCCAATAGGGCCAGTCCGGCGCCGATCAACAGCAGCGGCCAGAAGCGGCCGTACCAGTTCCAGAACGCGCCTTGATTGATGTAACCTGTGAGCAGCAGCAGCGCCACCACGCCCGTGGCGATCAGGATGACGGGGCCGACGACTGAGGGAACGCGTGGGCCGTAGATGCTCGCACAATTCGCCTTCCAGGCAGCTCGCTGAGCGCGCCAGGCGGCCTTCTGCTGCTCGCGGTAGGCCCGCCACTGGGTTTTGGGGTCGTAAGGCGGAAAAGGAGGGGGCGGCGCGCCGCCCGGCGGCGTGGTCGGAGGTACGCTGCTCATAATGAGCCCTCCTCGCTGTCCTTCAGCAGATCAGGCGGAGCAACCGGCACGTTGGCCGCCGGCTGCCCTGGGTAGGGCGGAATGCCCGTGGCCGCCGAGGGAACCGATGCTCCAGCGTAAGGCGCGCTCCCCGAATAGGAACCTGGGTTCGTGCTCGGACTTGAGCCCGGATAGGGCTGACCCGGGTACGGCCCCTGCGGATACCCCCCCTCGGCACTCAGCGCCGCGCGCTCGGCCAGCGCCAGCAAACCGGCCAGGATCAGATACAGCGGCCAGCTTTTGCCCCAACTGAGGATGTGCGCCTGGTTGAGCAGCGCGAGGACGCCGACCAGCAGAAGAAATGCGGGGCCGCGCAGGCGGCGGATCATGAAGTAATAGTTCATTTGGAACCTCCTTGCGACTCTTCAATACGGCGAACGATCAGCCAGACGCCCAGCGCGATCAGCAGCAGCGGCCAGACGAATTCCATGAAACGGCCCTGGAATATCTCCAACTGGTCGAGCAAGAACAGCACTCCCAGGGCAATCAGCACGATGGCGCCGACTGGTTCCCGGTGTCCCCAGCGGGCCGGTGGCGCGGGGGGAGCGGTAAATCCGGCTGCCGGCGGCGTGAACGGGGGCTGATGTGGGGCTTGCGGCGGGGCCTGGTACGGACCCTGATAAGGAGCCTGATAGGGCGGCTGGTACTGCCCAGAGTACGGAGGCGGATAGCCTCCTGTGGACGGACCGGCCGCGCCGGCAGGCTTTGCGCCGGGAGCGTAGGAGGCGGGATTCGCCGCGGACTGCCTGGCGGCGGGTTGGCCAGGATTCCGCAGCCTCGCACCCAGATTCAGCCAGTTGCTCACCTCATTCAGCCCCAGCGGATCGGGCACCGGCTCACCGTCGCGCAGCGCCCTGGCGGTGTGGTAGGCCTCAAACGACTGGTAGAGAATCCAGGCGGCGATGAACAGGCCGCAGAGCGGATAGTGGCCGGTGGTGCCGATGAGCACCGCGAAGACGACCACGTGGATGAAGCCTTTGAGGAACTGGCCGTTGTACATCGCGCCCACGCCGGGAATCAGGCCCAGCACGGCGGCCGCCGAGGGGCTGGGCCCGTGCGGCTGCAGCCCGGCAAAGGGCGGCTGAAGGCTCTGCCACGCGCTGATGCAGCTCTCGCAGAGAATCTGCCCATTGGGGAGATTGCGCATCGCCCCGGCGATGATGCAATCAGTGCACAGCGGTTTGCCGCAGTTCTGGCAGTAGGCGGTCGCGCTCACGCCCTTGTGATTTACGCAGTCCATACTGTGCTCCTTCCCCGAGCTTCTTTTCGGGAGCCGCCGGAGAGCGCGGTTTGGCCGTGAAACCTCACGGAAGTTTCGTAAAAATCGGAATCGTTGCGAGTTGGCTCAGCGGACGGTTCAAAGGCCAGCCCAAAAGCCGGTCCGAAGGCCGATTTGTCCAGCGATTGTAGAGGTTTTCCCAGCTCCTTGCGCAACGAAGCCTCTTTTGACTCGCCGGGCGTCAACGCTTGCGGCCCGGGCCGGTTCTCTTCATTCCGGCCCTCGCCTCCAACCTCGGTTGTCCGGCGCAGCTCCCGCATCGTCGCCTGCACCTCGTAGATCAGCCGCGAGTGGTCGTAGTAGCGGATGATCGGGGTCGAAGCCGCCGTGAGCCGCCGCTCCAAAAATGCGCGCGCTGCGCTGGGGAGTGAGCGGACCGCGCTGGGCCGCAGCTCCGACAGTGGCAGACTGCTCAGCCGGAGGCCGGTCAGGTTGAGCGTCATCGCGATCGAAAAGAAGGCCATCGCCGCAGTCATCATCAGCCGCGGCTCGGCAAAACGCTGGATGCGGGCCATCAGGCCGGGACGCAGCCAGGATGGGGCAGAGGCCGGCGTGAAGGCGAGAATGAAGACCGGAGGCTTCGGCACGGCGCTGCCGCCACCTGCCGCCAGATCGCAGCCAGCCGCATGTCCCGGAGTTCCAAGCTCCGGACCGGTCTGCGCCAGAATCCTCGCCAGCAGCCCCTCTGGCGCCTCCGGTTCGGGCGAGAGGAACTCCAGCCACTCACGGCCTCTGCGCGCCTCTTCATAGAGCGCCGCGCAGGCCGGGCAGCAGGAGCGGTGAGCGGTGAAGGCCGCCTCGTCCGCAGGCGTCAGCAACCCATCCAGCGCGTCGGCCAAAACCGCCTCCCACTCGCCGCAGGCCGGGGAGGCTGGATTTGTGGAACCCGAATTGAAGCTGCGCTCCGCCATTACATTACCTCCCGTCTATTACGTTCCAGCCGTCGCGCCAGTTCCGCGCGTCCCCGGCTGATGCGGGACTTGACCGTCCCTTCGGGAATCGCCAGCACAGAGGCGATCTCCTTGTAGTCCAAATCCTGCAAATCTCTCAAGATCACAGCCTCGCGCAGATCGGCCGGGAGGCACGTCAGGGCCTCCTGCACCACTGCGCCCAGTTGATTTTTGGCCGCCGACTCGTGCGGCGAAGAGCCATGGGCCACCAGCCGGTCCACCGGCTTCAACTCCTCGGCCGACTCCCAGCCGTCGTCCAGCGAAGTGGTAGCCCGCTGGTTGCGGGTGCGGCGGAAATTGTCCACCAGCAGGTTGCGGGTCATGGTGGTGATCCACACCTGCAGACTGCCGCGGTTGGGGTCAAAGCTGGACAGGTTCGAGTAAATCTTCAGAAATACATCCTGGGTCAGATCCTCGGCGTCGCTGGCGTTGCCGGTGAATCTGTAGCAATGCCCGTAGACGCGCCGGTGTTCGGCGCCGACCAGTTCGGCCCACGCGCCGGAATCTCCGTCCATGCAACGGCGCACCACCTGAGTCCAGTCCTGGGAGCTGTCGATCTGCAACGAAGCTGCCTCCCCGCCTGCCGGACGGGCAATGGGCGCACGGTCCGGGGCCCCTACGGACTCAGAACCCCCTGGGATCACGTTCTGCTCACTGGGGCAAAGGGACAGTTCTTCATCCGTGGGATGGAATTCATAGCCCATTTGAACGAGGTTCGGTGCAACAGCCCGACTGTTCTGAACGAGGTTCTGTGCAACAGTCCTAATGCTCTGAGCGCGGTCCTGTGCGATGGTCCTGCTGTCTTGAGCGCGGCCTTTTGCCACAGTCCTTCCCGCCGGAGTCCGACGCGGCTTTGAAGAGCCGTCCGCCTGCCTCCGGGCCACCGGGTCGCGTCGTCGCGACCCGGTGGCCGCTGCTGCCAGCCCCACTATCCCGCTCCAGCTTAACGTATCGACGCACGGCATACTGCGCTAGTACGAAGGAGTGGTGCGATTGGTTCCATGGGCTGGGGAGTGGAAGAGGCGGCAGCCCGGTCCGGGCGTCCCAGTTTTTCTATCCTGGATTCTGGGCCGCCCGGCTCTAGCCTCACAGCGTCAATACCGCTGCTCGAAGTCCAGTTCGACTGGGTTCTCGAAGAGAGAGGAGTCGCGGGTGACGATGGTCAGCCCTGAGGGAGTGACAAAGTAGCGCCGCTTGTCCTCGGCCGGGTCGTAGCCGATGACCGTGCCCTCGGGAATATGCACGTGGCGATCGATGATGGCGCGGCGGATGCGGCAGTAGCGGCCGATGTTCACGTGCGAGAAGATGATGCTGGCGTCCACGGCCGAGTAGGAGTTCACGCGCACATCCTCCGAGACCACGGAGTTCGAGACCGTGGCGCCGGAGATGATGACGCCCGAGGCGATTACCGAGTTGATCGCCATGCCCGAGCGGCCCGGCTCGTCGAAGACGAACTTGGCCGGCGGGTACTGCCTCATGCGGGTGCGCATGGGCCAGTTCTTGTCGTAGAGGTTGAAGATCGGCGAAACCGCGCACAGGTCCATGTTGGCGTCGTAGTAGGCGTCCAGGGTGCCCACGTCGCGCCAGTAGAGCGCCTGCTGCTTGTTCTCGTCCACAAAGCTGTAGGCCATCATCTTCTTCTTGCCCAGCAGGTTGGGCAGGATGTTGTGGCCGAAGTCGTGCTTCGAGTTGGGGTCTTCGGCGTCGGCGATCAGCGCCTTCAACAGCACCTCGGTGTTGAAGATGTAAATGCCCATCGAGGCGTCCACAGCGTTGGGGTTGAAGGGCGAGCGGAAGCTGGTCGAGGCCGGCTTCTCCTGGAAGCCCTGCACCTCGCCTGTCTGGCCCACCTCGACCACGCCAAAGCGCGAAACCTCGTCGGGCGGAATCGGCAGCGCGGCCAGCGTCACCTCGGCCCCGGTCTCCTTGTGGTGCTCCAGCATGCGGCTGTAGTCCATCTTGTAGATGTGGTCGCCGGAGAGGATGATTATGCGCTTGGGCTGCTCGCTGCCGATCGAGTAGATGTTCTGGTAAACCGCGTCGGCGGTTCCCATATACCAGTTCGAGCCGGTGCGCTGCATGGGCGGTAGCATCTCGAAGAATTCGCCCAGTTCCCGGGCCACAATCCCGGTCCACCCTTCGCGGATGTGCCGGTTCAGGGAGAGAGCCTTGTACTGGGTCATAATGAAGACCCGGCGCAGGCCGGAGTTGATGCAGTTGGAGAGCGTGATGTCGATGATGCGGTAGTGCCCGCCAAAGGGTACAGCTGGTTTGGCGCGATCACGGGTGAGCGGAAAGAGCCGTTCTCCGGCTCCGCCTGCAAGCAAAACTCCAAGAGTGTCTTTCATAGCCGTTGACCCCTGCCTTTGTACGCACTTCCGCCCGGAGACCGCCAAGCGGAGCGGGACGCGCCGTTATTCGATGCAGTTTGCTGTTTCGGCGACAACTCTCCTCAGTTGTAGCCGAACGGTGGAGAATAACACACTGGGCTGAACTTGGCAGCCTGAGTGGTCCTCCAATTCAACTACACTGAACAACTCTGCGCAAGGTGGCTTTTAGCCGCAAAGACAAAAACGCGCCGAGGGTGGGGCACCCAGCCTCGCGGACATCGTTTTGGGTTTTGCCCTAACGCCGCTTTTGGAACTTGTACTCGGCTCCCACCGAGATCGCGAAGTTGACGTCGGTCTGGGTGATCCGGTTTCCGTAGTTGATGCCGTAGTGGGTCACAACCGCGTCGGGCGTGATGCGGAAGACCCAGTGCGCCGAGCGGTTCAGGTCCATGTGGCCGCCCATGATGACGGCCGGGGCAACCTGGTTGTTGTAGAAGCCCGCCACCGAGGGCGAGTTTCCGCGCAGATCCTGCTCGAAGCGGCCGTAAACGCCGCCCACCAGCACGTGAGGGATCAGGGCGCCGTGCCTGTTGTGCGGCCCCAGCCATTCCGGCCCGGCGGTGAAGAAGTACTCGCTGACGAAGGGTCCGTTGATGCTCTTGGTGTTGGGCGTGGCTCCGCTGGTGCCGAAATAGCCGCGGCCCGATCCTTCGACGCCCCAGTGCCGGCTGAGCCAATAGGAGGCGGAGAGATCGAGTCCGCCCAGGTCGGCTCCCTGGAGCAGGTTTGGTCCGGCCTTCATGTGGTCGTAGGCCATGCCCACCGACAGATCGTAGCGATTGTCGTAGCGCACGCCGGCCAGCGGATTGATGGCGGCGTAGGAGTCGCTGCCAGCGGTTGCGGCGGCGGCGCTTTGCGCCTGGGCGCGGGTTCCGCAAGAGACAGCCAAGGCGGCTACGACGACAAGAGCGACGGAAAATCTAACTGAGAAACGCATCGTACACCAGCTTACAGGAGCAGACCGGCGGGGGACAATGCAAACCGGCGCAATTGTTCCGGTTACGGCTCGCAGCGCTCGGTCCAGCGCGCCCAAATCAGGTAGCGCGCGGTCTTCATGGTTTCCAGGGCCGTCTGGGCCCAGCCGTAGGCCGCCAACTGCGGTTCGAGCGGCGGAGCGGCGTGGGTGCGCCACTGGAGCGGAAGGCTGTTGAAGATCAGGCCGACGCGGGGCAGATGATAGGCGTTGGAAACCACCTCGGCCGACTGCCAGCCGTGCGCCTTCATGATCCGCGCCGAGTAGCAGGCGTTCTCGATCGTATTCCTGGCCTCCGGCTCGACGAAGATGGCCGACGCTGGAATGCCCTCGGCCTCCGCCGAACGCGCCATCACACGCGCCTCCACGAAGTGGTTGCGCGCTGCGCCCCCGGTCAGGATCAGCCTGGGCGCCACGCCCCGTTCATATTCGTGAACTCCCTCGGTGACGCGGGCCAACTGCTCCGGCGTGGGGTTGCCGTCGCTATCGGCCGGATTGCCCGGCACGATGATGGCGTCAAAGCGGGTGAGCGAGGTGTTCGAGGTGGGTGCAAACCGCCGGGCGACCGCTCCGCAGCCCAGCAGAAGCAGAACCGCCGCAACGCTAGCCAAGGTGACGCGGCTCCGCCAGCCCAGGCGGCGCGGCCGGGTATAGGCGTGCGAGTGGATGCGCCGGCGGCCGGAACTTTTGCGCAATGCGTGTGCGTAGGTCAAAACTTGCTCCTTACCCTTCACTCTAACGCGGAAGCCGCCGCCGCAGTGGTATTGTTGCCCTGAACGCGCTTGGGAACGGCGCCATCAGCCCAGGTCGAGGGGTTCATCCCAAGCCGACAGGAAGGATTCATTCCACGGCCTGCGCGTGCGCGGGGCAATCTCCGCGGCGATAAATTGCTCGTCGGGCAGGGTTGACGGTTCGCCCTGGTAGCCGAGGGCGATGACCGCGCCGGCGATGAAATTCTCGGGAATTCCGAAGGCGGCGCGTGCGGCGCCAGGGTCGAAACCGGCCATCTGGTGAGCGGAGAGGCCCAGAGCCGTGGCTTGCAGGCAGAGCAGTGCGGCGGCGGCGCCCAGGTCGTAGAGGGCAACCCGGTTCGGGCTGCCGCTGTGGCTGAAGGTGCTCTTGGCGACGCCCAGAATCAGTACGGGCGCACTGCCTGCCCAGGCCTGGTTGCGTTCCACCAGGGAGTCGAAGATTTTCTTGTAGGCCGATGAGCCACGGCGTCCGGCCAGGAAGCGCCAGGGCTGCTCATTAAACGAGGAGGCGGCCCAGCGGGCGGCTTCAAAGAGCTTTTTCAGGTCGGCGGAACTTACTTCGCGCGGCGCAAAGGCGCGCGGGCTCCAGCGGCCGAGCACCACCGGCAAGACGCCCTCAACCGCGGGGGCTTGTTTCAACTGATTGACTTCAATAGCAGATAAGGCCATCGCGCAGACTCCTCCAGGGGCTGAATTCCACTCTTTGATTCATGGCGAGGGGAGAAGGATTCCCACCTTCCGAAAAAAATTCGTTTAAACGGGTAGTCTTTGAGGCTTTCGGAGGCTGAAGTTGCCGCTCCGGAGTGATGGAGAAAATTTGGAGGCGAAGCCGCCGGGGGCTTTGCAACCAGAGCGGCCTGAAAGCGCGGGGACGCAGAATCCCCGGCCAGCGAGGGCAAATCCGCGCTACGATAGGCTGGTTCGCGCCCGGATCCGGCTGGCGGCCCGGCGCTATAGCATTTTCGGAATTGCTGTGGACCGAAACCTCACACTCAAGTGGCTTTTTCCGACCGGGGTCCCCGGCGACAGGTCTTCGTCGCTGGGGTGGAAGTAAAAGCCAGATTCAATGCACTCAAAAGACTACGTAAATTCCGAAAATGCTCTAGAAGGAGAGTTTCATGGCCCGCTTAACTTGATCATCACGCAATCGGCCAACCGGGTAAAAACCATTACGCTGAATCGCCCGGAGAAGCGCAACGCGCTCTCGCCAGAGCTGATCGAGGAGCTGATCGCAGCCCTCGACGAGGCTAAGAGCTGCAACTGCGGCGTGGTGATCCTGACCGGGGCCGGTTCCGCCTTCTGCGCCGGGCTGGACATCGAGCACCTGGAGAGCATGAAGGCCCGCACCGCGGAGGAGCACCGCCGCGACTCGGAGCAGATAGCCCGCCTGCTGCGCGCACTCTGCGATTTCCCCAAGCCGGTCATCGCCGCCGTCAACGGCCCGGCCATCGCCGACGGCATGAGCCTGGCCACCATCCCTGACTTTACGCTGGCCGCGCCCGAGGTCAAGTTTGGCCAGAACGAGGTGCGCGCGGGCCTGGTGCCCGCGATTGCGGCTTCATTCCTACTCCGCCAGGTGGGTGATAAGCGCACCCGCGAGCTGTTGTTGACCGGCCGGCTGCTCAAGGCGCAGGAGGCGTTGCAACTGGGGCTGGTGACGCAGATTGTGCCCGCCGAGGAACTGATGCAAACCGCCCAGGCGCTGGCCCAGACGCTGCTCTTGAACAGTCCACAGGCGATGCGGGAGGTCAAACTCCTGCTGGCCGGCCCCCTCCGCCGCCACTTGGACGAAGAGATCGAGGAGGCCATCCAGGTCAGCGCCCGGCAACGCTCCACCGAGGACTTCCAGGAGGGCGTCGAGGCCTTCAAACAGCACCGCCGCGCCGACTGGCCCAGCTTGAAGGTCAAGGTATAGAGCATTTACGGAATACATATAGACTTTTTGAGAGCCGTGAAGGGGGGCTTTTACTCCAACCCCACGGACGAAGACCTGTCCGTGGGGGCCCCGTTGAGAAAAAAGCCACTTGAGTGCGTGCTTTCGGTCTACACAATTCCGAAAATGCTGTAGCCGCAAAGGTGGAAATTCGTCTAATATTTCTGGACTGTGTACCCAGAATGGAGCATCGCCCTTTGGAAGGCGTTGCTCACAAACCGGTACGAGCTGGAATGATTTACTCTGTCTGCGTAGCCCTCGTCCGGCCGATTTGCTTTTTTGAGGCGAGCGGCAGGGAGGGCCGATTTTATGACTGGTGAATGTATGCGCTCAGGTCTTTGTCTTCTCACTGCAACGCTCACGGCTGGTTTTGTCCTGCTGGGGTTGCCCGCGTCAACATTTGCTCAGGAACCAGTCTCGGGGTCGGCCGTTGTCCGTGCCTTCCAACTCCCCGAGGCGCCACAGGCGCAGATTGCGCTGGCCGAGGCCGCGCCATTGGTGGCGCCAACCTCCGACGGGCCAGAACAGGCCACCCCGTCCCAGGCCACCCCAGCCCAGACCACCCCAGCCCAAGCCGGCTCCGCCGCGGGTGGTTCCAGTTCTCAGAGCTCAGCTCAGCAGCCCAGCGGCAAAAAAAGCCGGCACGGCTCGGCTGAAGCGCAGAGCGTCGCGACTGGACCGCGGCCGGGAAGCATAAGCGGCACTGTGACGGATTTGAACGACGACATCATCCTCGGCGCCACGGTCGTTCTTGAGGGCCCTGTCGCCGCGGACCGGCGCACGGTGGTGGTCAATGACAAGGGAAACTTTATTTTCGAGGGTCTCAAGCCGGGAACTCCCTATCACGTCACCATCAGCGGCGGGGGGTTTATCACCTGGAACTCACCTGCCCTTATCCTCAAACCGGGCCAGTATATGTTCCTGACGGGCTGCCAGCTCAGGATTTCCGGGGGCGTGACCTTGGTGATCGTCCACGCTTCCCCCGAGCAGATTGCCGTCGAACAGGTCAAGGTCGAGGAGCAGCAGCGCGTTTTCGGCTTTATTCCCAATTTCTACGTCGTTTATGATCACAATGCCGTGCCGCTCACGACGAAGCTGAAGTTCAAGCTGGCCCTCAGGGTCTCCGTCGATCCGGTTACCTTCGCCGGAGCGGCTTTCATGGCCGGTATCGACCAGGCGGCCCGCAACCCCAACTACGTCGAGGGTGCAAAGGGGTACGGTCAGCGTATCGGCGCTGTCTACACAGGCGGTTTTACTGACATCATGGTCGGTGGCGCCATCCTGCCATCGCTTCTGCATCAGGATCCGCGCTACTTCTACCAGGGCACGGGCACAAAAATGTCCCGCACTTTACATGCGCTCTCCAATTCATTCGTCTGCAAGGGAGACAATGGACGGCGGCAGCCAAACTACTCGAGCATAGGTGGTGATCTGGCCTCGGCCGCCATTTCAAACGCCTACTATCCGGCGTCGAATCGCGGCGTGGGGCGCACCTTCGAGAGTTTCTCCATCGACACCGGCGAGCGGCTGGTCAGCAGTCTGGTTCAGGAGTTTGTTCTGCGCAAATTTACCTCTAAAGCCAAAAACAAGGATTAAAGCGGCTCTCCCGTTGCTGTAGAGGGAAGCCGCGCCACCTCGCACGGCACTCGAAACCCCACGTTAGAGCGGTTCTCCAATTCACGTACACTGACCAACTCTGTGCAAGGTGGCTTTTTCTTCCACCCCAGCGACGAAGACCTGTCGCCGGGGACCCCGGAAGGAAAAAGCCACTCAGCGGTGGTGGTTTCGGTGTAGAGCAATTGGAGAACCGCTATCGCCGCCCGCTCACCCCTCGTCGCTGGTCAGCAAAGCCACACTGGGGCGCAATTGAGCCAGAATCTCATCGAGCGCGCGGGCCAGCGGTCCCTCCAGCGTGCAGCCGGCGGCGCTTTTGTGCCCCCCGCCGCCCAGCCGTCCGGCAATGGCGGCCACATTCACCCGGCCCTTGCTGCGTATGCTCAGCCGGATGCGCCGCTCCGGCAGTTCGCGCAGGAAAACTGCCGCTTCGACCCCGGAGACGGCCAAGGCGAAGTTCACCACCCCCTCGCAGTCCTCCTCGGCGGCGCAGGTGCGCACCATGTCCTGCTGGGTGACCCAGAGCCAGGCCAGCCGGCCCTCGCGCTTCAGATTACCCAGCGCCGCGCCCAGCAGCAACAACTTCGAAGCAGGCGAGGAAAAATACACATTCTGGGCGATGCGGATGGGATCGGCCCCGGCCAGCACCAGTTCCCGCGCCAGGGCAAAGGTGGAAGCCTGCGTGGAGCCGTAGCAGAAGCCCCCGGTGTCGGTCAGCACCGTGGTGTAAAGGCAGGTGGCCATCTCTGGCGTAACCCTGCCCCCAGCAGCCTTCACCAGCCGGTAGACCATTTCTCCCACGCTGGCCGCATCGCGGTCAATCCAGTTCAGGTGGCCGAACTGCTGTCCGCTGGCATGGTGATCGATGTTGACCAGAAGGAATTTCTCCAAGCCATGCAGCCTGGTGCGCTCCAGCCCGTCGCACTCCAGCAGAATCACGGCGTCATAGGAGCCATGCACGCGCGGCGCGGTACGAATGCCCTCGGCTCCGGGCAACCCGCGATGGGTGTTCGGGATGCGGTCGGCGGTCACCAGGTCGGCGCGCTTGCCCAACTGCTCCAGGAGCATTCCCATGGCCAGCATGGAACCGACCGCATCGCCGTCCGGACGGGCGTGCGAGCAGACCAGAAAGCGCTCTCCCTGGCGCAAGACCTCCAGAATCTGTTGAATTCGAAGTTTTTCCACCCGGATCGCCTCAATCCGGCTCTCGGATGCGGCACCGGCCTCCTCCATGGACGCGAGGCCCGGCGCAAGGCACAATGTGTCACTTTTGGGGTCAAAAGCCAGACTGCGGTTGAAATGGTTCATTCGCGGCTACTCCACCGGTGCCTTTGGCGCCGCTGCAGGACTCAACTCGAGCGCGGGACTCAACTCGGGGGAGGTCTGTTCAGCTAAACCCTCTTCAGTTGGACTCTGCCCGGCGGAACTCTGTCCGGCAGGGCTTTGCTCAACGGGCGCCTTCTGCCGCTTGCGGTGCCGGCCCATCAGCTCTTCAATGCGCGCCTGGAAGCGGCCTGAGCGGTCGGCCAAAAAGCTGAGTTCGGGCACGTGGCGCACCCCCATCCGTTCCTTCAGTTCGCTGCGGATGTAGCCCTTGGCGGCCTCCAGGCCGGCTACGGTCTCTTCTTCGGCCTTGGCAATGTCGTTGACGGCGCTGTCGACGGCCACGTAAACCCGCGCCGACTTGCCGCCGGGATTCAGCGCCACCTCGGTTACGTAACAGAGATTGATGCGCGGATCGACCAGTTCACCCTCGATGAGGACTCCAATCTCCTCGCGCAGCGTCTCCGCCACCCGGTCCTGATGGTGTTTCCTCGCTCTGTGTTCCGGCATGATCTCCTCCTCGTGGGGGTAAACCATTTAGCTTACCAGAGCACCGGGGCTGGCAGTTCCAGCTTTTTCTAACTTATATCTTCCGGAATGGCAAAGCAATTGCTCTGAACCAAGTGAGTTTTCTTGCTGCTGGGGCAACAAACGGTGAAGGTTTTTCGATACAGCAGTGACTTTCGGTTCCTGGGAGCCTCTGATTGTTAGCTCTTCCGGTTTTCAGGGGCTTCTGATTGTTGGGCCTCCGGTTCCTGAAGGCTTCTGGTTCCTGGGGCTTCTGGTTCCTGGGGCTTCTGGTTCCTGGAGAGGTTCGAGACCGGCGGCCTTCAAGAGGCCAGACGCTTTGATCTGCCAGAGCCCAAAAGCCGTTTGGCCGATTTGGCGTCTTAGCCCCAAAGTCGTACAAGCCCTAAAGAGAGGTTCCAATCAAACCCATGGACTTCGCTCCCTATCTTTTACCCAAGCCGGCGGCCAAACCGCGGAAAAACGGAGCGGCGGAGGAGAGTCAGGTTCTTCTGGCCTTCGCCCGCCGGGAGTACGACGCCGGCCGGATGGCCGGGGCGGAGAGGCTTTGCCTGCAAATTCTGACCCGTGATGTTCGCCACGCGGACGCCTTGTTCCTGCTGGGCATGACCGGCTTCAAGACCGCGCGCTACGAGATGGCCGAGCGGATGATGCGCCGCGCGATTGACCTCAATGGCCGGCAGGCCCCCCATCATTTCCATCTGGGCAACGCGCTCCAGGCCCAGGGCAAGCTCGACGAGGCGGCAGCCTGCTTTGAGCGGGCGCTCGGGATTCAGCCGGAACACGCCGAGGCCTGCTACAACCTGGGCAACACGCTTTTGGCCCGGCATCAACTCGACAAGGCCACGGCCCTTTACCGGCGGGCGCTGGCCGTCAAGCCCCGCTACTCCGAGGCCTGGTGCAACCTGGGCGCCGTCAACCGGCAACAGGGCAAGCTCGACGAGGCGGTCAACTGCTTTGAACGGGCGCTGAGCCTGGCGCCGAACAACGCCAACTTCTGCTGCAACCTGGGCGACGCCCTTCATGCCCAGGGAAAGGTCGAGGAGGCCGTGGTCTGGTACAGGCGGGCCCTGGCGCTCGATCCGGCGCATTACAAGGCCGCGAACTGCCTGTGCAACGCCCTCTTCGACCTGGGCGATCTGGCCGGGGCTGTCGCCTGGAGCGAGCGGGCGCTGGCCATCAAACCCGGCTACGGCGATGCGCTGATGAACCGCTGCCTGCTGCAACTGCTCAAAGGGGATTACATTGCGGGCTGGCGCAATCACGAGGTGCGCTGGCAGGTCTACCCGCCGCGGCTCTTCTCTCAGCCGCTGTGGACGGGCGCGCCGCTGAAGGAAGCGACGATTCTGCTTTACGCCGAACAGGGGCTGGGCGATTCACTCCAGTTCCTGCGCTATGTGCCGCTGGTTCAGGCAGCCGGAGGCAGAGTCGTGCTGGAGCTTCCCGCCAATCTGCGCCGTCTCGCCGCCGGATTGCCCGGACTGGCCGCGCTGGTGAACTTCGGGCCTCCGTTGCCGCGCTTTGACTGCCGCTGCCCGCTAATGAGCCTGCCGCTGGCCTTCGGCACCACGGTGGAGACCATCCCCGCGCGTGTGCCCTACCTGGCTGTCCCGGAGGAGGCTCTCAGGAAAGCCTCGGCGCTGGCATGGCCCACGACGGGGCTGCGCGTAGGGCTGGCCTGGACCGGTAATCCCTCCCATCCCAAGAACCGCTCCCGCAGCATTCCCCTCGGCCTGCTTGAACCGCTCTTCAACCTCGATAACGTACAGTTTTTTTCGCTGCAAATGGGCTCGGCGGCCGCGGAACTGGCCACCCGGAGGACGAAGATTACCGACCTGGCGCCGGTGACCGGCGACATGGCCGATACGGCGGCGCAGATGGCCCATCTGGACCTGGTTGTCTCCATCGACACCTCGATCGCCCACTTGGCCGGAGCCTTGACCAGGCCGCTCTGGGTTCTACTTTCTTACCTGCCCGACTGGCGCTGGCTGCTCGACCGTGAGGACAGCCCCTGGTACCCCACCGCGCGCCTCTTCCGGCAACCGAAGCCGGGCGACTGGCTCGCGGTGATCGAAAGAGTGCGGGCCGCTCTGGTCGAGCTGGCCGCGCAAAAACAGGCCGCTCAGCAGTGAATCGAGCTGGTTATGGCTGGAGTTTCCGCCCTTGCGGCCCGGCAGCAAAACGTCGCCAACCGGCCGTTCAGCAGCAGGCCCTTCAGCTTTCCAGGTAATCCCAGAAGGTGTCGGCCAGTTCCGCGCCCAGTTCGTTGGCCATGCGGCGGGCGGCGCGCTCGACCTCTTCGATGAGTCCGTGCAGGTAGTCGCGAGAGCGGGAAATGGCCACCACGCCAATGGTCGCCGACTGCCATACCACCGCCTCATCCAGCTCGGCCACCGAGACGTTGAAGCCCTGGCGGATCTGGTCCTTGAGCGAGCGGACGACCTGCCGCCGGTCCTTGAGCGACTGGGCGTGCTCGATGCGAATTTCGAGGGTCAGTTGGGCAACGGGCATGGGGGCACCGAATTTCCACCGCTACAGCGGTTCTCCAATCGCTGTACACCGNNAGCCACCTTGCACAGAACTGGCAAGGGCACGTGAATTGGAGAACCGCTCTAGTGTAAGGCCGATTGCCGCTGCCCGGCGCACTATTTTCTCAGCAAAGCTTTACTCCACCAGCCAGATGCGGGCCTCTGCAGCCCGCCAAGTCGCCTTAAAAGGCTTATGGGAGCCTGCCAAATTGCCCTACTCCGCAAACTGCGCCAACTGCTCCGGCTTCGGCTTGGGGGTGAAGAGGCTGACCACCACCATGGCCGCAATGGCCGCCACCAGCGCCGGGAAGATGGCGTCGCGGCTGGCCAGGACGGGCGGCAGGAGGGCCTTCACGGCCTTGATCTCCCACCCCAGCGTGACCACCGTGCCAGCCGCGATGGCCGCCACGGCACCCCAGGCCGTGACCCGCTTCGAGTAAAAGGCCGCCAGCACCACCGGCGTCAGCGCGGCGGAGTAGATGGTGTAGGCCCAGAGCATTTTTTCCAGGATGCTCTCGGCATAGACGGCCTGATAGAGCGCCCAGCAGCCCACCAGCACCACGGCCAGCCGCGAGACGATCAGGACCCGTTTATTCGAGGCTCCCGGCGCGATGTAGCGCACAAAAATGTCGTTGACCAGGTTGGTGGCCGGCGAAAACAGGTAGTTCGAGGCCGTCGAGATGACCTTGGCGAAGACCGCGCCCAGCAGCAGCGCTCCCATCAGCGCAGGCAGCCCGTGGCGCGCCGTGTAGGGGATGATCTCGTAGGGGCGGCTGGCCGCCTCGCCCGTGGGGTAAAGCGCCGAGCCGAAGACGGCGATGGCGACAATCAGCGTCTCCAGCAGCACGGTGCCCACGATCCAGCCGATGACCGAGAGGCGCGCGTCCCTTTCCGAGCGGGCGGAGAAGAACTTCTGGTACATCACCTGGTTGCCGAGCATCAGCAGCAGCACGGGCAGCATGAATTCCAGCGCGCGCAGCAGGGTCAGGTCGCCCAACACTTGAAAGTGGGACGCCGGCAGCGCCCTGTGCAGGCCGGCCCATCCGCCCGCCTTCAGGAAGAGCATCGGCGCGGCCAAAATGCAGATCACGGTGACCAGCGAGCCGATGGCCACGTCCATGTAGGCTACCGAGGACATGCCGGCCAGCGCCGTGGTGACGATGACGAAGACGGCGATGATGTAGGTTCCCAGCTCCGGCGTCACTTCGGCGGGAAAGATCAGGTGCAGCACATTGCCGCCGCCCTTGAACTGGTAGCTGGTGATGCCCACATAGGCAAAAAGAATGGCGAATGTGCCCATCACGCGCGCCGTCTGGTTGTAGCGCGCTTCGAGCAGGTCGGGCAGGGTGAACTGCGCGAATTTGCGCGCCCGCGGCGCAATGAAGTAGATGAGCAGCAAGCCCAGCCATCCGCCGGCCGGCTGCCACAGCGCCGCAAAGCCGTTGCGATAGGCGTTCTCCGCCCCGGCAAAGAGCGAACCGGCGCCGATCCACGAGGTGAGCAGCGTGAGCACCAGCA
>PMPH01000014.1 GCA_003161045.1 Acidobacteriaceae bacterium
TCTCGAGCCGGGACGCAACCTGCTGCTGCATGGCCGCTTTTTTGCGGACGGCGTACCGGACCTGTTGCGGACTCCAGGGTATCCGCTTTTCTTGGCCGTCACCAGTCTTGGTGGCCTGTCCGTCGCGGCGGTGGCCAATGTATTGCTATCAGTCTTCTCGGTGATTCTTGTTTGGCGGCTGGGGCGGACGGTCTCAGGCGATTCCCGCGTGGCGCTCGGCGCAGCCTGGATATTCGCTTTTGAACCGGTTTCGATCACTTTTTCTGTCTTCCTGCTGTCGGAGACACTGTTTCTCACCCTTTTTCTTCTCAGCCTGGAGCGGCTGACCGCATTTTTGGACGGGGGGCGCTTGCCGGTGCTCGCTGCGGCTGGAGTGTGGCTGGCTGCGGCAACCTTTGTGCGTCCGGNNCATGGCTGGCCGCATGGCAGATGCGCAATTGGATGGAGACCGGCTACCAGGGATTTACCAGCGTCACGGACATCAATCTGTACTACTTCTGTGCTGCCAAAGTGACCGCCGAAGTGCAGCACAGGAATTACTTCGATCTGCGCCGGGAGTTAGGCTATGACGGCGGCAGAGGCTATGGCCAACAAGCCTATCTCTACCAGCCATATCTCGCGCTTCACCCTGAACAGGCCACGTGGAACCAGGCCCAGCGTCTGGCCTTCATACACTCCGAGGCCACTGGCATTATCCGGCAGCATTCCAAGATTTACTTGCGCATATGTCTCAAGTCCTTGTTTACCTTCTTAACCGACCTTGGAACTGGGAATATCAATAGCCTGCTAAATCCAGATGATCAAAGGCGTTTAGTCGCCGTGGTGAACGAGGGTCTGGATCCCTCGGGGAGCGCGCTTTCCAACGCTAATCCAGCCGTGGTGGCAGAGAAGGCCGTCCTCGCGATTGTGCTCCTGGGATTGTACTTCCTAGCTGCGTGGGGGGGCTTTCGCGGCGGTATCAAACATATGTACCTCTCGCTCCTGCTGGGAGTATCGATGTACTTCCTTGTTCTCTCATCGGCCGCGGGGGGGGGGCGGTTCGCGTTTTCGTCTGCCGGTGATGCCNNTCGCGGTTTCGTCTGCCGGTGATGCCTGTTGTCTGCATTCTTGCCTCCGCGGGAGTGTGCTGTCGAGCGAGGGAAAGAGCACCGCGGGGATGAAGGCTCTCGTAAAGGAACGAACTCCTGGGCGACGCTCCTTATGCGATGGACCGGATTCGACCATCGCCAGGGCTGCCGCGGCGATCGGATAGTCTATGGAGGGAGTTGGCGGCGCGGCAAGCCGGCTCCCTTTACCCATAAATCGCTTCATGCTTCATGTAAAAGGTGAAATTCTGTGATGGATAAGACGGATAAGACTGCAATTATTATCGGCGCGGGCCCGGCCGGACTGACGGCCGCCATCGAACTCCAGCGGCGCNNATCTCGCGCACCATCCGCTACAAGGGCAACCGCATGGACATCGGCGGCCACCGCTTCTTTTCGAAATCCGACCGGGTGATGCGCTGGTGGCTGGACCTGATGCCGGTAGCGGGCGCCTGCGGTGCGGCCAGCGGCGCCTGCGATGCGGCCAGCGGCGCCTGCGGTGCGGCCGGCCATGGCGATGGTGGCCAACTGAGCTACCAAGGCCAGCAGCGTGAGACTCCCGCGGCCTCCGTGGCTCACGATCCTCAAACAGAGGATCTGGTAATGCTGGTGCGCCAGCGCAAGAGCCGCATTTATTTCCTGCGCCGCTTCTTCGACTATCCCATCAGCCTGAGAGCGGCTACCTTCATAAATCTTGGCATGGTTCGCACGGTGCGCTGCGGCTTCAGTTACATGCGCTCGGCGATCTTGCCGCAGCGCGAGGAGAAAACTCTCGAAGATTTCATCATCAACCGCTTCGGCAAGCAGCTTTACCAGACTTTTTTCAAGTCGTACACCGAAAAGGTCTGGGGCGTGCCCTGCAATGAAATCAGCGCCGAGTGGGGGGCGCAGCGCATCAAGGGGCTTTCGCTGAAGGGCGTGGTGATGCACTTCCTCAAGAAGACCTTCACGCCGGGCCGCTCGGGCGGCATCGCGCAGAAGAAGACCGAAACCTCGCTGATCGAGAGGTTTCTCTATCCCAAATTCGGTCCCGGCCAGCTCTGGGAGCACGCCGCCGAGTTGGTCCGCGAGGGCGGCGGCGAGATTCACTTCGGAATCCGCGTCGACCGCGTCAACGTGGACGCGGGCAAGGTGCTCTCGGTCGAAGGCCTCAACGAAGCCGGGGAGCGGGTGAGCTTTACCGGCGAAACTTTCTTTTCGACGATGCCGGTCCGCGACCTGATTCGCGCCATCTCCGCGCCCGCCCCCGAGAAGGTTCCCGCCGAGGTGGTCGAGGTCAGCGAGGGCCTGATGTACCGCGACTTCATCACCGTCGGCCTCTTGGCCAGCCGGCTCACGGTCACGGAGAAGGACGGCGCTCCACTCAAGGACAACTGGATTTACATTCAGGAGCCCGACGTCGTGGTCGGGCGGCTGCAAATCTTCAACAACTGGAGCCCCTGGCTGGTTAGCGGCCAGAAAGACGGGGGCCAGGCGGCCGGCCGACCGGACAAGGTCTGGATCGGCCTGGAATACTTCTGCAACGAAACCGACCCCTTGTGGAAGCTCTCGGATGAGGAAATGGCGAAGTTTGCCATCGGCGAAATCTCCAAAATCGGCATTCTCAAGGCCGAAGATGTCCTGGATTCCCACGTGGTGCGCGTTCCCAAGACCTACCCGGCCTACTTTGGCAGCTACGATCGCTTCGAGGTGATCCGCCGCTTCACCGACAGCCTTGAGAATCTCTTCCTAGTGGGCCGCAACGGCATGCACAAGTACAACAACCAGGACCACTCGATGCTGACCGCCATGACCGCCGTCGAAAACATCGTCAACGGCGTCACCGCCAAGGACAATATCTGGGCCATCAACACCGAGACCGAGTACCACGAGGAGGCACCTGCGGTGCGGCCAGAGGCTCGCTAGCCGCTCGCAGGAGGTTCGTGGCTTCCCAGGTCTCTGACCGCGTAAATTTGTACCTTCCCACCCTTGCGGCAAGAACAAGTACGCCGCAAGGATGGGGCACCCACATAGGTACAACATCAAGCGGTCAGAGACCTAGGTCTGAAGTTCCAGACCTGGGGCATCCAGCGGTGAACCGGCCCAGCGGGTGGGTTTTCCCGGCGACTTCAAGAACGTTGCCGGGCTGAACCGAGACGCGACTTCCCGGCACACTATATCGTTTGACCGCCAGAGCGCCGCGTTCAGCAATGGAATTCTCTGCATTCCGGTTCCGCAATGGGCGCAGACTGCTTCGGCGGCGGAGCCTTCCGGCCCCCTGCCGGTATATTCTGAAGAGTTGTCGCGGAACGAAACTTACCGCGGCCGGAGATTTCAGGACTCTTGAACCTATGAGCACACAGACGATTGCCGTACACCTGCCCGACGGGGCTATTCGTGAAGTTCCCGCAGGCACGACGCCTTTGGAGATTGCCAACTCGATTTCGCCGCGGCTGGCCGCGGTTTGCGTGGCCGCGCGGCTCAAGCCGCTGGCCATTCCGCAGCCGCTGGAGTGCGACTGCTGCGGTCAGAAGGACTCCGACGACCAGCCGGCCGAGGCCGCGATGTACGCCGCCGGGGACGCCGCTGCGCCGCGCCTGGTGGACCTGGCCACGCCGCTGACCGCCGAGACGCGCCTGGAACTGCTCACCGAGAAGGACCCCGAGGCGCTGAAGGTGCTGCGGCACTCGGCGGCTCACGTGCTGGCCACGGCGGTACTGGAACTCTTCCCCGAGACCAAGCTGGGCCACGGTCCAGCCACCGACGCGGGTTTCTTTTACGACTTCCATCGTGAAAAGCCCTTCACGCCCGAAGACCTGCCGCTGATCGAGGCCAAAATGGCCGAGGTGATCGCGCGGGATGAGCCGTTTGTCCAGGAATTTGCTCCAAGAGATAAAAGCCTGGAAGGCTTTGAGCGTGACGGTGATTTCATGAAGGCCTACTTCGTGAACAAATTCACCGCGCCCGGCGACCAGGTCAGCTTCTACCGCACCGGCAAGTTCGTGGATTTTTGCCGCGGGCCGCACCTGCCCTCGACCGGCCGCGTCAAGGCAGTCAAGATTACCAACCTGGCCGGAGCCTACTGGCTAGGCGACGAAAAAAATCCTCAGTTGCAGCGGATCTACGGCACCGCCTTCTTCTCGAAGAAAGACTTGGACGCCCACTTTGCGCGCCTGGAGGAGTTGGCCAAGCGCGACCATCGCCTGCTGGGCAAGCAACTGGACCTGTTCAGCATTCAGGAGCTGGCCGGGCCGGGTCTCGTCTTCTGGCATCCCA
>PMPH01000052.1 GCA_003161045.1 Acidobacteriaceae bacterium
AAAGAGCAGAAGTGAAAATGCTGTAGCGTGCGCCTTCAGCCGCAGATAGCCTGGCGCGACTCCCTGAACAGCTTCCCGCCCTTCTCGATCGCGCGCAGATTCAACTCCATCCAGCGGGGATTCTTCGCCAGCCGTTGGAGCGCCGCGTTGATGTTCGCCTCTTGCAGGACGCCAGTGATCTCCAGCAGAGCGCCCATCATCACCATGTTGCCCGCGCGCGCATTGCCCAGCTCGTTGGCCGCCTGCGTAAAGGGGCAGGCCAGCACCTGCACGTTCTTCTGTTCGCAATCGGCCGGGAAGCTCTCGCCGTTGAAGAGAATCCATCCTCCTGGGAGCACACTCTTGTAGAACTTTCTGAGCGAGGGTTCATTCATCGCCACCAGCAGGTTGGGATTCATCACTAGAGGCGAATCGATTTTCTCTCTCGAAAGGCGCACGTGGCAGTTGGAGGTGCCCGAGCGCATCTCCGGCCCATAGGAGGGTAGCCAGGAGACTTCCAGGCCGGCATCGAGGCCGGCCTCGGCCAGCACCTCGCCGAGCAGCAGAACGCCCTGCCCGCCAGAACCTGCCACCCGCACACGAAGGTCCAACTCAGCTGTTTTTCCCAGCGCAATTGGATGGCCCTCCGGCAAACCCTCGCTGGCGACGTCAAGAATCCGCGGAATCTGGTCGAGCGCCGGCTCCGGCTCAGCCAACGGCTGCGGCTGGGCTTCCCCGGTGCGGTCGCAAAACACGCCCAGCGGAAAGGTCTTCTCCATCACCTCACGCACCCAGCGCTGCGCCTCGACCGGGCTCATTCTGAAGATCGTGGGGCACGGAGACAGCACCTCGATCAGCGAAAAGCCCAGCCCGCGCACCTGGTTTTCCACGGCCCGCTTGATGGCGCGCGCCGCTTGCATGATCTGCCGGTTGTCGCCCAGGCCCACGCGCTCAATGTAGACCGGAGCCTCGAGCGTGGCCAGCAACTCGCTGATGTGCAGCGGATAGCCTTCGTTGGCCGCGCTGCGCCCCCTGGGAGTGGTCGCGCTCTTCTGTCCCAGCAGGGTGGTCGGCGCCGCTTGTCCGCCGGTCATGCTATAGATTGCGTTGTTTACGAAGATGATCGTGATATTCTCGCCGCGATTGGCCGCGTGCAGAATCTCCGCCGAGCCGATGGCCGCCAGATCCCCATCGCCCTGGTAGCCGATGACGATGCTCTCCGGCCGGCTCCGCTTCATCCCGGTGGCCACGGCCGGCGCCCGTCCATGCGCGGCCGATACATTGCCCACGTCGAAGTAGTTGTACGTGAAGACTCCGCAGCCCACCGGGCCAACCAGGATGGTTTTGTTCTGAATCTCCAGCTCATCGATGGCCCGCGCCAGCATTTTATGCACCTGGCCATGGCCGCAGCCAGGGCAAAAGTGCGTCTGGTGCTGCAAATCTTGCTTGCGCTCGAAGCGCTTGTAAAATGACCTGGGCCGGCCGTGCGACACTGCGTACTCTGGGACCATCTCGCTAGACATTTGCGCTTTGCTCCTCTTTCGGACTCATCGCCGCGAGGTTTTGCCCCGCCAGAGCCTCGTTTTGCCCCACCAAACCCTTGATAAACCGGAGGACTTCGTCGTGCGACGGCACATTCCCGCCCACGCGACTGTAAAACTCGACCGGACGCGCCCCGTTGAGCGCCAGCCGTACATCCTCCACCATCTGACCGTTGCTCATCTCCACCACCACGAAGAGACGCGCGCTTTTGGCCAGCCGCTGAAGGTGCGGGGAGGGGAATGGATAAAGCGTAATCGGCCGCAGCACACCCACCTTGAGCCCCAGCGCGCGCGCCTCAGCGGCGACAGCCTTCAAAATCCGCGCCACAATGCCGTAGCCCACCAGCACGATCTCCGCGTCCTCAGTGCGCCACTCTTCGGCGCGCGTCTCGGCCTCGGACGCGCGTTTGTACTTGGCCTCCAGATGGCCCTGATGCGCCTCCATCGCGTCGATGTCCAGGTACAGCGAGGTGATCAGATTGCCGCGCGTCTCCTCAGTGCCGGTCACGGCGTACACGGGTAGCGGCGACATAACGGCCGTCTGCGGAAACTCGACCGGCTCCATCATCTGCCCGATGAATCCATCGGCCAGGAGCACTACAGGGTTGCGATAGCGGTCGGCCAGCTCGAAGGCCAGCGCAGTCAGATCGGCCATCTCCTGCACGGAATCGGGGGCCAGCACGATGGTCCGGTAGTTGCCGTGGCCGCCTCCCTTCACCACCTGGTGGTAGTCTCCCTGCTCGGCGGCGATGTTGCCCAGTCCCGGCCCGCCGCGGGTGATGTCGGCGATCACGCAGGGCAGCTCGGCGCCTGCCATGTAGCTGATGCCCTCCTGTATCAGGCTTATCCCCGGCCCGCTCGAGGCGGTCATCGCCCGCACCCCGGCCGAGGCCGCGCCGTAGATCATGTTGATGGCCGCAACCTCGCTCTCGGCCTGCAGGAAGACTCCGCCCGCCCGCGGCATATAATCGGCCGCTACCTCGGCAATTTCGCTGGCCGGCGTGATGGGGTAGCCGTAAAAGGCGCGGCATCCGGCGAGAATGGCGCTCTTGACAATCGCTTCGTTGCCCTTCATCAGTTGCCTGCGCATTCACCCGCTCCCAATTCAACGACTCCCGCTTCACCCGCTATTACTTCAACCGCTACGACTTTGCCTGCTCCCATTTCACCCGCTTTCACTGCGCTCACTTCTGCTCCGCCGCTACCGCTTTGTCCGCCAGCGCCTCGCCTGCTCCCACAACGTCGGTCTCGACGCTGTCTTCCTCGCCGGTTGTGCGGCGCACCCTTCTCAAAACCGTAATCGCCCCCGGCTCGGGACACACCATGAAGCAGCTTCCGCAGCCCGTGCAGCCCGCGCCGGCGTAGGTTGCCGTGCGATAGCCGTAGTGGTTCAACCGCTCGCTCAGGGAGATCACCTTCACCGGACAGGCCTCCACACAGAGCCCGCAGCCCTTGCACTCCTCCGCATCCACCCGCAGCAAGCCGCGGTCCTGCTTTTCCTCTGTTTTCATCCCTGTCCCCTTCGGCGAGTCGCAACCCCAATGGCATTTTACGCGATCTTAGCTCCCTGACGGCCTTGGAGCTCACCTCTTTTGCTCATCGAAGTCCACTGCGCCGTCCTCGCCGAAGACCACTGCGGTGAAGCTGAAGATGTCCGTATCCTCGTCCTTCCAGCAGCCGGGGTGCAGCCGCGCCTTGGCGCAGGTCTGCTCAAGGAAGGTGAGCCGGTCCCAATTCTGTTCCACCGGCACCTGCGGGAGCAGCAGGCCCTCGCGCTCTCCATTCTTTATCAGCAGCCCATGCTCGCCAATCCTGATCTGTTCCACGTCCGTCACGCGGCGCAGAGGCGAGAGCACGGAGATTTCATAATCGAGGTTAGGCAACTCCGCAACCGATACTGGCGTGAAGCGGGAGTCGCGCATTGCGGCCAGGGTGGCCGTGTCGCGCACGGTGAGGTAGAGCGGCTTGATGGACGAGGTGTAGCCGACGCATCCGCGCAGCGCGCCGTTTTTCTCGCGCAGCGTTACGAAAGCCCCGCGCTGCTGATTGAGCGCCTCGCTCTTGCAGGCGGGCGGCTCATACGCCTCCCCCTCCCGAACCACGTGCTCCACTGACCTGCGCGCCAGGGCGAGCAGGTCACTTTTTTCTTCCCGGCTCAAGGAAAACGGCATTTCCGCTGCTTTTTCGGCGGGAGATTTCACAAAAACCGCCGCGCCGTAGCCCACCACGCGCGAATCTTCGCCGGTAATGTCGCCGGAGTTGGCGTACCTCAGTACCCGCGCCTGGTTGGCTCCCAGGCGTTCGGCGTAGATCATGGCGGCTACCATGGGCGCGCCGCCGCAGGCCTCCCAGATCCGCATCTGAAAGTTGCGCGACATGCTGAAGTAGTCCCACGCCTCCAGCGCGTTCAGAGCCTGCCCGTCGATCCTCGCCGCCTCATTGCAGGGGTGGTAATGCGAGAGATCGGAACTGGCCAGAACCAGCGTATCGCCGCCCTGGGCTTCTGCTTTGGCCAGCTTTGCCAGGGCTACTCCCAGAGCGCGGCTTGCCTCGTAGCTCTGGTCTCCCATGACGATGGGCACAACTTCAAAGTCTCCCAGTACTTTTTTGAGCCACGGCAACTGCACCTCGATCGAGTGTTCGGCTCCGGCCGGGGTGGGATCGTGCCCATGGCCGGAAAGCCGCAGCGCTGGGCTCATCTCGACAAGCTGCCGGGCGAAGGCCTTATCCACCGGCACGTTGCCCAGCGGCGTCCGGTAGGCGTCGCCGTCATAGACGGAGGTAAAGTCGAAGCTCTCGAAGTGCGAAGGCGCAATCACCACCACCCGCGCGTACTTTCGCCCCCGCAACGCGGCGTAGACGAAGGCGGCCACCGGGCCGGAATAGGGGTAACCGGCGTGGGGCGCAACCGCTGCCAGAACCGGGGCGAAAATCGGCTCGGCGGCCAGCGTTGCGGAGGCTTGGGAAAGCAACTCGTCGAGCATCGCCGAGAGCGCCTTCGGATTGGAGGGATAAAAGCTGCCGGCGACCGCATCCGGCCGCACCTTTTGCGCGCCGGCGGCTTGCGTCCCGGCGGCGCTGGCGTGTTCCATGGGCGCCATCGCCCTAAGTTGAGCTGTCATCCAGAGCATTTTCGCACTCCTTTGGAAGTTCGTCCGCCCCATTGTCTTCGCCGCCCTCGCACCCGCGCAAAAAGGCAGCACTCACACCCGCCAGACGCTCCTCACACCTGCCAGATGCCGGGAATCGGCTGCTGGCAGAAGGGGCAGCGGTTGTTCTGCATCAGCGTCTGGATGGCCGTGAAGCCCGTGCGCTCGACCAGCAACCGCTGGCAGCCGGGACAATAGGTGTTCTGCGCCGGATGCCCCGGCACATTGCCGATGTAAACGTAGTGCAAGCCCTCGGCGACGGCAATCGCCCGGGCGCGCTCGAGCGTGGCCACCGGCGTAATCGGCAGGTTTTTCAGCAGGTACTCCGGGTGGTACTGCGTGAAATGCACCGGCACGTCCACGCCCAGATTCGTCTTGATCCAGTTTGCCAGGCCGCGAAACTCCTGGTCGCTGTCGTTGAGCGTGGGCAGGACCAGGTAGACGATCTCTGTCCACTTGCCCATCTTGCGCAGCGTCACCAGAGTCTCCAGCACCGGCTTCAGTTGGCCTTTGACCACGTCGCGGTAGTAGGACTCGGAGAAGGACTTCAGATCGATCTTGACGGCGTCCATCTTCCCGTAGGCCGCCTGCAATGCCTCCTGCCCGATGAAGCCGTTGGAGACCACCAGGCTGCGGATGCCGGCCTCGTGGCCCGCGTCGGCGGTGTCCATCAGGAATTCGCTGAAGACCAGCGGCTCGCTGTAGGTGAAGGCAATCGTCGGGCAGCCGTATTGTTTGGCAAGTTCAACGACGCGCCGCGGCGGAAGGTACTCGGCGGGAATCTCTTCGGGACGCGACTGCGAAATCTCCCAGTTCTGGCAGAATTTGCAGTTGAGGTTGCAGCCGGCCGTGGCCAGCGAGAAGGCCATCGTCCCCGGCAGATAGTGGAAGAGCGGCTTCTTCTCGACCGGGTCGACGTGCGCCGCGCAGACCCGCGAGTGGACCAGCGAATAAAAGACGCCGCCGCGATTCTCGCGCACCCCGCAGTAGCCGCGCTGGTTGTCTCCCACGACGCATTGGCGCGGACACAACTCACACCTGATTTTCTGATTCGCAAGTTTTTTGTAGAACTTCGCTTCGACGGTGAAGCGCGCATCGCTCCGGGCCTCGGAGTCCACATCGGTGGGAGCGTGGCCGGGCTGATCGCCTTGGTTGCCGCTGTGCATGGTGCTCATTTGCGTCCTCCGCCGGCCTCGCGGCCCGCCCCAGGGATCAGTCCCTGGAAGGGGAGAACTCCGGCGGCCGCGTGCGTGCGCGCCAGGGAGGCCCTCCGGCGCTGCCGGCCGTCAAATCGCTCCGCGGCGCTGCCTTGCTGAGCCTGCAACTGCTCAATTCTTGCAGACAGCGCCGGGGCATCCGGATTCTCGGGGGACACAGTCTGCAATTTGCGCCCCTCCTTTTCTTATTTTCCGCTTAAAAAGCAGAAGATGCCACTGGCGCAGCGGAAGGGGAAGGCGGAGCGGGAGAAACCGTGCAATTCTCCCGCTCCGGCCGCGGTGCGTTCGTTGACTCTCTGGCGTGTTAGTTGACCGTTTCAAAGGAGTTACGAACGCTGCTCTGCTTGGCTGGTAGCGGCGGAAAAGCCATAATCTGCGTCGATACATTGCGGAAAGTGGCGGGCATGCGCGCGGGCAAGACGCAGGCCAGAAAGGTGGCGCCGATCAGGCGCGCATCGCTCCAGAACGAAGCCCGGCACATATAGCGCGCGTCCATGCGCCCCTTGAGCAGCCGGATGTGCCGGTTATAGAAGTTATCGAGCTGGGTGGGATGAACGCGGCTCAGGATCTCTTCCTCGCGCCGGAAGGCGAGCGTGGCCGCGCCCGTGATGCCGGGGCGATAGGGCATATTGGTAATCGCCACATACTGTGGCAGCTTGGGCCGGGGACCGACCAGGCTCATCTCTCCGCGCAAAATGTTATAGAACTGCGGCAGTTCATCGAGCTTGAGCTTGCGCAGCCAGCGTCCCAGGCCGGTAATGCGGCGATCACCGTCCCTGGTAAGTCCGGGGCCGCCCTTGCCCGAGCACCAGCTTGCCCAGATCGAAGGGGATCAGCGAGGTGGCCATGGTGGCCGGGTCCAGCCGCTCAATCACCGCGTAGTTCCAGTCGGTTTCAAAAGCCGGGCGAAGCAGCGCGGATTCTGTTCCCATCCGCTGGTTGACTACCATGCTGCCCAGAGCGCCCGTCGATCCCGAAGAGCGGCTCTCGGAGGCCTTCTGCATTGCCGCGGAGGGGTCGTCATCCGAGGGCAGATGCTCTGGCTGCGCGCCGGGAACTGCATTGGGAGAGCCACCTGGCTCCGTTTGCGCGGCAGAAGTGTCGAGAGAGGGAGCAAACTCCGGCGCCGGAAGGCCCATCTGGGTGCGCCGCCACCAGTAGTTCCGTGAAACCAGTGAATCCCGGGCAGGCATCAGATCGCTCAGCCGCATTCCCTGGCGCCAGCAAAATCGTCCAGGGTTGGCCACCGATCCGCGCAGCGTGACCGTTTCCCGGTAGTCGGAAATGATCGGATCGATGCGCACGATGTCGCCGCTGGTCAGCGGAGTGGCCAGACCGGCCTCATCGGTCTTCAGGGAGAAGGCGCGCCGTTGCGCATGATCCTCGATGCGTTCCACCGAGACGCGCCCGCCGGAGGCGACGGCGGTCAGGCCGCCGGCCGTCGCGATCAATTGCCCGATCGACTCCTGGCCGCGCAGCTAGTAGATGGCGGCCTGGCGCACACTGCCCATGAGCGCCACCTCAGGGCCCGCTGCGGGGATAAACAGCACATCGCCGGACTGCAATTGCACGTCCCCGCTCTTGTCGCCCTCGACCAGCAGCGCGTACAGATCAAAGTCAGTCAGCACCTTGCCGGCGCGCTTCAGCTCCACGTGGCGCATGGAGCCGGTCCGCGAAGGACCGCCGCTCAAAAAGACCGCATCCACCAGCGTCGAGAGCGCGCTCACCGTGTACTCGCCCGGCTGCCGCGCCTCTCCGGCGACGTACACCTGGATGGAGTGAATCTCGCCCATGTCGACGCTCAGCTCGAAGTTGCGGTAAACCCGCTCGATCGCCTGGCGCAGGTGGCTGGCGACGGAGGAAAACTCGAGGCCGGCAACGTGCACGGCGCCCACCTTCGGAAGGTAGACCTCTCCCTCGCGGCTTACCTGCAGATTGGCGCTGAAGTTGACCTGTCCCCAGACGCGAATGCGCAACTGGTCCCCGGTGCCGACCACCATGTTTTCCGGCGCCGGCGCCTGGTCGATGGGACCGAAGGAGGCCGCCTGCTGGGCAAAGAGGCCGGCGCCATAGATGGGCAGCATCCGCCCGGTGGAGGATGCCATGGTGGAGCGCTTTCATCTGCAGGCGCTTTACCACGCGCGGTTCCAGTCGTCGGCGCGCCAGCATTGGGAGAAAAAACTCTGGTCGACAACGGGCTGAAGGACGGATTGATTCGCCTTTCGGTGACCGACCGGGATCCGCGCCGGGCCGCGGAGCTGGCCAACGGCTGGGTAGAGGAGTACCGGCTATTCTCGGCGACCCTGGCGGTGAGCGAGGCCTCCGGACGAAGGCTCTTTTTCGAGCAGCAACTGAATGGCGCGCGCGAGGATCTGGCGCACGCCGAAGACCAGATGAAGCAGACCGAGCAGCGCACCGGCGTAATCGAGCTCGACGGCCAGGCGCACGCCATGATCGCCTCGGCGGCCATGCTGCGCGCCCAGGTGGCGGCCAAACAGGTTGAGATCCAGGCGATGCGGCAGTTTGCCGCCGACGGAAATCCGGACCTCGAGCGCGCGCGGCAGGAGATGTCGAGCCTGGAAGGGCAGTTGTCCTCGATGGATGTCGCCAATGATCGCCCGGGCGGCGATCTGGTGGCGCCCAAGGGCAATCTCAGCGAGGCGGGTCTCGATTATGCGCGCGCCCTGCGCGAGGTGAAGTACCGCGAGATGGTAGTGCAACTGTTGGCGCGCCAGTATGAGATGGCGCGGGTGGACGAGGCGCGGCAGGGAGCGCAGGTGCAGGTGGTTGACGTGGCCGTCATTCCCGACCGTCCCGTTTCGCGGTTCAGAGTTTGGATTGTGCTGGGCGGGCTGCTGTTGTCCTTGCCGGTGACGCTGTTGATTGCGCTCGTGACCGAGGCCGTCTCCAGGCTGCTGAACCTGATTGGCCGGTTGAGGCCCGACGTGCTCCACATGCAAGAGGCCATCAATCCCTGGTTCAGCATTCTGGCCTCTCTCAGAACGCTGCCCCCGGTAGTGACAACGGTGCACGATGTCTCGCGCCATCCCGGAGAGAATCGGGGAGCCTGGCTCCTGGCCCGCACCCGCAAGCTCATGTTATGCAGGTCGCAAGCGTTCATCGTTCATGCCGATGTCCTCAAAAATGCACTCGCGAAGGATTGGGGCGTGCCGAAGGAACGGGTACATGTCGTTCCCCATGGCGAACTGGGCTCTTTTTACCTGAATATCAACGGGTCTGGCGAGCCTTCCGCGCCGCGCGATCCGCGGGCGGTGCTCTTCTTCGGCAGAATCCTGCGTTACAAGGGGCTTGACGTGCTTGTATCGGCGATGGAAATCGTTCGCCGTTCCATTCCCGGCGCACGCCTCATCATTGCCGGGCGGGGAGATCCCATCTCGCGCTATCTGCCTGCAAACAGTCCGCGCGATCAAGTTGAAGTGATCGATCGGTATATTCCCGACAGCGAGGTGGGAGCCCTGTTTCGCCGGGCGGGAATGCTCGTTCTTCCCTATGTGGAGGCGTCGCAGAGCGGGGTCGCCTGTCTTGCCATGGCGACGGGAACTCCCATCGTCGCCTCCGCGATGGGGGGCTGGCGGAGCTTATTCGCGACAACGTCGATGGGCTTCTGGTGCCGCCCGCGAACCCGCAAGCGTTGGCGAATGCGATTCTTGCGCTCATGACGAATGAAGATCTTCGCCTCCGGCTCTGCACAACATGAACGAGATTCTGGTCTACGCCAGATGCGGCAACGGGATGCAGTCTCGCAGGGGCGGTCTGGCCTACTTGAAGGGGGAGATCGAGTTCCAGTCGTTTCTGCGCAAGATGGGGCTGCTGAACGCCTCCGGCTCGCTGTTGAATATTCTGATGCGCGGTCCGATCCGCCTGGCTCCCGGTTCGGTTCGCTCCCTGTGCTACAACCTGTTTCTGAGAACTTCTCCGGCCGCCATGCCGAGGACGCTGCAATGAACTACACTGCAAATCTCAATCCGCGACTCCGGTATAGCGGTTCTCTAATTGCTATACATCGAAACCACAGCCGCTGAGTGGCTTTTTCTTCTACGGGGTCCGCGGCGACAGGTCTTCGTCGCTGGGGTGGAAGTAAAAGCCACCTTGCACAGAGTTGGTCAGTGTAGGTGAATTGGAGAACCGCTCTAAACAAACTTGAACGGGCGTTCAATAAAAAGCGGGCCGCCCGGCATCAAAGCCCGGCGGCCCGCTGAGTTAGTGAAAACGGAGCTCCGAATCAGTCCCCGGCGACCGGCTCGGCCTCCTGCTGCTCGGCTGGCTTGGCGGGGGCGATCGAGTCCAGACTGACCAATCCCTCGACCGGCTTTTCGCCCAGGATGTGCTCGCGGTAGAGCTTGGCCATGCGGAGGTTTTCGGCCTGCTGCTTCAATTTTTCGTCGCGGGCGCGCACCTTCTCTTCGAGAGCGGTCTTGGCGATGCCCAGATCGTCGAGCGTGTGGTTGGCCTCGGCGTTGACGTGCTCCATATTCAGCGTCAGGTCGTGGCCCACCTCGGCCATCTCCACCTTGTTGCCGCCGGCGAAGATTTCGTGGCGGCCGTGCTCCTCGTACCACTTGGTGAGGGTGGCCGTCATGTGGATCTTCTCGACGATCTGCCGCCAGCCGATGCCGGTGTTATAGGCGCAGAAGCTGATCTCGCCTTCCTGCGTGGCATAGGGGATGACGCACTGCTCGGTGCGGCGGAAGTCGTAGTTGAACAGATCCTGGAAGTGCATACCGGCGATGAACAGGAAGTTCCAGCGGTCGGCGCGGCGCCTCTTGATGTCATCGAGGGTGCGGTCGCCCGAGACCTTGCCGTAACTGTGGCCGGTGGCGCCGAAGGTCTTGTCCATCTTCTTCATCATGTCGATGATGCGGAAGTGGGTCGGCGACTGGAAGGGATCGTAGTTGCGCAAAAGAGCCAGCACAAAACCGACCGCCGAGAGGAACCTGCCACGGGTCGCATCGTTGACCCTGGCCAGATCCCTGGCCACCTGGTCCATCTTCAGGAAGGCGGTAACCGGAGCGGCCTCCTTGGTCTCCTTGTCGATCATCATGGCCATGCCGATGCCGCAGTCGGGGTGGCAGCCGCAGTTGAGCTGGCCCCACGCGGCGTTGGGCCCGTGAATCAGGTCGGCCCAGTCGGTGAAGGTGGTCATGAAGCTGACGGGGAACCAATCGCGCAGCGGTTCGCCGAAGCCCACCTGGTTTTTGATGTCGTGGGCCATGTGCGAGAGCGTGTAGCGCTCGGCGTGACGGCGCTCGTCGGTGATCGCCTCGTCGCGGCCGGTAAAGCTGACCGGCTGGAAGCTGAGGAAGCTGATCTTCTTGGGATTGTCCAGCGCAAACTGGATGATGCGGCCCACCTGCTCGTTGTTGATGCCGTTGATGATGGTGGTCACCGGAACGATATCCACGCCGGCTTCGTGCAGGTTGTTGATAGCCTGCAGCTTGACGTCGAAGAGGTTGCCCACCTTGCGATGCGAGTTGGCGGCGTTGCCAATGCCGTCGAACTGCAAATAAACGTAGCGCAGGCCGGCTTCCGCGGCAGCCTTGCAGAGTTCCTTGTTCTTGGCAAATTCGATGCCGTTCGAGGCGGCCTGCACGCTGTTGTAGCCGACCTTGCGG
>PMPH01000103.1:0-9591 GCA_003161045.1 Acidobacteriaceae bacterium
GCCACGCCCAGCCCCACCGGCAGCACCGAGAGCAACAGCGCGCCCAGCCGGTAGAGCAACTGCGCGCGGGTAGGAACCTGGCCGTCGAAGGTGCACAGCGAGATGCGGGCGTAGCTTATGCCCGGCGTGGCCCCGGCCAGAATAAGAAAGAGCGTCTGATAGAGCAGCGCAATCAGCAGCAATGCCGAAGCCGCTCCCAGTTCAGCGGTTTTTGCCGCTGGCAAATGCTGCATCCTGTCCATGGCCACCAGAACCGTCGCCAAAAAGGCGCTGGTGATGAGCGCGCCATCCACCAGGGCCGCCATTAGCCGGTAGCCGACGGGCGCCGGGCGCAGGACCGACAACGCAGCCGGCTCATCCTGGGGCGCCGATTCTTCCACCGTGGGCTGAGCCTCCAGTTCGATGCTCGACCACTCCGGGCTCGACCAGGCGGATGCGGCCGGCGCGGAAGCGCTTGAGGCCGCCTCGGGTTCGGTGGAGATGGTGCCGGGGTCCACCTCGAAGATGCTCAACTGCCGCTCCGCATCCGCATTGGCGTAAGCTCCCTCGGCCAGCCGCGGACGAATTTTGCGGGTGGCGACCAGTTCGCGCGGAAACTCGATGAGGTTGGCGTGAATGGGCAGATCCGGCTCGACTGGCTCAATGGCTTCGGCTTCGCTGCCCCAAAGCTCTCCAGGGGGGGCCGCTGGCTGCTCCCACTGGTCTTCGGCCGAAGATGTGAAGCCCTCTGACGGCTGCGACGCACGGGTCGCGGCCGGGGGGCGCAAGGCAAAATCCTGCTCGTGGCGGGTGGGAGGAGTTTCGCTTTCCGAAGCCCGAATTGGGGCCCGAAATGAGTTCTGGAATGAGTCTTGGAGCGGGCGCTGTACCTCGGTCTGAGCCGGCGCGGCGGCGGGCTCCGCAACTGGCTCCCAAGTGGCCTGCGTCCGGAGCGGCTCCGGTGCCCTGTCCTGAGCGGCGGCTGGCTCATATGAAAATGAGTTGGCGGAGGCAGCCTCGAAGCCTGCCAGCGCGGCCTGAGCGGCGACATTTGCATCCAAAGCTGCCTGCGTGGCAATCTCGGCCGTGCGCAGCGCGGCGCGGGCTTCGGCGGCCTGCATCTGGCTGTAGCTGGGCGCCTGAGCATAACGCGCGGCCACGCGAGCGGCGGCCTGGGCGGCGCGGCTGCTGGCGGCAACCTGAGGCTGGGCGGGTGCGGCGGACTCAGCCGTGGACAAACCTTTGCGGCTTTTGTGGGCGGCAAGGCGCTGGTTCACCTCCTGCTTCCAGGGGGTTGCGGGCGTCGGTTGGCTTGATGATCTGCTCAAGGCTCCAGTTTCCCTTCTGACGCACCCTCCGGGCCAATTCATCAGGCCAACAGGGCGGCCGTTCCGGTCCGCGAAGCCCGCTGCGGCCGGGGCTTTCGGACATTGCTTTCAAAAGAGAGGCGGATTGCGTGAAAATGCAAAAACGCGCCCCGGATGCGGGGAATCCGGGCGCAACCGAAACCATTTGATTCTTGCCTGCCGCCAAAAACTGCACGGCGCATCTTACCTGCAAGGCGGCCGATTTTGCTATGCTGGCCTTGGCCCCGTAATGCGTCCTCGCACTTTACTGTTTATCACGATGATAGCCCTCTGTCACCTATTAGTTAGGGGGCAGGCGTTGACCAATGCGGCACCCGCGGCGGCGCAAGAGGCCAGCCAGGCCAGTACGCCCACTACGGACGACCCCTCCCAAAGCAGCTCCGCCGACGGGCTTGCGCCCTCGCTGCCCGACGATCCCGGCCAGGAGATTCTGCCCGTGGCCGAACCGGAGCCAGCACCCGCAAGCGGCGTTCCGGTCGAATGGGAGGCCCAGAGCCAGAGCCGCCAGGGCGACACCTGGACGCTCACCGGCGCGGTGGTGGTCCACTATCGCGGCTACATTCTGCGCGCCGATAAGGTCGTCTACCATCAGTCCACCACGGAATTGGAGGCGGAGGGCAACCTGCAGGTTGCCGGCGGACCCAACGACGTGCTCATCAACGCCTCGCGCGGCCAGATGCAGCTGAATGCGCACACCGCGCGCTATTTCAATGTGCACGGCTCGCAGGGAATTCGCACCCTGGGCCGCACGACGGTCTATTCCACGACCAATCCCTTCTTCTTTACCGGCAGAGTGGTGCTGGAGACCAGCGAGGGGCACTACAAAATCATCGACGGCACGATGACCAACTGCCGTCTGCCCCATCCGGACTGGCAGGTGATCTCCCGGGCCATCAAGCTGCAGGACGGCAAGGCCTCCACCTCCAACGCCTTTTTCAAATTTCTCGGCGTTCCCATCTTTTACCTGCCCTACCTGCGCCATCCGGTGGACGAGACGGGCCGCGAGAGCGGATTTCTGATCCCCATCGTGAGCACCGGATCGTCGATCAGGGGCTACACCTTTGGCGAGCAATTCTACTGGGCAATCAACCGCAGCATGGACATGATCGTCGGCTCGGATTACTACTCGAAGCGCGGCTGGGCGCCCAATGGCGACTTCCGCTACAAAGGCCACGGGCTCGATCACCTGACGGTGCGCGGCAATGCCTTGCTGGATCGCGGCTTTGTGCCCGCGCCCTCAACCACCCCCACCGCCGACTGCCTTCCGCACCCGGCCAGCAACGGACTGATCAACCAGGGCGGCGTGGACATCAATGCTCTTGGCCGCAAGGATTTCGGACCCGAGACGCACCTGGCCGGCAACGTAGAATACCTTTCCTGCTACGTCTACCGGCTGGTCTTCAACGACAACTACTCGCAGGCCGTCAACTCTGAGGTGCAGAGCAACGTCTCGCTCACCCACGCGCACAATGGCTTCGTCCCCTCGGTCTCGATGGGCCGTTTTGAGACCTTCGCCAGTTCCACCGATGGCGACGCGGCGAAGATTCTTCACCTGCCCGGCCTGCGCTTCGACGTGCTCGACCGGCCGCTGGGCCCGTCCCCGCTCTACTGGGGGATGGGATCGTCGCTCGGCTACCTGGGCCGCGCCGAACCCGGCTTCCATGCCCGCAATGTGGGCCGCGTCGACTTCTATCCGCACCTCTCGCTACCGTTCACGGCCGGCGGCTGGAGCGTGGCTCCCGAGGTCGCGCTGCGCGAGACCGCTTACACCATCAGCCAGACCCCGGATCTGCCCGGCGCCAACGGCGGCACGCCCACCATCAGCCACGATCCGCTCAACCGGACCGATTTTGAAGCCTCGGTGGATCTGCGCCCTCCGGCCCTGGAGCGGGATTTCACGCTCACCCGCTGGAACCGCGAGTTGCGCCACGTCATCGAGCCGGAGTTCACCTACCGTTACGTCTCCGGCATCGGCGCCCAAGCGCGAAATGTGCTCCTGGTCGACACCACCGACATCGCCACCGACACCAACGAAGTGGGCTACTCGCTCACCCAGCGCTTTTATTTGCGCCCGGCCAGCAGCCAGCCCTGCACGGGCCAGGACGCAGCCGCCGCGCCGGGCGGCTGCCCCGACAAGCTGGACAAACAGGGCCAGCCCCGCGAGTGGGCCAGTTGGCAGATTGCGCAAAAATTCTTCATCGACCCCAGCTTCGGCGGGGCGCTGATCCCCGGCCGGCGCAACGTCTTCGATTCCACGCTGGACCTGAGCGGAATTGCCTTCCTCACCTCGCCGCGCAATCTATCGCCCATTACCTCGCGGCTGCGTTTCGAGGCCATCGACAATCTGCGCATTCAGTGGGATCTGGACTACGACCCCAAGGCCGGACGGATCAGCGCTGACAGCCTCTATGCCGGCTACAGTTGGGGCCGCACTACCATCGGCCTGGGCCAGGCGATGCTCAACGCCGTCGACGAGAACGGCGGCAGCGCCTCCACCATCAAGAGTCAGCAGCTCCAGCCCTTCCTCGCCATTGGCAAGCAGAGCGGCCACGGCTTCAACTTGGGTGCCAACGGCGGCTACGACTTCGTCCATGGCGCACTGCAGTACGCCGGGGTGCAGGCCGTCTACAACTGGGACTGCTGCGGCCTGACCTTCGGTTACCGGCGCTTCGATCTCGGCTCGGTCCGCAACGAGACCCAGTACCTCTACAGCTTCACCCTGGCCAACTTTGGTTCGGTGGGCGATGTTCGCCGCTCCAACTCGGCCTTCCCCGACCCCAACCTGCCGCCGGTGTATTAGGCTCTCTACCGCATTTCCGAGCCGATGCGGTTGGCTTCCTCGCTCTCCCACGCCTATTGCGCAGCTCCACGGCAATCCTGCATCTGGCCCGTCTTCACCCCCGCTGGGGTATCCTTTTCTGAGAGGACTCGCCTTTGTCACGCATTCACTTTCTAGCTGGCCTGCTCGCGTTGGGCCTGGCCGTGGGCTGCAAAGCCCAACCTGCCTCGCAGGCCCCGGACCCGGCGCTGAACCGCCGCATCGAGGTCATGGTCCGCTCTCAGTTCAACGTGCCGCAGGACTTCGACGTGGCCCTCGGCCCGCGTCAGCCGAGCCAGCTTCCCGGCTATGACACACTGCCCGTCACGCTCTCGCAGGGCGCCCACCACACGGTGGTCGATTTCCTGATTTCGACCGACGGCAAGACGCTGGCCCGCCTGGAGAAGTTCGACCTGGCCCACGACCCGCTCTTCTCGATCGGCGTGGCCGGCCGTCCCATCCGCGGCAATCCCGCGGCCAAGGTCACGGTCATCAACTTCGACGATCTCGAGTGCCCCTACTGCGCCCGCATGCACCAAACGCTCTTTCCGGCCACCCTGGACCACTACAAAGACACGGTGCGCTTCATCTACAAGGACGACCCGCTGGTCGAGATTCATCCCTGGGCCATGCACGCCGCCGTGGACGCCAACTGCCTGGGAGCGCAGAGCGGCGAGGTCTACTGGACTTTCGTGGATTACATCCACTCCCACGGGCAGCAGATCAACGGCGAGGAGCGGGACATCGCCAAGAGTTTCGCCGCGCTGGACCGCATCGCCCGTCAGGAAGCCACGCTAGGCGAGCTCGACGGCGCCCGGCTCGACGCCTGTCTCGCCAAACAGGATGAGACCCAGGTGCGCGCCTCGATGAAAGAGGCGGAGTCGCTGAAGGTGGAAGGAACCCCGGCGCTTTTTATCGATGGCGAGCGCATCGACGGAGCCCTGCCCCAGGAGCAGGTCTGGATGGTGATCGACCGCGCCCTGCGCGCCGCCGGAGTCGAACCACCGCCCACGCTGCCCGCCGCGCCTGCACCGGCTGCGCCTGCGAAGCCTTCCGGGACTGGCAAGTAGCTCTCCGGCGCTCACTCTTTCGCCTCCACTACGGGTGCCTGACACTCGTTCGTCATTCTGAGCAAAGCGCAGCGAAGTCGAACTAGAATGTTTTCACTGATGGTGTTAGGTCTAGGTGCCCCATCCTCGCCGCGTTTTTGTTTTTGCGGCTAGGGTGGGATCGCACGAAGCCCGCATTCCAGCCATGGTGAATCAGTCCCCAGCCGCGCCTATGAAATTCCATACCGCCAGACCGGCTCGGGGATTTATCCTTGATATGGAGGGATTTTCGGCCCCCAGAGGAGAAATCAGGTTGCAAATTGTAGCTTTTCGCCGCGCGCCTTACCATTTGGCTGTCCTTGTTCTTTGTGGAGCAACCCTGCTGGCCGCCGTAAGCGGCTGCCACCATTCTCCCTCGCCGGACGTGATGGCGACGGTCAACGGTAAGGATATTCTGCGCTCGGACCTGGAAAAGTATTACAAAGCCAGTATGAGCGACAGCCAGCAGCAGCCCACTCCCGAGCAGGCCGGCATCGTTCGCCTCAACATTCTGCACCAGATGATCGAAGACGAGATCCTCTGGCAGCGCGCGGCCAAGCTCAACCTGGCCGCCAGCTATGAGGACGTGAACGCCAAGCTGACCGAGATGAAGGCGCCCTACACGCAGGAAGAGTGGGACAACCAGCTCAAGGCACGCAACATCACCGTGGAAGACCTGCGCCGTGACCTGCGCCGTTCGCTGACCAAGACCAAGCTGCTCAACAAGGAGATCGAGTCGAAGATCAACATCACCGACGCCGAGATCAGCAGCTACTACGCGGCCCACAAGGCGGAGTTCAACCTGATCGAGCCGCAGTATCACCTGGCCGAGATCACCGTCACCAGCGGCCCCGCGCAGCAGGCCGGCAACCTGCAGAACAACAAGGCCTCCGGCGACGCCGACGCGAAAAAGAAGATCCAAGCGCTGCACAATCGCCTGGAAAGCGGCGAGGACTTCGGCGCCGTGGCCATGAACTTCTCCGAGAATCCCAACACCAGCTCCAATGGCGGCGACATGGGCTTCATACCGGAGTCGCAACTGCGCGGCGACCCAGACGTCTACAACGCCATCGGCAAGCTCAAGCCGGGCCAGATCACCGAGGTCATCGCCGTCTACGACGGCCCCGGCCCCAGCCACCACGCCATCGGCTATGCGATCTACAAGCTGCTGGCGCGGGAGCCGGCTGGACAGCGCGAGCTGAACGATCCGCGCGTGCAGCAGGCCATCCGCCAGGGCCTGCGCGATGGACAGGCGCAACTGCTCAAAAACGCCTACTTCGAGATGCTCCACGACGAGGCCAAGGTCCACAACTACTTTGCCGAGCAGATTCTCAAGCAGGGCGCGCGATAGAGCAGTTCCCCAGATAGAGCGGTTCTCCAGTTGTGTAGAGGGAAACCATCACTGCTGAGTGGCTTTTTCTTTTCCGGGGTCGCTGGGGTGGTCCCCGGGGTCCCCGGCGACAGGTCTTCGTCGCTGGGGTGGAAGTAAAAGCCACCTTCCACGCCACCAGTAACCCTATGCGAACTGGAGGACCACTCTAGGAGCCGCAGCTTGGCCTTTCAAGGCCGCGCAAAATGCGCGCTATCTGAAACCGCGCGGCTTTTGAGGAGGCAAACTGCTTCCTTCCAGCGGAGAGCAGGGACTTCCCGAGCTGCCGAACGGCCTTGAGCCCGCTCCCGCTTGAAGTTGCAGAGGAGAGGAATTCGAGATGCGTACGCACAAACGGCCTCCGCCAGTGGCGGGGGCCGTTTGCGCATCTGCGTGAATCTCGCGGCTTACTTCATGTTGCCACTCGCATCCATGGTAATGCCGCCCGGCCCCGCGTCCTTTTTCTCTTCATTGGCCTTGCGTGTACCCATCGCCTTGGTGCGCCAATCGTCGGCCTTGGCGAGGTCGTCCTTGACCGCCGCGGCGTTGCCGTAGTCCACATCGGCCTTGCGCCGGTAGATCAGGTTCAGGTAGGCCATGGCGTCGTCGTAGTTGGCCCGGTTCGCCACTGCCTGGTTCAGATAGCGCAGGCCTTCGTCGACCAGCGGGGCATTCTCCGCCCTGATCGTCGCCAAAATCTTTTTGGGCGCCTTGACGTTGCCTTCGCCATCATCCCTGAGGCCAGCCGGCTGCAGAGCCTTCAGTGTGTTCTCGTGCGCCTCGGTCCAGTCGATCATGCCCACCCAGTAGGCCGCCTCTGGATCCTTGGGGTCCACGGCCAGAACCCTCTTCTGCCACTCCTTGGCGTCTTCCAGCTTCTTGATGCTGTAATAAATCCCCCCGATCTGCTTCAGGCTGTTCACATCCTTGGGGTCCTTGACCAGAACCTGCTGGAAGATGCCGATGGCCTGCTGCGCGGTCTTCAGGTTGTCCGGCGTATCCAGTCCGGGCACCACGTTCTGAGCCAGGGCGGTGGCCAGGTAGCTCTTCGCCGTGGGCAGGCTTGGGTCGAGTTCGGTAGCCTTCTGAAAGTGGTCGATCGCCTCTTCGTAGTGAGAGCTCTTGTACGCCTCCACTCCCTTGTTCAACTGGTCACGGGCTTGGAGGCGGTTGCACCCGCTGATGGAAAGCACCATGCCGGCCAAGGTTACCGCGAGCGCCGTAATTCGTGCGGGTCCATTCATCTTCGTATCCTTCTCCTACAGGCGGCAGACTATCAGCCGTGTGCCTGGAATCTCAACTGCAGTTGGCCACGGGCGGGAGGCGCCAAAACCGGGCTGGCAAGTTTGCACTCCCGTCGCTGGCCCAATAAACCGCCTCCCAGGGGAGCGGCAACCCTGAAATGCGCAGGGAATCCCGAGCCTTCCCAGCCGCCCTGTCCGAACTCTCGGCGCCGCCTCTTGCAGCCGCGGCTGGCGCCCATCCTGAAGACCGTCTGAACTGCTCACAGAACCAGCGCTAGCCGCTTGCGCGCGCCCTTACTTGCCAGATGGCGGCCCGGCAACCAACGGCTACTGGCCCGCCAGAATCCTGGGCGTCATCAACCCGATGTGATCCACATTCGCGGCGTGGCCAATATCGATGACCTCGGCGATATAGCGGAAATCCAGATTGTCGTCGCCCTTGACGAACATGATGCGCTCGGCGCGATTGGAGTAGATCTCGGTCAGCTTCGGCAGCAACTCGACCTTGTTCACTTCCGTTTCGTTGATCTTGTACTCCGGAGCCCCGCCAGCGCGATGCAGCACCTGCACCACGATGGTGCGGTCGTTCTGCTGCTGATTCTGTTCCGGACTCTTGGGCGGCTGGGGCACCAGCGCGTCCAGGCCCTTGGGCGTGACCGGCACGATGACCATGAAGATGATCAGCAGCACCAGAAGAACGTCAATCATCGGCGTAACATTGATGTCGGACGAATACCTTCCCCCGCCTCCCATGTGCATTGCCATGGCTTTAAACTCCTCGTTTGCTCAAATCGTTAAAAAACTGCGCCAGAAAAGCTATTCGCCACCCGCCAGATTGCCGCCTTCGCGCTTCTGCGTCAACAAGCCCACATCTTCCACGCCGGCGGTGCGCACCGCATCGATGGCGTCTTCCACCGCCCGGTACTGTGCGCGGGCATCGGCGCGGATATAGATCGTCTTGCCAGGCTTATCAGCCAGCTTGTCGCGAACCTGCGCGCCCAGCTCACTGATGGCGGTCTTGTTTTGCCCCAGGAACACCCCTCCGTCCCGGGTGATGGCCACCACGATGGCGTCTTCCTTGTCGGCGTCCGGCATGGCGGTGGGATTATTCACTTTGGCCATATCGACGGAGACCTTGTTCTGGAGCATGGGGGTGATGACCATGAAAATGATCAACAGCACCAGCATCACGTCCACCATCGGGGTGACATTGATGTTCGAACTTACTTTATGACCTTCGTCACGAACCGCGATTCCCATAGCTAGGACTCCCTGCCACTGTGTTTATATTCCGGATGGCTTCCGGCATTGCTTGAGAACCACCTGGCGGGCGCCTGGCCGGAACCGGCAGGAGGCAGAGCCTGATCGCTCTGCCGCTCGCCGCAGCTCCCGCTCTCGCCGCTCGCTTAGCGCCTGTGGCCCTGCTTGATGAAGTAGTCGATCAGTTCGCTGGAGGAGTTGTCCATCTCCACGTCGAAGCTTTCGACACGCCCGGTAAAGTAGTTGAAGGCCATCACGGCCGGGATGGCGACCAGCAGGCCAAAGGCCGTGGTAACCAGGGCTTCCGAAATGCCGCCGGCAACCGCGCCGATGCCCGAGGTCTTCTGGGTGGCGATCTGCTGGAAGGCGTTCAGAATGCCGACGACGGTGCCGAAGAGGCCGACGAACGGAGCCGTGGCGCCGATGGTGGCCAAAACCGCAAGCCCCCTCTTCAGCTTGGCGTGAA